>CAYIJG010000001.1:0-24412 GCA_964363685.1 uncultured Gammaproteobacteria bacterium
GAAAAATCAGAATCAGTTAAAGCTTTTAGGTCGGCCTGTTTGAGTGTAGTCACCACGATCCCCATCGCTGAGGCTGGCGGACCATTGTCTTCGGATTTGCCTGGCAAAATAGCAACTAAATTGGAACCAAGGCTAGTCACTTGATTGAGAATCAAACTCTGGGCTCCCGCGCCAACTGACATCACCACAATCACAGACATGATTCCAATCACAATTCCAAGCATGGTCAAAAAAGACCGTACTTTATTTCGGCCCACAATTTTCCAGACACTATTTACTTCTTCTAGAATGTTCATAAACGAAATGAGCGAGCAAAATATTTAGCTTGCTAAAATATTTTTGAGCGAATGAGTTTATATGGGCTTTAGCCCATATAAACGAAATGAGTGATGGTTATTTCTTCAATTCATCAACATCCTTAGCTAGCAATCTTTCCACCACTGCCACATCCTCAATTATGAGTCCATCTTTGACGCGCAAAATTCTTTTGGCATGATCAGCGGTGTACTTTTCATGGGTCACCAAAATAATAGTATGACCCTGCTCATTAAGATTTTGCAAAATGCGCATCACTTGCAAACCTGACTTTGAATCAAGGTTACCTGTTGGTTCATCGGCAAAAATAACCGATGGGTTATTAACTAATGATCTAGCAATAGCCACGCGCTGTTTTTCTCCGCCTGACAATTGATTAGAAAAAAATTCTAATCTATGTCCCAAACCAACAGACACGAGCGCCTCTTTGGCCTTGGCCAACCTCTCTGATTTTTCCATTTTGATATAGGTAAGTGGCAACATGACATTTTCCATCACCGTCGTGCGGGGCAAAAGATTAAACGCTTGAAAAATAAATCCAACTTCTTGGCTACGCATTTTTGCCAACTCATCATCAGTCAAAGCGCTTACGTCTTTGCCTCCAAAAATATATGAACCTGAAGTTAGTTTATCTAGAAACCCGAGAATATGCATCAGCGTTGATTTACCAGAACCAGACGGACCCATAATCGCCACAAACTCGCCTTTTTCAATAGAAAAATTTAAACCATGCAAAACAGAAGTGACAACGCCTTCGTTCTCGTAATTCTTCATTAAATTTTTAATTTCAATAAGTGCCATAACTTATTTAACACTAATAATAACATCTTCCCCTTCACTGATTCCTTCTAATATCTCTACCCTGCCGTTATCCGCTCTCATACCAAGCTTCACCATTTTATCCACGGCTTGGCCGTTTTGCAGAACTTTTACATACTTACCTTCGTCGTTGGTGCGAATAGTTCGCAGTGGCACAAATAAAACTCCATTGCGAGAATCAGTACTAATTTTCACATTAGCTGTCATCCCCGGCTTAATGTCTTTTTCTGAATCATTAATAGTGATGGTCACTTTATAATAAACTACATCAGAAATATCAGTTGAGCCTGGTTCGATATTTATAACTTTACCAGAAAATTTAGTTTCATCTCCAAAAGCGTCAAGAGTGATTTCTACCTGGTCATCTGTTTTTAACTTAGAAATATCAGTTTCGGAAATATCAACTTTAATTTCATAGTGTGGCACAAACATACGCACCATTTCTTCATTTGACGAAATAAACTCTCCTACTTTTTTACTGATAGAAGTGACCACTCCGCTTATCGGCGCCCGGATAATCGCTTTATTCCTGCTGGCTATCGCTTGAGACAAAGCGGCTCGGTAGGCGGCCACATCAACATCCCGCACTGGATTTATTTTATTATTATAATTAGCCAAGGCTTGTTTATACTGGGCTTCTTTTATTTTTAAAGATACTCTCGCGTCTGTGATTGCTTGTTTAGCATTGGTCAGAGAAACCAGTTGGGCATTAACGGAAGTTCTAGTTGTGTCAATGATAGTTTTTTTAGTAGCTAAAGTAGCCTGAGAAAAGTTAGCACCTACCACTGACGCGTTTAACACTTCATTAACGGAAATGAGTAGTTGGTTCATTTGTATATATGCTTCAATAGCACCACTTAAAGCCGAATCAATCTCAATTTCAGCAGAAGCACTGGTTAGTGGCGTAACTGCGCTCTTGAGTTGTGCGATTCTATTCTTTACAGTTATATATTGAGCGCTCGCTAAGTTAAGCTTATTTGGATCAGAAGCTGATAAAGACCCTTGGAACTCATCGTTCACACTGGTATTATCTATACCCAAAATATTATCCGCTTGAACCAGACCGTCATCTAATTTAACTAAAGAAGTTTGCAAAACAGTGACCGCGTCTTCGTAGGTATTGGATACCAAACTACTGTTTTGTAAATCAACTTCTGCTTGATCTAAGACGGCTTTGTAATAATCTTTCTCAGCTTGTGTACCGCCAGCTAATTTCTGATTTAGGTTGGCTTGCGCTTGAGCAACAGCGGCATTTAGTTCGGAAAGTTTTAAATTTGCCAAAGTCTTTCCTGCTTTTACTTTTGCGCCAGCTTTCACATTAACACTACTTATTAGTCCAGGAATTTCAAATCGCAGAGATAAATCGCTTTGAGATTCAACTTTACCGGTCGCTTCTACCGTCTGGGTTAAATCGCCTTTTTGGGCTTTGACGGTTTCGTATTCCACTGGCTGATTTGCTTTTTTGACTCGCCCGTAGACGATCGCTCCGACTATCAAAACAATAACGGCAATGATATAGAATTTTTTGGTTTTGAAAATGTTCATATTTGAAATAAATGAGGAGGTAAATGAGCTTGCTTATTTATCTCCGAGTGAATGAAAATATATTTTAGATATATTCGAAATAAATGTATGGGCAAAGCCCTTATATTATTATTTTAGATTCTTACTTAAAACTGATAATAAGTCACGCATCATCTTTTGTGGCACTAGGATAATCTTTCCAAAATGCTCTGCCACCATAAACTGGTCTCCGTTTTTTAATTTCAGCTTACTGCGGGCTTCCTTTGGTATAACCAACTGCCCGCGCTCCCCTAATACCGTCATGCCATAGACATGGAAACCGCTTTTACCAAGTAGATCTTTTGCCATATAATAAATGATAAGTATGATTTAACATACTTATCATACTAAAATACAACATTTCTGTCAATGATTATTCTTTTTCCCAATCTTTTACTTTTGCCAGATATTTATCTTTGATAGTGGCAAAATAAACTTTGGCCGCTTCATAATCATTGGGGATAATACCTTCCAAGATTGCTTCTTCTATATCTTCTTTGATTTTACCCACGGTTGGTCCTGGTTTTAGGTTCGTTAACTGCATTATTTCATCTCCTCGTAAGGGTGATTGGAAAGCTCGCAATTTGTCTTTTTCTATAACTTCTTTAATTTTTTCTTCCAAGAAATCATAATTTTTCAGACGTTTTTCTTTCTTGTAAGGGTTGCCACTGGTAATATCGCTTCTACCCAAAATCAACAAGTCTTCCAACTCATCACCAAGATTAACTACCAGTCTACGCACCGCGGAATCGGTTATGCCATCGTCCATCAGACTTATCGGTTGCATATGCCAGCGCACGAGCTTGGCAAGATAATCTGTATCATTTTTGGAAAATCGCAAACGCTTGGCAATGGCATAAACCATTTTTTTACCCACATGTTCATGCTGATGAAATGTCCAACCGATTTTTGGCAAAAGTTTTTTGGTAGCCGGCTTACCAATATCATGAAGCATTCCGGCAAAACGCAATAAGGTTTTGTTCGATCGCTCAGCCACATTGTCGACGACTTTGAAAGTATGCAATAAATTATCCTTATGCTGATGACCATAGACGTCTTCTACTCCTTCTAATTTGGCTACTTCCGGCAAGACCATATCAAGCAGATGAGTCTGCCACATCAAAATTAACCCAATAGACGGCTTGGAACAGGACATTAATTTAAACAATTCTTCCTGAATTCTTTCCGCGGAAATAATTTTGAGACGCTCCCGATTGATATATACAGACTCCAACGTCTTTGGCTCAATTGAAAAATCAAGCTGGCTAGCAAAACGCACGGCTCGCATCATGCGCAACGGATCATCACTAAAAGTTTTATTCGGATCAAGCGGAGTGCGAAGGGTTTTAGTTTTTAAATCTTCCAAACCATGAAACGGATCAATAATTTCTTTTTTTAATTTGGCTTCACTTGGATTAAGCGCTTTGGCAAATACAGATACTAACACCGCCATCGCATTGACTGTAAAATCACGCCGGGCCAAATCTTCTTCTAAAGTTGTTTGCTCAACTTTGGGCTTACGAGAATTGGGTTCGTATTTTTCTGATCTGGCTCCTGCAAACTCCAAAACCACTTCTTCCTCAGGGTTTGGGATTTTAATTATGTATCTAGCTGTATCAAAATCAGAGAATTCTATCAGACTCCCTTCTTGTTTTAATTCTTCATCAAATTTCTTGGCAAACTCAAGACCACTACCTACCACCACAAAATCTAAGTCCTTCTTCTGAGCTCTGCCTAACAAAAAATCACGCACAAAACCGCCCACGACATATGCAGGAACATTGGTTTTTTTTGAAACCAATTCAACTTGTTGAAATATTTTTTCCAATGAATCCATACTTTACACCTTTCTCTTTCCTCCTACTCTTTTTTCTGCCACCTCTTCGGTAATCCATTCTTCTTTCAAAAGTTTTTTAACGGAGTTTTCCATGGTCTCCATACCATCTTTGATACCAGTTTGGATGGCTGATTTTATTTGACTGATTTCATTGTTACGAATGAGGTTGGCTACAGCCGGGGTATTAATTAAAATCTCTCTAGCCGGCACTCTACCGCCGTCTTTGGAGGGCAAAAGCTGTTGCGCCACCACTCCGCGTAAAACTGCTGATAGTTGAATTAATACTTGTTTCTGTTTCGAACCTTCAAACACATCCACGATACGTTCAACCGACTCCGCGGCACTAGAAGTATGGAGTGTAGAAAATACCAAATGCCCAGTCTCAGCGGCAGTCAGCGCCATCGCAATAGTCTCGGGATCGCGCATCTCGCCCACAAAAATTATATTTGGATCTTGACGCAACACATACTTGAGCGCGTTGGCAAATGAATTTGTATCGGCTCCAACTTCACGCTGTTCAATCAGGCTTTTTTTATCTTTAAACATAAACTCAATCGGATCTTCAATGGTTATAATATGCGCCTTTCTAGTTTTGTTTATTTCTTCAATCATGGATGCGATAGTAGTAGTCTTTCCGCAACCGGTTGGACCGGTAATCAAAACCAAACCATCGAGCAAATTTGTCATCTCAAGCAAAGCCGGCTCAAAACGTAAATCTTCAGGTGTAGGAATTTCGGCTAAAATCACACGGGCGCTCATACCAATATTCTTTGATTGCCAATGCAAATTTACGCGAAAACGAACCTCGCCAACTTCATAGCTAATATCAAGTTCTTTTTCTTCTTCAAACTTTTTCTGCTGTTCTTGGGTGATTAATTCGTTAATTTGGGATTCCAAATCTTTACTATTTAAGGGTTTGTCATCAAGCTCTTTTAATTCGCCTTCTATCCGAATCATTGGCACTTCCCCACCAACCAAATGTAAATCAGAGGCTTCTTGTTTGATAGCTTCTTTAAAATATGATTTGATGTCCGACATAAAATAAACAATTAAAAACAATAAAATTACGCTTAAATTATAGCATAAACAGGGTTATTTGAGAAGAGGGCTTTACAAAAAAATCTGGTCATAGTAGGGTACAAAAGTCCTGGAACAAGAAGTTTCGTGCATGATTGCCAAAGGTTGCCGCAGCCATATATCCTCTCCCCCCGCTGGATATGAGCTAGCTGGCAGTTTGGCCAACCACACGGACTGCTTCGTTCCAGGGCACTTTTTTTTACAAAAAATCTACCAGAAGGTAGATTTTTTATTAATATAATTCGTTCCGAGGCTTGGATTCGAACCAAAATAGCCGCCTTCAAAGGGCGGAGTCCTACCATTAGACGACCTCGGAATGTGCAATGCTTAAAACCATAACTTTTGATCCTGCAAGGTACAACTAGACCTTCAACTGCCTTCTCATCGCTAAACCACTAGAAATAATAGTGAGGATTAAGACAGCTAAAGCCTGACTGCCAAACAGCATCAGCATATTAGAATAGAAGTAATTTGTCAAGGAAAAACCATTTGGCAATACCACGGCCAAATATGGGTCTATCCATCCTAAAGCCAGAAATACCAACCCAATAGTACCGGCAATACTAGCGATAGTAAAAACAAAGGATTCAACCAAATATGGCCCGCGAATGAACCAATTGCTAGCTCCTACCAAACGTTTGATACTTATCTCAACCCGCTGAGTCGTAATCGCCACGCGAATGGTGTTGAAAATAATAAGAAAAGAAATAATGGCAAAGAGAATTGTGAGGCCAAAACCAATCCGTTCAATACGGTTGGTGATATTTTGCAAACGCTCGATGGCATCTTCGTGATTATCAAAACTTTTGGCTTCAATGATACTTTCGTATTCCGGCACATCTAAGGCTTCAATTATTTTTTTATAATCTTTTGGTTCTTTAGTTTTTATAACCATCGTCGGCCCAAAAGGATTGGCGCCGAGCTCATCGAGCGCCTCCAAGGCTTCTTTTTGTAATTTGTGCTGTTCACGAAAAGCCGATAGAACTTGTTCTTTTGTTTGCAGTTGCACGCTAGTTATCTCAGGAAACAGCTCTATATAAGATTGAATATCGCTCACATTTTTCTGTGTCGCTTCAGGAACAAAATATATACTAATATCAATCTGCTTTTTGACCGCCTCTACCGCTTGTTTGGTAATAATATCAAGCGACCAGAGAGTGTTGACCGACAAAAGCATCAGAATCAGAATAAAGACCGTCATAAAAGACAGGCTGAGGTTGCGCCATAAATCTTGAAAAGCAAATTTTAATATTCTTAAAAAAGAGGACATATCCGTAAAATACTAAAAACTAATTACTAAATTCTAAATTTACAACTTATACTTACCATCATTTTCGTCATTAACAATCTCTCCGCCGTGGAGAGTAATCACGCGACGACGCAAATGATTCACCACTTCCCGATTGTGAGTGACCAAAATAATGGTCGTACCAAACTCATTTATTTTTTTCAAAATAGAAATTACTTCTTCGGTGTTGATAGAATCAAGATTGCCAGTAGGTTCATCAGCGACGATAATTTTTGGGCGATGCACTAGCGATCTGGCAATAGCGGTGCGTTGCTGTTCCCCACCGGAAAGTTGATACGGATAACTATCATTTTTGTTGGACAAACCAACGATTTCCAAAACCTGCGGTACGACTTGATGAATGCGTTGTTTTTTTTCGCCTGCTACTTCTAGGGCAAAGGCCACGTTTTCGTACACCGTTCTTTGCGGTAATAATTTATAATCTTGAAAAACTACGCCGATTTGACGACGTAAAAACGGCACATCACTAGGACTAATTTTGGTAATATCCCAACCACCTATTTCTATAGTGCCTTTATTTGGCTTTTCTTCAGCAATCAACATTTTGACCAGCGTCGTCTTGCCTGTGCCACTTTGACCGACAATAGACACAAAATCCCCTGCCCCAATGTGCAGATTTAGATTACGAAGTGCCGGTGTACCAGTCCGATAAATTTTTGAAACATTAGTGAGTTTGATCATGGAATTTAGTGTACCATATTTTGGGCAAACTCCCAAGAAGAAAATGGGGACAAGTAGCAAAACGGCTTGAACAGGTATAGTTTGGTAAAAATTTGCTCTCTTGAGTAATTTTTTATACAATCTATTCTAGTAGTTGACTCAACAACCCACAACCGCAAAGGTACGTCGATGCGTAAGAACAATTCAGTGTCCTTGCCCACACCTGACGAAGCCTTCGCGGAGTGTCGCGAAGCCATCTCGGCCTATCAAACGGCTAAGAAAAAAGACTTCAAAAGGGTAAGGTTGGCCTACAACGGCCTCTTCTTGGCATACAGTAGGGCCATGAGCTCTGCACGCCTGTGTATGGCGCGCAAAAACAAGGCTGCTATGATGGAATACATCGAGGCCGCCAGAAAAATCGGAGCAGCAATCGACAGGGCTGGATTCAAGGTTGAGGTGCCTACCACATTCAACATCCGAGCCTTCTGCTAGACTCAAAACCAACACCTCCCGTACGGGGGATTCTACAACAAGGAGGTTCGACGGCTGCGTTCCGTACAACGCAGCCAACTTGAACTCAATGGATATCAAAAATGGTATACATTGAATTACCCTGTACCAGAACGGTACAGGGTTTCTGTTTATTTATACCTATCTAGCTCTGTTAGTACCCGATCAAGCTTGCGGTAATCTTCAAGCAAATGAGATCTTATGTCTAACATTGTCTTGCGCTCATCTTCTTCGTCTTGCAACGAATCACTTCTTCTATAATCCAAAATTTCTTCTTGTATAGAACGATTAACCATTCTTACCCTATCCAAAATACTTTCTAATTTTTCTTGCGCTTGTTGTTTGTCAAATGACATATATTCTATAGATTAACTAAATTATCAATATTGGGCGGTTGAAAACTCCACAGATTGAGTGGTTGCCAGAAATAATCTACATTAGAAAAACTGGATGAGACCATATTTTGTATATCTACTATAAGCGCAGGTAGGTCTGACGAACCGCTCTCCATACCGATATACAGATTATTAAAATTAACATTGTTTAAGCTCACATTACCACTCACGGCTTTGATTCCACGAGTATTATTTTTAACAGCCACGCCAATATTAGAATTAGAAACTTGTACTGTAGAATTATTAGCTTGAATTGAATTAGCCTCACTATCGGAAAGGTTGGAATTATTAATTGTTAAATTTGAATCATTGGCAATAATCATGCCATTTAGATTTTCCGGACGGCCGTTGAGGCGATTGCCTTGTTTGAAATTTACATAATTTAAAGTTGAATTTGAATTATAAAAACGAATATTTCCCCACGCCGGATCGCCAGGTCTAGGCAAGAAATTTATTGGCTTTTCAGCAGTACCATTGGCATTCAAAGTTCCTCTTACTTCTGCAAACCCATATAATGGCATATGCACCGAAACTCCTGGCTCAATATTTAGAGTAGACGAAGGCGCGACTTTTAAAACATTTACCAATATATTTTCATCTGCGCCAATGGAAACTTCTGGTTCGCTTATAGTTACAGCTTCCAAGAAAGGCATATTTAAAAGATTACTGCTGTAATTTAGCTGTGTAAGAATAGGCCACCTATCTTTAGTATATAATGGACCATTGCTATTTGTAAAATTTGTAAAGGACGAATCTGAAACTGAAAGGAGGCTATTTTCAGACTGAATAGCCCGGTCGCCATTAGCAAAAACTGTATTAGTAATGGTAGTGGTAGAATTTTTTTCAAATAAAGCTAGTGGGCCATTATCAGAAAAATTTGAGTTTGAAATTGTGGCATTGGCATTGTCCAACCGAATCGCTTGACTGACTGGTAAAGCATTTGGCGGCACCACAAAACCTTTGCCCGCATAACGCAAAATCGTATTGTCCAAAATAGCGGTAGAGCTTGGGCGAAACCAAAGGCCTTGCCAATCTTGTGGGGTGGTAGTTGGAGAAGACCAAGTGCCAACCGTGCTATTTTCTAAATTACCAGCTAAACCCTTGTCACGGCCAGAAGTAAAAACTATTTTTTCTTGCGTCGAACCGGTGGCTTGTAAACTACCAAAAATATCTATCTTGGCACCACTCGTATAACTTTTGATGACCACGCCCGGTTCAATAATAAGGGTTTTACCTGCGGGAATGGCATAAAACTGTAGGATGTAAGGATTGTTGGCTTTGGTCAAGGTGCGAACTGTATCATCTTGATTAAAATTCAAATTTATAAACCCAAAATTTGATCGTTTAGGTGATCCATAAATTGGTCCACCATTAAAGGTACGTCCGTTTTCACGAAAACCTTGGTTACTTTGCCAATTGGCCGGATTATTGCCATTGACCAAAGGATTAATTCTTTCCATTGATTTGTACAACACGGAATCTCCGGCAAACCAACCACTACTAGCATTTACCTCGTCCGATTTTTCGCCATTTGGTTTTAATAGTTCTATCTTGGCTCCACTATTATTAAATCCTCCATTCAAACTAAAAGTAATTTCCGCGCTAATTTCTCTCACAGTGTCATCGGTAGTTCTTTCTAACAGGTAATAACCGCTGGCCGGAATTATTTTATTATTTATTTTGGTAAAACTAATTTCTTTACCAGCAACTAAAACTTTCCAACCAGTGAAGTCTATGGGCTGATCCGTATTATTTTTTAACTCAAACCATTCATCATTTGCATAACTTGCACTTGTCCCCGCCCAAGCCACTTCGTTTATCACCACTTCCCCACTCCAATTTACAAAAACTTGCGAAGAAGTTGGGCTCCAATCAGAAATATTGCCGACCGCATCAGTGGCTCGCGCTCTAAAATAATATGACTGACCACGGATACCCACAAAATTAAAAGCTGTGATAGTTGTGCTGGTGGCCAAAGACTCCCAACCAATCGTGCTAGAAGCCAAGACGTCTAAATCAAAATAAACTGGCGGAGATAACAGATCTATGCTTTCCACATCTACCAAAATATTGGTAGAACCAACTCCAGATTGATTGGTAAAACTTAAGATCGGTATGGACGGAGAAGTTGTATCAATAATAACCTCCACTGAAATTGTCGACGCTACTTCGACTGTGGTTGTAGGGACAATAATTTCGGGAGTTGTAGTAGGAGAAGATGTATTTGTAGAATTTTCTACTACAGGAACAATAACATTATTATTTTCTTGCGCGGGTGGGTTTGTTGGCACTGAAGGAGCGCTCGAACCACCACCTCCAAAAACAAACTTTGGCGGTATTGGGGGTAAAACATTTTTGGCAGGTTCTGGAGTGTTCGGTATTGGTGATAAATCTACAGATGGCGTGGGCGCTGTTGGGATTACTTTTGGCACCACAGGCTTTACTGGTGTATTTTTGGGAGACACAACTGTTATTACTACTGGTTTTGGCAATTCTGGCTGAGTTATTATTGGCGCTACTGGAGAATTAGGGCTAGTTAATTTAGAATTATTTTGGCTTGAAGCTTGATTGCTTGCCAGACCCAATTTTGCTTTAGCTGAATCTAAAATATTATTAACTGCGCCAGAGACAGCTGAACTTATTGCTTGCGGGGCGCTTTTAATAGAAGAGGCAACATTGTCCAAAGAATTATACATCGACTTGCAAGTGCTTTCAGAAATTCCACAAGCTTTTATTACCGTTCTTTTAGGGAACTGCTGTAGAGCTGCCACAAACGAATCATTGCTATCTGGCACAATTGGCTCCAATGCTTCTGGATTTTGTTTGTATTTTTCTACTTCTTCAAAAAATAAATTTATAACGCTGGCGCCAGTTAAAACGGCTTCGGGAAATAGATGGTCGCGGTAGGATGGGAGGACAAAATATTTTTCATTTATAGAATAAGTTTCTTTTTTACTAAACACATCATCCGTTGGGTTTATTTTTGCTAAATAAAGATTACTCTTTTCATTAAAAATCAATTTTACACTTCCTTCCTTAGTAGACACATACTTAGTTTTTAATAAAGACAAAGATGGCGCACTAAACTCCTCGTTACTTATAGTGTCCTCAGAAAAAAAGTTTTGATTCACGTAAATCGCCAAATCTTTAATGGCCTGATTTATTGAACCTAATTTTTTAAAATTTGTTTTATTTTGTAACAAACTTTGAGCTGTGCTTAACGGCCCGGCATCAGTCTGAACTTTGGAAAAAGCTTCATAAGGCGAACCGGGATCACCCTCTATACCCGCATGAGAATCATCACGCACATGATCTGGCACAGTCGCATCCTCTACCAAATGCAAAACATGACCCAATGCAATAAAAGCGGACTTTTTGTCACCATCTATATACGACTTAATAGCCTTTTGCCACGTTTGATTGCCAAACTGCCGACCATAGGCTGATTGATAGTTTTGATTTGTCACCCAATCAACAGACGGAAGCGAACGACGGGGAGCAATATCCCCACCCTTTTGATATCCTTCTTCTGGCGTCAAATTGCCAAAGTGTTTTCCCGACCAACCCACGCCATGCGCTGGGTCGTAAAAATGATTTATCCATCTAGCTGGTTCATCCTCCTCTATAGATCCTTGTTTGAGCCACTTCGCTTCACTGGAAGATAAATCATATGTGGAGTTTGAATTTCGTTCATTAAAAAATTCTATCATTTCTTGCGTGAGAGACGGGTGAGTGGAATTCTGATCGTAAGCCACTACCAATTGAAATAAAAATAAAGGTAATAATAAAAGCCAAGCCCCTCCTTTCATATTATTTATTATTTTTTAATTATAATAATGATATTTTCCAAACTTTGGTATAAGGATTAAGAATAAAAATAATAGATGAATTTACTAACTTTCCATTCTCCCTAATTAAACGATAATAATACATCGTGTCGCCAGATTTTGAATCAAATTTTATACTCTCTAGTTTGTCAATTTCAATACTACCTTTTTCTTTTACTGTTTGTTCAAAAATGCTTAACCACTCTTCTTGTTTTTCTGGAACAAAATACTTACTCGCCAACTCAACATCCCCTTTTTTCAACGCATCCAAAAACATACCCCACGTTTCTTCCGGGGTTTTGCCTCCATACGTATCTTCTCTATACGGCTTACTCAAAGCCAATTGAAATTCTTCGGTCTTTTTTTCTGACTTATATCCCATCCAACCAGAATAAGCCGATGAACCAACCCACCAAACCAAAATAAATAAAACAAAACTGGCGCAAATATAAATAATGATTTTTGAAGAACGTTTCATAGTAAATAATAAAAAAACAATATTTATATTATACTACTATTTTTTTATGGGGACAATCCCGAGTGCTCGGTATTGGTTGTGGGTAAATTCACACCTATCCATTCACGACATACTCACTGCCATTCCCGACTTGATCGGGAATCCGCGTGGTCAATTGTCTGGATTCCCGCTTTGGCGGGAATGACAACGATCGCTATTATATTCTATCTGGATATGCTACATACAGATAAATTCTTCTATACCTCCACCCAAGTATTCTCTCCCAAAATCATAGTTTGATGATCTGATTGTTTTTTGATGACCGTCACACCCGCACCAATAATACTGCCAGACAGATTTACCCCGCCACTAATATTACATTTATTGAGAATGATAGAGTCTTTAATTTCGGCATTTTTAATCGTACTCCCTGCGCCAATGGTCGTATTAGGATTTAAAACACAATCTTCTAGCGTGCAATTTTCACCAATGATAACCGGACCAGTAATTTTTACATTTTTATTTACAGTTGTGCCGACTCCAATTCTTACTTTTCCAATCAACTGCGCGCCAGATTCCACAGTTCCTTCTATTTTAAAATCTTCCGGTTTAATTTCTTCTAGTAATAATCGACTAGCCGAAATTAAATCTTGGGGCTTGCCCGTATCTCTCCACCAGCCCGTTATTTCTTTATAACCAACTTTAAGATTATTTTTCAAAAAATCAGAATGAATGCTGGAAATTTCATATTCTCCCCGATCGCTTTTTTGGATATGACCAAAGGCTTCAAAAAATACTTTTGGACCATATAAGTAAATTCCAGTCACCGCAAAATTATTTGGCGGATTTTTTGGTTTCTCTATCACGTCTATCAGCTTGCCGCTGGCATCCAAAACCGGAACACCAAATCTTTCTGGATCTGGCACTTTGGATAAAGCTAACATACAATCATAGTTACCATTTGAAAACTCTTCTATAAAAGCATCCAAACTTCCAAGAACCACATTGTCTGAAAGATAAAACAAGAATGGATCATTGCCGATAAACTTTTCCGCTTGCTTGACCACATGCGCTATGCCTTGAGGCCCACCTTCTTGCTCAAAAAAAGTAATTTTTATTCCCCAATGAGCGCCATCGCCAATATATTTTTGCAATTCAGTTTCACCGGGATTAGTATTGATAAAAATTTCTTCCACACCCGCGCTGACAACTTTTTCAATCGCATGAAAAATCATCGGCTTGTTAGCCAATGGGATCAAGTGTTTGTTCATCGTGGAAGTTACAGGCCTTAACCTAGTTGCTCGTCCCCCACCAGTCAAAATCGCTTTTTTTATTTTCATATATCAAAGTATCAAGATTTATTTTAGAATTAGTGTTAATTTTTGCAGTGGCCATCGAACCCTCGCAAGGGTGCCCGCAGGGCATCTGGACACAAAAAAAATTAACATTTGATTTTGTGGTTACTACCAAACAATTATTTTTTTAGCAATAAACCAATATACGGTCATCAGTGGATTAGCAACGTATTTTAGCAATGGATTATTTATATCTTTGGCTTCAAAAATAACTTTGTCGGAGGCCATTTTTAAAATAGCGCTATCTGGCACTTGGCGAATAGACTGAATATTTTTTCTTTTTCCCAGCCATAATTTCCAACTACTTGGTGTAAGCCAATATTTATAGACATTCATTTTTATCTTAAACCAACCAGAAATAATAGCAAAAAATATCAAGCCCAGCTCCATCACTAAAGCCATTGGCAACAATACGAGCAGTGTCTGCCATTTAAAATACATGAGCATCACTCCAAACCGATTTCGTTCCATATAATAGAACTTATCTTGATTACGACTGAATTGATACTTGTGATAAAAAATTGCATCCCTAACAATAACCGTTTTATATCCCACCGATTTCATTCGCAGTGAATATTCCAAATCTTCGTGATATAAGAAAAAATCCTTATCCCATAGGCCATATTCTTTGAGAAGTTTTGACCGCATAATTACCGAGGCACCACTGGCATACCCAACCTCTTCTACTTCTCTCAATTTCAAGTCGCTTTTTTTATGTCTAAAACTTCCACAATAACCAAAACCCAAATAATGAAACGAGTTACCTGCCGTATTTACCAGTTCTGTTTCAGGATAAAGCAACAATAGTGATTGCGCCGCCCCAATATGTTTATCTTTCTCCATTTCTTCTACCAATTTTTCCAAACAATCAGAGGCCATAAAACCATCGTGGTTATGAAAATAAACATAATCAAAACCATTTTCTATCGCCCAGACTATGCCAACATTATTGCCCCCGGCAAAACCTAAATTTTCTTTCTGTGGTAAAAGCGTCACATGTGGAATGCTTTGTCCGGAGATTGGCAAAAGTTTTTCCTCCAAAATTCTCATGGACAATCCAAATTTCGGATGCGGATTGTCTACCACCACCAACTCAACCTGTTCTTTTGGGTAGGCGCTTTTTTCCAAGGCCGAAATCATGTCGTCTAAGTAAATATCCGAATTGAAGGAGAGATAGATAATAGCCACTTTTGGACTAGCCATAAAATAATTTTAGTGAGAAAAATATTTAAAGTTCAGACGCCATTTCCAAACATACTGCAACCAGCTTTTCAAATGTATCCGAGCCAGTTTGTTTTTAACTAAAGCCTTAATTATACCCGGAATTTTGGCTGACTCACGTGTATACTTGTGCGTAATTATAATATCATGGACATAATAGACTGACCAGCCGTGGTTCCACATGGTTCGACACCAATCAGAATCCTCCAGATACATAAAATAACGTTCATCAAAAGAACCGACTTGATCAATTACTTCCTGACGCACCACCATCGCCGCGCCCAAAACCCAATCTACCGGCATAGTGCTGTTATGGTCAAAATCTTTCATGAGCAGTCTGTCTGAAAATTTCTTTACCCATTTATATTTTTTATCGAAATTTATTTGCTTGAGCGGTTTAATTAAAATTGATTGCCAATCAAAACGATAACAAGAATATTGCAAAGTACCGTCGGTGTTGAGAAGTTTAGGACCAATACAACCAATTTTTGGATGTTCATCCATGAATTTTATTATCCGTTCTATGACTTTGGTATTTCCAGGTATGGTTGTATCTCTATTCAAAGCAAAATAATAACGAGCTGGCGTAGCCTTAAAACCGACTGTATTACCTTTACCAAAACCAATATTACCGCCACAATCAATATATTTTACTATCGGAAATTTCACGGCTAAATCTTCTTTGATACTATCTTTATTTTCTGAATTATCAGCTACCGTTATTTGCACTGTATATGAACAACTGGCGATATCTTTTAAAACTGAATCTACGGCATCTAAAATGTCATTTTTTGTAAAATAATTTACAAATACAATATTTATGTCTTTCATAATCGAAATGAGTGAGAGAAATATTTAGCTTGCTAAAATATTTCCGAACGAATGAGATTATATGCGGCGAAGCCCATATAATTTTCGCACTTCCTGCCAATTTAACTTTCTGTTATTTTTAATAAATGTTCTTTTTTCTTTTAAATCTTTCCTTAATTTCCAAATCTCTTTTAAGCCAGCTAAAACCTTGCGATTAAGGACTAAATAATAAACAAACTTCTTCAATTCATACCACAAAATCCAAGGAAAATCAAGTATCAGATTCTGCCAATACTCATTCTTATAAAGAGTCATTAAATGATTTTTATAGCTATGATATTTTACCCATTCTGATTGAGTCTTTTTATTATTCAAAGCTACCATATCACTCATATCTTTTGACCCTGATGCCGAACGATCGTGATACGCCACCGCGTCTAAAATAACATAGACTTCACTACCGTGAGCCGTTAACCTAAACGCCAAATCAACATCTTCTTTATATGATTGATACGACTCATCAAAAATTGCACCATCTCGAAAAAGAACTTCTTCAACTTTTGATTTTCTAAAAACTGGTAAGGCTCCCGATAAACCAAACACTCTCAAACTCCCAACCTGACCAATCTTTCTTTGCACTTCCAGCCAATCTTGCCCAGCGAATTTTTCAACCACTCGCCTATTGCGAAAAACCTCTAAACCAAGAGTATCAATTTGATCTGTAAAACTTTTTTGCAAAATATTCGCATCATCCAATAAATCAAAATTCCATTTCATCAAGCGGGGTGAAGCAACTGTAACCTGAGAATTGTCATCCAAAAATTTTACAATCTTTTCCAAACAATCTGGCGCCAAATACATATCCTGATTAAGCATCAAAACATACTCACTATCAGTTTTTTTAAAAGCCATATTATGACCACCCGCAAAACCTTTGTTTTCTTTATTCTCAATAATTTCCCACGGCACAGGAAAATTGCCTGCCCCGTACCGAGCCACTTCTGCGGCTCTGGTACTGGGGTCTAATTCTTTTTTCATCAATGCCACCATGCCATCTTGCGAATTATTATCAACAATAAGTAACTGCCAATCTTTAAAAGTTTGCTTACGCAAGGATTCAAAAAGGTAGAGCACGTATTTGGCACCGTTCCAGGTTACTAGATTAATAGAAAGTTTCATATTTTGTCATTTACCCAAGCCATAACAATACCTATAGGCCGAACCAAAGCAATCCATACCCATTTATACCAGGGTTCCCATTTTTGGAAATATTGCAACATGCTTTTAGTAAATTGCTTCTGCTTCCATAAAGTAGTCCTCTGTTTAAAACTTTGTCCCACATAATCCACACAACTGATAATAGGCGTATGCATAACTTTAAAACCAATTTTTTTTACTTCTCGACAAAGATCCGCATCATCAAACCAAATAAAATAGCGCGGATCAAACGCCCAACCAAGTTTTTCATATACTTCTCGACGCATCATCATAAAAGATCCACGCACCGAATCAACCTCTTGTTCTATATCAGCATTAAAATCTTTAAATAAGTATTTATCGAGAATTTTGGGAAATACATGCGGGAGTTTTAAAATAATGGCCAGCTGATTCCAAACCGTTGGAAAACGTCTTGGCAAGGCGTCTTTATTCAAATTCCCATTTTCATCCAATAACTTACAACTAGCCAAACCTACATCTTGATGCACTCTCATCCAATCTACCATAATATCCAGTGAGCCTTCAGCCACCCGCATATCTGGATTTAAAAAAAGTAAAAACTCGCCTTGCGCTATTTTTGCCCCCAAATTATTAGCTCCAGCAAAACCTAAATTTTTATCGCTCTTAATTAGTTTTACCTGCGGAAACTCTTTTTCAATCACATTGACTGTGTTATCAGAAGAAGCGTTATCAACTATAATTTCTTCAAAAGAAATACTCTTACATCCAGCCCAAACTGATTTAATTTGCTCACGGATTAAATTTGCAGAATTCCAGGTAACGGTGATGACGCTAAGATTCATATCATTTTAGGTCTTTCTGTTCTGTAAAAAATTATACTATTAGATAAAACTGAAATTACAAAAACTACAAAAATATAAAGGCTCTGAGGGTATGGGACATACCTGACCACAGTTACCACAAATACAACTATGCCTAAAGAGGTAAAAAATAATAATTCGACTATTGACATCAATATATCGTCAGGCAGACTCCACCACTTTTTTTTCCAATATGATTTCAGGAATGGGGTTTTATAAGTTTCGATATTTTTCTTTATCATTTTTTGCTTAAACCATAAGTCGCTAATTTGCACCAGACAAAACGAAATTATGACGCTTAAAGTAATGATTCCACCACTGATCTTCAAATTTTCTACCAACGACCTAAAATCAAAAATTACGAGACTCAGTATAAAAATAATAATCGGAGAAAAAAACCAGCCAAGCATCTTCAAGTAATTATCTGGCATTTGTTTCCACTCATACTTACCAATAATAAATAAAATTACCAAAACTCCCATCCCAATAACTAAGGTATAATTCCTATCTCCAAATAACGTAGGCACATCAGTAGCAAGAATAACAACCGGTATAATGGTCGTGACTAAAAAATATAGAAGAAATAACAATATTTTTTCACCCTTAGACAACATAAATTATTTCTTCAATTGTTCTTTAAAAAAATCAACAAAAGGAATTGCGGTCGGATCTATCCCCTGCAACATTGCGGAATAAAAACTAATATAACTGCCGAGTACTAATACTTCGCATGCTTGGAGCAATTTATTTCTTTCTTGAGCAACATACGAGACATGCTCTATGCCGTTTTTGTCCAAAATTTGTTTAGTAATTTCATATCTTTTTTGTACTTTTTTATCATACAAGTCAGATCTCAAAAAAACAAACTTGACCGTTTGCTTATTATGTTCGGGATATAACATACCTTCCATCAAGTGGTGATTAAGCTCGGGAATCAAAAAATATCCGCTAAACCGTTTGGCGTTTTCATTGAGTTGATTAGCAGCAACATGCGCATTGCCCGACAGGTGTTCTGACCCAACATACCAAACGCTTTTACCAAATACACTAGTGGCAATTTGTTTCGCACTATTTTCTTCCTGGGAACTACTTATACCAAACAACTTAATGTACCGATAGATTACCTGCAGTATTGCCTTAATCTCTAGTGGTGAAAGTTTCACAATCCCCAAATTGGCCAACATAGCTATCTGCCCAAAAATTGAATAACCCAAACCCATGCGCGGTGAACCACATGGATTATTATTAACCTCAAAAACTAAAGCGGGGACTTTATTTTTTCTTGCCCAGTCGGCCAGTTGTCCCCCAGAGCAAACTACTAATATCTTGGCCTTTTTCTTTTTTGCTTCTTGAACTGCATGCAAAATTTCTTCTGTGGAACCAGAATAACTGGAGGCAATAACTAAAGATTTGTTGGAGAGAAACATTGGTGAATGGTAACCATTTATAATCTCAACGGGAATTTTTAGAGAGTTAAAAAATACAGATTTTATAAAGTGCATCCCAATTCCAGAACCACCCATACCAAAAAAAACAATATTACTAACTTTTTTGTAACTGGTTGGCATTTTCACCAGCTTGGCCTGGGTTAATACTTCTTCAATTTGCTTACCCAAAGACTCAATACTACCTCGCATGTTTTTTGAGTCTAGTTGAGCGATTTTGGATTGATTATCTAACATAATTATTTTATAATTTTCCTTTTTTAAGCTCCGCATATTTTATCAGCGTATCCCGCACCGCCTCATGCACTTCTCTCATCTCTATGCCAAGTTTTGCCAAATTTCCTGATTGTAAAATATTATTTGATCTGGTCTTTTTGGCCAAACCACTCGCCACCAATTCTTGCTCAGAAATCCACTCATTAGTATGGTTTGGATCAACAATCTCATTATACATGGCCAAAATTTCTTTGTGTTTGATGGCACCAGGATTAGTCACATGAAAAATTCCACTAGCTTGCTGTTCCAAAAGCTGTTTAAAAACTCCAACCATATCTTCTACCACCGTCACGCTGTTTATTACATCAATCACTCGCGGAAATGAGGCTATCTTATCTATTAAGTTTGCTGGCGAAGGTTTGTAGTCTATCGGCATTCTAATCCTGGCTATGCCAATATTTGGCAAAGTTGATAGTGCTAAATCGGCTGCATACTTAGTTTTGGTATACACCGCTGAAGGGTTAGCAGGCTCACCTTCTTTCCAACCATTTGGATCTGAAGAATAACCATAATAAATACAGCCTGTGCCCATATGCAATAAATACACACCTTTATTTTGGCAAGCCTGCGCAATCATAATCGGCAAAATTGTGTTACCAACGATAGTTTCTAACTGATGATCTTCGCACCAATCTACATTCGGCTTTCCTACTATACCGGCAGCATTAAGAACTGAATCCGGTTTGTGTTCATCAAGCAGATCTTCGACATCTTTTGCTGAGGTAATAATTTTGCTTGATAAAATTGCCCCTGGCCAAAGACTGGCGCATCTTGACCCCAAAAAACCATTGCCGATGATTAAGATTTTTTTTGATTGCATAGATTTTATTTATTTTCTAAATACTGTTTTTTAAAATACTCGGCGTGCTCCCCATTTTTCAGCGGCTGCCACCAATCCAGATTATTCTTATACCATTCAATAGTTTCTTTTAAACCATCGGTAAAATCTTTCTCAGCCTGCCAACCAAAATCTTTGGTCAATTTACTGCAATCTATAGAATAACGCCTGTCATGTCCTGGTCTATCTTTTACCGGTTCAATCATTTCTTCTCCCATACCCATCCCTGACAATATCAACTTTGTAATTTCTATATTTTCTAGTTCCTTGCCAGTGCCGATATTATAGACACTGCCAGGCTCGGCCTGATGCAACAAGATATCTATCGCTCGACAATGGTCGCTCGTATGAATCCACTCCCGCACGTTTTTTCCATCTCCATATAACGGCACTTTTTTACCCTCAAGTAAATTGGTAATAAAAAATGGAATTAATTTTTCCGGAAATTGATGGGTGCCATAAAAATTACAGCTATGCGAAACTACTATCGGGGTTTTATAAGTCACAAAATAAGCGCGACACAAATGATCCCCTCCGGCTTTAGCAGCTGCATAAGGACTATTAGGAGAAAAGGGAGAATCTTCTGTAAAACTACCACTATCAATACTGCCATAAACTTCATCAGTTGAAACCTGCACCATTTTCTTTAGATTAAAATTCTTGGTCGCCTCAAGCAAATTGAAAGATCCTAAAATTTCGGTCCGTAAAAATAGATCCGGATCCATAATAGAGCGATCCACATGACTCTCAGCTGCATAATTAACAACCGCATCAATTTTATTTTCTTCAACAACTTTATTTACCGCCTCTCGATCACAAATATCCCCTTGCACAAATTTATATTGAGGATTATTTTCTACATCACGCAAATTTTCCAAATTACCAGCATAGGTCAACTTATCAAAGTTAACCACTTTGTAATCAGGGTATTTTGCCAAAACATATTTTATAAAATGGGATCCCATAAACCCCGCCCCACCACAAACTAATAAATTCATATAAAAATATTTAACCTATTTTACCGAACTATACTTACTAATACTAGCCACAATTCCTATACTAGCTAATCCAATTAACATAGCTGTTCCGCCATGGCTTACAAACGGCAATGGCACACCGGTTAATGGCAATAGACCAATAATAGTGGCTATATTTAAGAAAGATTGCCAAATAAACCATACCATAATCCCCGCTCCAAGTAAACGACCAAATTCATCTGGGGATCCCTTGGCTATTCTGAAACCTCTTAAGCCTAAAAAGGTAATGAGAATAACCAAAAAACTGGTTTTTAACAGCCCCATCTCCTCGGCTATAACGGCAAAAATCGAGTCAGCTTGCACTTCGGGCAAATACTGGAACTTCTGCCGAGAATGCCCCAAACCAAGCCCCCAAAGGCCTCCAGAGCCTACAGCGAGGTATGCCTGGTTGATTTGATAACCAATGCCTTGTGGATCTAGTTCTGGGTGCAGAAAAGTAGTTAATCTTTTGACTCTATATGGTGCCACTAGTAGCAAACCAACAAAAGCAACTACCCCCAGTAAGGCCAAAATTGCTAAGTAAGCCTTTGGAGTATTTGCCAAATAAAGCACCACAAAAATAATTACTACTAAAATTGATAGTGTCCCAACGTCTGGTTGAGCTCCAACCAACAAGAGCGCTGGTGAAAGAATAGCTAAAACCGGTAACAAGCCATTTTTCCAATCGCTTAAATCTCTTTTTTCGGATAACATTTTTGCCAAAATAATAATCACGGTTAATTTTACAAGCTCAGACGGCTGAAAACTAAATCCCCCCAACTGCACCCAACTTCTCGAGCCGTTAATCATAAGGCTAACACCTGGAATAAAGACCAAACATAAAGCCCCCAAAGACAGCACATAGATAATGCCACCAAGTTTTTGCCAAACTTGATATTTAATATTTCCTAAAATCAAAAATAAAAACAGTCCTGGCAAAACCCCAAACAAAATTTGCTTCTTAACAAAAAAATAAATATCCCCAAATTTGGCGTAGCCTACCGGCGCGCTGGCCGAAGAAAGTAGAATTAATCCAAAGACAACTAAAATTCCAAAAAATAATAAAAATAATCTGTCTGCCGATTTTTTATATTTCTCCATAGAGTACATTTACTTTACCAAACATTATGAGTTTAACCCCACCAGCAACAGAATTCCGATCGTCAAAAATATATGAAAAAATAAAACCCAAAAACTTAAAAACCTGGCTAAAAATTTATCAAACAAATAGACTGACGCTGAAAATAAATAATTCAACAGAATAATTAAAATACCGATGGCCGGTAAGTAATAAATCTGCCACCAATTTCCAACCAAATCAACCCCAAAAATTATATTATAATGCAAGAAAATCTGTCCAGCGTCTTGCCTGATATTAAAGAGCAGGCTCCACCACAAAAACAGCTGTAACAAAATAGACCCTGCCAAAGGCGCGGAAATCCACAGATCACGGAAATATAGCTTAGGAGAATAAAACACGGCTTCCTTGACAATAATTATAAGATATAGTATATTATTTCTACTCAAATAAATCAACCCTAACAGTATCTTATGTCACATAAAAAAGCAGGTGGCTCTACCCGATTGGGTCGCGATTCCGCCGCCCAACGCCTAGGCGTTAAGCTCCACGACGGTCAAGCTGTGCAAAAAGGCATGATAATCGTTCGCCAAAGAGGCTCAAAATTCCATCTTGGCAAAAATGTAAAAAGGGCTGGCGACGATAGTATCTTTGCTATGGAGCATGGCAAAGTCAAATTTACTCAAAAGAAAAGACGTCGATTTGACGGGACTATGGTAATGGCCAAGTTCGTCCATGTCGTAGCCTAAATTAAACTTAAACAAAATACCCTGTATATATCATACAGGGTATTTTATTTTTATTATTATTTTATTCCCCACTCTTTCTTAAGTTCGGCTATGCCTTCCTCTAGGGATATAGTTGGCTCCCAACCTAGGAGTTTTTTGGCTTTGGCATTGTCGGCTTGAGTACGTTTTACTTCACCTGGAAGCTCTGGCACAAAAACATGCTCACCGCCTATTAATTTCACTAAATCCATAACAGTAGCAGGACTACCATAACCTATATTTATCACTTCACCCTTACCAACAGTGTCTTTTGTCATCGCTAATAAATTTGCTTGCACAGCGTCAATAGCGTGTGTATAGTCTCGTGCCATACTACCATCTCCACGTACAGTCAAAGGTTTACCTTCCTTGCGCGCTTTTAGAAAACGGCCTATTACTAGAGCGTAGGCACCATCAGGATCCATAAATTGACCGTATATATTATAATAGCAAAGAGAAACTGTTTCTAAACCATAAACAAGAGAAAAAAGACGACAGTATTCTTCTCCAATTAATTTATGCAGGCCATAAGGGCAAATTGGTTTTTTAAATACTCCATCTTCTTTGGAAGGAAATTCAGTTTGATTACCAAAAGCGGTAGAAGAGGTAGAAAATACGACTCGTTTTACTTTAGCATTTCTAGCTGCTAATAGGACATTGAAAGTTCCATTAACATTCACATCATGCGTTTCAACTGGATGTTCTATTGAAAAAAGAACGCGTGGCAAAGCGGCCAAATGAAAAATACCATCAGTATCTTCTTCGCAAGCTCTAATAACGTCTTCTTGATTGCGAACA
>CAYIJG010000001.1:24422-31186 GCA_964363685.1 uncultured Gammaproteobacteria bacterium
CATCGCCTTCAATATACTCGGCCCCTTTTTGAATACGTTCTGCAAATCTTCCAGCCACAAAATTGTCAAGCACTACTACTTCATGCTTATCTTCTAGTAATTTTTTTACCAGGTTAGTGCCGATAAAACCGGCTCCGCCTGTAACTAGGTATTTGGACATAAAATTTTTATTATATGAACGGTGATCCTACGGCAATAACATGAAAACCAGCTTTAGCCAAATCTTCATAACGGTGTTGTAAAATACGACGGCCGTCCATAATTATTGGCCTGCTCTTTAACTCCTCAATCATAGTATCTGCCAAACCTCTGTACTGTGGCCAATCAGCCGCAATAATTATTACATCCGCCTCGCGCGCTGCTTCAAACTCATGGGAGAAATATTTGATAATCTCATCCTCTGGAAAAATCTGACGGAACATTCCACTGGCAGCTGGGTCGCTTAACCTAATTTCGCGGACACCTTTTTCTTTCAAGAAATTAACAATTGTAATACTTGGGGCATTGCGAGTATCGTTTGTATCTCTTTTGAATGAAAGACCAATAACCGCCACTTTTTTTCCCTCCCACGCACCTTTAGCCTCCGCTTCAAAACGAGACAAAAATAACTCTAACTGTCTTTTATTTGCTGCATATACCTGGGTTACTAACTCAGCGCTTTTACCAGATGTCTGCAATTGATACGATAAGGAACGAGCATCTTTTATCAAACAACTTCCGCCCGCATATAAGCTATTGTAAAAACCCCAAGCACCAATACGTTTATCCGACATTAAAATTTTTTTCATATTCTCAAAACGTATATCTGAGAAAGCTTCACAAGTGCGACCCAAAACATCAAAACAAACAGCTAGTTTTTGAAATAGATAAAAATTAGCTAAGAGCTTGCCTGCTTCAGCTTCAGAAATAGAAGCTTCTATATATTTTACTTCTGGATCATCATAAAAACGCTGGTAAATATCACGTAAAACTTCAAAGTCTTTCTGATTTTTTGCACCCACAACAATACGATCTGGCTTCATAGCTCCCTCTATAGCCTTACCACCAACTAAAAATTCAGGATTTGACGCTAATCCATAATTTTTAACACCCTTGCTTTGCAAGATATCACTTGCTCTCTCAGCCGTACCTATTGGTACAGTACTTTTATTTATAATAAGAACATACTTATCTTGATTCTCAGAATTTCTTTTTACTAAAGAATCCGCCAGACTTTCTAGTGCAGAAATATAAAAACTAAGATCACTTTCTCCTGTCTCACCGATCTCTGGGGTAGGCAAGCACATAAAAACCGCATCACATACATCTAAAAATGATCCCATCTTTTGACGGTCAGTAGTAAATTCAATATAGTCCCGATTACGGACTAGAGCATCACCCAAACCTTTTTCATACAAACAAGATTCAATCGTATCACGATCGTTTGAGCTTAAAAGATCTATTTTTGTTTGGTCAATATCAAATACTAACGTCTTGTGGCCACTATTAGCAGAAACAGCTGCCGAACATGCACCCACAAAACCAGCACCGATATATAGAATTTTCATAATTATTTAAAATATCAAATAACTTTTATTAAATTTTCTTTATAAACGATGATTATTCTCAAGAAACTTAGCTATTTCATCTTCAAGTGATATTTTTGCAGACCAACCAAGTGCTTTTGATCTTGAGGCGTCCAATTCGGATGTCTGGCGATTACCAGCTCGTTCAGGCAATATTTCGATATTGGAATTAAAAAGTTTCGCCACGTCTAGCATTGAATAAGATTTCTCATTACCAAGACCATACTCTTCTCCTTCTCCTTTATCTCCAACAAGTACCAGGCCATCAATAATATCTGAAATATAGGTAAAATTTCGTGTCTGTGTACCAGGCGCAGTCACTTGAAGAGGTAATTTTTTTGTATAACGATCGATAAATATCGCAATTACAGTGCCGTATTTACCGATGCGCTCACCTGGACCATAGACATTGTAAAAATATGTGATAGCAAATGGCAAACCATACCAATCGCTATAATTTTTTACAAGCTCTGTGTTAGCCGCTTTAGTCCAAGCGTATGGCGTTGCCACGCGAGCAAGCCCGCCATCACCAAATTTAGTCGACGAGCCAGCATATACTAACTTACACTTTTTATCAGATAAATTCTGTAATCGCCAATATTCTAAAACACCAAAGGTTCCAGCCACATTTAAATCCCACACGAGCTGAGGTTCCGTTAGGCTTTGCTCTACCCGTGAATATTCACCCAAATGATAGATTAGATCAACAGATTCAGGCACGTATTTTGCGATATCCTTGGTATGACCTTCCCTATACTCAACACCTGATACGTGACTATCCCGAGAACCAGTAAAATAATTATCAAGCGATATTATCTTGTTTCCACCTATCTCAACTAATCGCTTACACAAATTTGATCCTACAAAGCCAGCGCCACCGGTGACTAGAATTGTTTTCATATACTATTTAAGATAATTCACCAAGAGAGCAACGCCCATCCTGACTTGTATCCCCAACCAAATAATAAGGTTTAAAACTAGGCTGTGGCTGTTATAAAAATGTTTCCGGTAGTATAACCACATGGCCTCATAAAAATTTATCAGGGACTTTACTTTGCGTTTACTGCTACTTTGCCCGCCAAAATGAACTATTCGAGCCTCACTAACATACACTGTTTTCCAACCTTTATCAAGTACTCGCTTACAAAAATCAAGATCTTCACCATACATAAAGAATCTTTCGTCGAAGCCCCCGATTTCTTCATACACCTGCCTCCGAAACATCATGGCTGCTCCCGAGAGGGCTTCAGTTGGGCCAGTTATATCTGGACTAAGATTATATTGCTTATATTGGTTAACAAGCCGATTCTTTTTAAAAATTTTAGTTAAGCCAGACAAATGAAAGAGGGAATTTACTGGATTTGGCAGTGTGCGACGACATGCATGTTGGAAAGTCAAATCTCTGTTTAGTAAACGCGGCCCCACCAGCATGACATCAGAATGACTACCTAAATAATCTAGCAGTTTATTTAAAGCTCCATCTAATATAATTACATCCGTATTCAAAAACATCAGATATTCCCCTTTGGTAATTTTTAACCCTTGATTATTGGCCTTACCAAAACCTTTGTTATCAATATTTTCTATCAATACCGCCTGTGGGAATTCTTTTTTAAGCATTTCCACGCTGCCATCTTGGGAATTATTATCTATAACAATAACCTCAAAATTTATATCTTTAGTTTCCTTATAAATAGAAAGCAAAGCATTTCGGGTAATATCTTTTGTTTTCCAATTTACTAAAATTATTGATAATTTCATACTACTTTATGACTTAAATTTAATTTTTCCAGTTAGTCTTTCATAAACACCTATTGGCCAACCACACATCTTGGCCAGATCACCAAATACCACTACAAATGGTAAAAATATAAAACCAAAAATCTTTTTACTGGCAGGCAAAGTTTCTGAAAAATTATTCCACCTCAACCAAAACCTTTTCATATAAACAAACATCCCAACCAACAAAATAAGCAAAAACGCGTTGCTAGACTTAAGAGTTAAATATAACAAAACTAGACTTGCTAAGTAGACAATATACCTTATCATTTGCCTATACAACCACAATTTACCATGACCGTCACTTCTGGTATAACCAAATAATTGTTTAAAGTATTTTGTTAAAGAAGTTCTGGGTCGCCAGAATACTAAAGCCTCACGGATGTAATCTGTAACTACACCCGCTTTTCTGACTTTTAAATCAAAAACCACATCTTCACATAAGGGAATCCATTCCGGGTAACCGCCAACTCTTTGCCAAACTTCTTTTTTAAAAGCAACGGATCGACTTGATGGTAACCAATCTTTTTTGAACTCGTGCAATGTGGGAATTGTGGCAGAGGCTATAAGTCTTATTATTAGACTATCATCTGGCTTAAACCATGGACCAAAACCAGTAGCTGTAAAACTACTTTGTCCTAATAAAATTGGCTCACTTATTTTTTTGAACCAATTAACGTCATAGACACAGCCAGCATCAGTCACAACAATAATATCTCCTTGTGCCTTATTAATAGCAAAATTCCGCCCGACAGATATATTTCCTGGGTACTGCCAAACTTTTATTAAATTATTTTGCTTACTTTTTTCCAATAATATTTCCCGAGTGCCATCTTTTGATCCGCCATCAACAATAACAATCTCATCCGGCAATATACTTTGGGATAAAATACCTCCCAGCCAATCAGCCAGATTATTTTTCTCATTTAATACGGTGACCACCAATGAAACCATAAGTAATTAAAATAATGCCTTAAACCTTTTTAAAAGAATACTTGATCTACCAAATAAAACAACCTCTATTAAAATTACAATTTTCCTCCAATCACTATAATTTTTTTTAACAAATTTAGCTAGACTCTCCTGAAATAAACTAAGCCTTCTGGGATCATGTTTGGTTTTAAAACTACCGCCATAAACATGCATAACCGGATCAGTGTTTATAGCTTTAATTTTCCAGCCATTTTTTTTCATCCTCCAGCACATATCCGTCTCTTCAAAATACATAAAATAATCTTCCGGCATAAGTCCCGCTTGATCTAAGGCCTTACGACGAAGTAAAGCGGCCGCACCAGTAACATAATCCAACTCTAAACCTATTTTAGGAATTGACTGAGGGAAAATAGCCATCGATTTTAATCTTCTCCGAAAAAATTTAGGCAGAAAAAAAACAACCGGTAAAAAATAGTACAGTACGTTAGCAATGGAAGGAAAAAATCCACCGACAGATTGTAAACCTCCATCTGGATAAATCATTTGTGGCCCAAGAGCGCCGACCTCAGGATGATTTTCCATATAATTTACTAACTGTTCTAGACTATTTTTTCCGGTTTCTGTATCGCTGTTTAACAACCAAACATACGGTTGATTCGCAAATTGTCTAATACCTAAATTATTGCCTTTAGCAAAACCAGAATTTTCTTTATTTGCAATTAAAAGCACTTCTGGGAATTCATCTTTGACCATATAAACACTGCCATCTTTTGAATCATTATCAACTAAAATTACCTGCTCTGGAAGTTTGCTTGAACTATATAATGCCTGAAGCGCTTTTTTAGCTAAGTCTTTGGTATTGAAATTTACTATAATTACTGAAACTGGTAGTTTATTTTCCATAATTTTTAAGGCAGATAAATACTCAAAAACAGCATACGATTAACAGTTTTTTATTTATTAATCAGTAAATAGACTCCGTATTTATACTCATAACTTTGCCTATCAGTAATTTTTTGCTTTAACTTTAAAAGTGTTTTATCTATAGGCACAGATTGAAACTTTTCTGCAACCACAAAACCTTCCGGGATTTTATCCTCTGTGGCCGCAGACCCATATACACTATCACCATCTGAACCGGTTGAAAAGAACCAAAACCTACTTTTATTTTTAAAGTGTTTCAGCGATAGATCAAAAGCAGAAATTGGTGTCAGATTTTTAAAATACTTATCTTTATAAAAATTATATAAACCAATATTCGCGTCGCCATTAATAATTAAATAATCACCTGCCTGGAAATTATCCTGTACAAATTTGTAAGATTTAAAATCACTAAAATAACTTCCATTTAAGTAATTTTTTCTGTTATAAAAATTAAATAGGCCACTGAAGAAGACCACTACAGTAAGTATAACGATTCCATATCTAAAAAACTTGCTCTTTACTTGCCAAATAAGAAAACTCAACAAAATAATAAACAGAGGAAAGGCTGCAAAAACATACTTGGGAAATACTATAAAATTATATCTTGGATCAAAATAATTTAAAAAAATAGTATTTAAGAGGATAAAAGAAAAGAAAAAATATAATAAAAGATACAAATTGGGCAGTGCCTCTTTCTTATAAACGGTTTTGATTAAAATCCCCAGTAGGACTATTATCACTAAAACCCCCAATAAGAACGGCGCCGCATTCCAAGGAAAAATATTCTCACCAAAAAAATAAGCGTAAAAATGCATCAAAAAATCCGAGAGTCTATCAATCACTGAGCCGCCAAGCAAACTTTCTTTTTCAAAACCCTTATCATTTTGATGGAATACCCTTAAATAAAATAAGTAGACAATCGGTAGGAACAGAACTAATACGGTTAATTGGCCGCCGATCCATTTTTTAAATTCAACAATAGTAGATTTCCGTAATTTTTTATAAAAATAAAATAAGTTAGTGATAACAACTAAATAAATAAAATGGGGCAAATCGGTGTAAGCCACCAGGATAGCTAAAATTAAAAACCCAACGAAATCTTTCCTAGTGTAGCCCTGAAGAAAAATCTTACAAAAATAATACAAACTCCCCAGTGTCAAAAGCGCGGCCAAACTGTGATACCGAGCCATCTGCGAGATAAGAATAAAGTACGAGGAAATAGCCGTAAAAAACATAGCCATTCGGGCCATGGCTTTATCCTTAAAAAGGAGTAAGGAAAGATGATACACCACGATCACTATCCCTAATCCTGACAGTACTGAAAGTAGCCTGATTCCCAATTCGCCTAGTGGCAAAATCTTATACAGCGCTATCACTAAAAAATAATACAGTGGCGGATGGTTGTCTGGCACGCGAAAATAATCGACTATAAAATTCAAAGGATTTGGCGTGTGGTATAAATACTCTAAAACCGCCGCTTCATCCATCCAAAAAGATCTGGCGCTTATACGGTAAAAAAGTAAAAACCCAGAAATAACGAGGGGGATTAAAAAATACAATCGA
>CAYIJG010000001.1:31196-44834 GCA_964363685.1 uncultured Gammaproteobacteria bacterium
CTTTATAAATTTATAAAAGGTATGGGCAGTATATTTAAGCAGCTGTCCAAAAAACAACAGGTACTCAATGTAATTCAACTTAGAAGCGCTAAATTTACGCATTCTAAAAGTAAAAGGGATTTCTTGCGCTCGATTATATTTTCCTTTTACCAAAATTTCTAATAAAATTTTATAGCCTTTTGTTTTTAACTTAACATTCTCAATAACTTGCCGACGAATAAAAAAATAGCCACTTAAAGGATCTTTGATTTTGGTAAGTTGTCTTGCAAAAAAAACTCCAACATTAGAAATTAATCTTCTCCACCACTGCCAATTTTCCACCATACTCCCTTCACTAAATCGGCTACCCACAGCTATGTCATGGTACTCTAAAGATAAAATCAGATTATTCAAAATACTGGGGTCATGGCTCAAATCTGCGTCCATTACTCCTATAAATGGACGATTCGATGCTCTAAAACCCTCAACTACCGCGCTACCAAGTCCCATCTTACCAGATCGATGAATTAGCTTGATGGGATATTTGCTGGCTAGCTCTTCAGCTATAGCGCCCGTACCGTCAGGTGAATTATCATCTACTACAATAAATTCTAAATTGATTCTATTCTTATCGACTACTGATAAAATTTCTTCAATTAAAAAAGGTAGGTTTTTAGCTTCGTTGTAAGTGGGAATTACTAAAGAAATATTCAACATATCTGATCCTATTTTACAGTGGCTGTAAAAATAAACTGGATAGAAAAAAATTCTGGAAATAAAAATAGGATTCTCTTTCCAATTCTCTCTAAACCAACTTTACGAAACCATCTTTCTAGGTCTCCTCGTGGCCTCATATTTTCTATTTTCCATCCATTTTTTTGTAATAACTCCTTAGCTGTATTTAGGGTATAAAAATGTATATGAGTTCTATCCATAATTCCAGAATCGGTCATATCCCACCGACCTCGCAGCAAAGACAAACGAACTGAATAATGAGCCACATTGGGCAAAGATAGAAGTAATTTACCATTTTCGGCAATAAATGTCTTCAGTTGTTTCAATACCTGTTCGGGGTATAATAAATGCTCTAAGACATCGCCTAATAATATATAATCAAATTTTTGATTAGCTAAAGCAGGATCGGCAAGAGCTTCTTCAGCAGTTTTATTTAATAAAAATTTATAATTATTTTGTTGAGCGACCAGATATGCGTCTGCATCAGCCTCTATCCCCCACACTTCACACTGCTTTTCCGTGGTAAGATATTTACCTAAATACCCAACGGCACAACCTATGTCCAATACTTTAGAGCCTGGCAATACTTGATTGAGCAACAACATGTGGGTACCGGTCGGTTCGGAAGAAAAATTATAAATAAAATTTTTATTCACAAAATTACAGTTATATTATTTATAATCAAAAAAATTTCTGTCTCCGGTGGTACTAAAATTATCTCGATTGTGCAAGAAATAATTCCAAGCGCATACTGGTTTTCGTTCGCAAATATCTAAAATTCTAAAAAGGTTGGCATAGCGAAGCGTACCCTGTAGCGCGTATGGGGTTACTACACAAACCAGTACAGACGCTATCGTTAAAAATTTATACAAAGTACCTTGTTTTATATATATCGTATAAATCCCATACGCAGCTATCGGAACAAAAAACCAGGCTGAGATAAATACCGTCCGACCGATAAATAAAGGCCAGGCATAATACGACATACTTGGGGGTATTATAGCCAGTAAATAAATCTTTATATCTGAATGTAGGCCTCGCCAATTCTTAACTATAAAAATTAATCCTAAGATAATAAATATCCAGAGTATATTGTAGGTAGTAATATGAACACCAAACCATTTAAACAACGTGTAATTAGAGGGTGCAAAAATGCGCCAATTATCCACAAACCACCTTGCGGAATCATAATTCACATCTTTACCTCGATCCGCGTTTATTAAGATTGTAATAAATGGTAAAAAAGAAAAATAAGTAAAATTTAATATTTTATTTTTCCATTTGTCTTGATTGATAAGAAAAAGAATGCCTACCAATAAAGCTCCCATGCAGCCACTTTCTTTAGTCAGCACACCCATGCTCACCGCTACACTCCCTAGAAGCAACCATCTGACATATTTTTTTTCCCACCATCGCCACCCGCAATAAATAGTAAGCAAAAACCAAAAATACCCTCCAATATCCTGTACTTGCGTTAGGGAGTAGCGTAACATAGGATAACCTGTCATAATCATCAACGCCGACACCAAACCGATAAATTTACTTCTAAAAACTCTCCTTATTAAATCATAAGTTAAAAACACCAAGCCAAAATAAAAAATTATGTTAATAACAGTAATTGAATTCTCTGGGGTCAAACCACGCAAAATAGTTGCAGCAATAATTGCATAGAATGGATTTAAATATCTATTCGGAAAAATTTCACTTCCTTCTCCTCTAAAGAATTGAATAGATAGTATGTAACTATCGGTATCATTATTAGGATGAAAGCCGAACAGGCTTTTAAATATAATCAAATTGATAATAGCAACGAGTGCCAGAAAAATTACTACGCCATACTTACTTAGAGCAGTAAAAATTCTGGGCCAACGATATATGCAAAGGGTCCTTAACGCCGCCAAACCATCTTGCCAGCCAATTTTTTTACCCTCTTCTTTAGAGCGTGGGTAATAATTAATTGGCACCTCAACTATTTTGATGCCTCGCAACGCTGTCAAGGCGGTAACTTCGGGACAAAATTCAAACCGCTCACAGACCAAAGGTAAACTTTTTAAAAAATCAGTTTTAAACATTTTATAACAAGTCGGTTCATCAGTGATTTTTTGACTATATAAAATATTAGTTACCCAACTTAGGAAAATACCGCCCAGGTAATAAGATAAGCCCGCATACTTTTCATTATCTTTATTCAATCGGCGAGATCCATACAAGACTTCTAGGTTGTTTGCACGTATATACGAAAACATCTTTACTAGATCTTGAGGATCGTATTCTAAATCTGCATCTTGGATGACTGTATAATCCCCCGTCGCTTCGGCCAAACCAGTACGAATAGCCCTGCCTTTACCCTGATTTTTTTCGTGGTATAGAATTTTATAGTTATTCACGTTTGGCGTGGAGCCGAGTATCTCCCTCGTACCATCAGTTGACGAGTCGTCAATAATAATAATTTCTTTTTCAATATCAAGACTTGTCACTTTCTCTAAAAGCTGCCTAATTGTGCTTTTTTCATTATAAACCGGAATAATAATGCTTAATTTCATATCCTAGCTAGTAAGAGATCTATAAACATCGCTAATTTTTTCAACATAATTTTGTGCTTTAAATCTCTGCATTTCAGTTTGACAAGTAATTTTTAAATTATTATAAATTGACAAATCATCTAATTTTACTAGAGCATCGGCAAGCGCTACTGGATGAGCGGGTGGCACTAGCAACCCGGCTTTTCCCATCACTTCCGGAATTACTCCCGAATATGTAGAAATCACAGGCGTTCCAGCCGAAATAGCTTCCGCCAACACAAAACCAAACTGTTCCTGCCAGGTAAAGGTACTCAAACTTGCCAATATTAATACTTTAACAAATTTATACAAACTACGAACCCTACCATTTGGTAAATACGTAATAAATTTTACGCTTGTGCTTAACCCCATCTCACCAGCTAATCTAACTAAATTTTTTTGTTCCGGGCCATTGCCTATTAAAATTAGAACCGCATTATCTTTGTTTGATTTCTTTAAATACATCCTCCAGGCATATAAAACATCATATACACCTTTTTCTTTTACCATTCTATTCACAACTAAATATATCTCTCGCCCTTCTAAACCTAACTCTTTGACAATATTTTCTTGGTTTGTTTCAGTTGGCAAGACTATAGCCGGTGTTATAACCTGCATTTTTGAGTCAGGCACACCTAAATCAGACAATAAACCGGCTGAATACATGGTTACCGGCAGAAACATATCCACACCATTAATATTCTCTTTTATTATTTGGTTAATTTTTTTCCGCCAATATGTTGGAGATATTTTTAATTTTGGCCAATAATTATACTCGAAACGTCCAAAACTATTATCCCAAACTGTGGTTATAACTTTTAATTTTTTATTTAATGCCTTAGCTCTCACCGCTTGAGTGGTATAAAAATAATATACTTCAGCTGTATGCGCAACATTGTAGTCAACTAACAATCTTTCCAACCCGCTCATTTTCTGAAAAAAACCAAAATAATATTTATAAAAATTATGAACAAAAATATTATCAGTAGTTGTGGTTAATTTTTTCACTAAAAAATGTAAATTAGAAGTATTGTATAAATTTCTTTTACTACAAACACCGGTTACTTCAAAAGAGTCACCTAAATTATTCCATAAGGATCCTTCCCATTCATTCAAGCTATCTCCACGTACCAGAGCTACTTTAATCTTTGACATACAGTCTAAGTACAAAAAAATTTAAATAACTACCGTTTCTCCATCTTCCGTATCTCTAAATACAAATTTAAATAGTATACGTACTGCTGAAAGGCGATGTTGATGCCTGTCCAACTCGACCAAAGACCGTTCCTCAATTGGGCCAATAAATTTTTAATGGGAATCCATACTATGTATAACCAAATTTTTTTTCTAATTTTTTTACTAAATTCCACCCAGATAGCCGGATCTGCCTGGAAACAATTTGGAATAATTTGTTCTGTAAAAAAGTACTTGGCGTGAATCGGGACCCATTTCCCTTTTTTCTTTAAAAAAGATTTCCAAGCTATATTGTTATAGGCTGGCCGATGATGTAGAAAGATATCTACAAGGACCGCTTTGCCATCAACATGCCCTGCCTCGTGCGGCACACCAATATAATGAAAATTATTTTTTCTGAATAAACACATTTTTTGCAAACCTTTAAAGTAAGTCGCTTTTTCCCCATTCCACATTTCCCACTTAAAAATATAACCATTAATTTCGGGTGGAGAATTTTTTATTATTTCTCGAATACGATTATGGTCATTTTCATTTAGAAATTCATCTGCATCGATTTGTAAAATCCATTCACCCGTCGCTTGTGAAAGGCTAAATGCTCGGTGCGGTTCGGCCTCGCCTATATGTTCACGAACAAAAATTTTATTCGTATACTTTTTAGCTATTACCAAAGTTTGGTCGGTACATTCCCCATCATGAATAATAATAATCTCACCGGCTAGCCCTGCAATGCTGCGCAAGCATCTTTCAATTATTTTTTCTTCATTATATACAACTAGGCAGGCGGAAATCCGTGGCAAAGCATTATCCATACTAATCAAAGTTTAATCTTATACCTATGTTCTAAAAAATCCACTATTTTCCATCCGACTTTCCAAGGCTTTCTTAAAGCATTTACCATCCTCTCACTCATGGTCAAATTCTCGAACTCCCACTCCAATCGTTTTCTATACTCTGATTTATAATTTTTTATATCTTCTTTGTTTGGATAATAAAGAATTTTACCATAAAAATTCTCAAGTAGCAAGTCAGAAAATATGCCTTCTTTTCTCATTTTTTCAATAAAAACTTTCTCTAATCGCCGAGTCATTATAGCGGGATTGTTACGGGCTAGTACTTTCACATGGCCTTTCTCTCCCATATTTTTTCTTTTTTCTGGGTAGTTATACAAATACGCCACTGCTCGCGCAAAAGTCTGGGGATGGTTAGCGATAATACCATCAATCGTATGATTCACTTGCTCTAGCTGACCATTATCCTTATGCGGTGTTGAATTAGTAATTACTGGCTTGCGCCAAAACATAGCTTCGTTAATTGTGTTCCCATTACATTCCCCTATTTTGGAGGCATGCGCCAGCACATCAATCAATTGATAAAACCGATGTATTTGCTGTTGATCTGAAGTTTCTTGTAATAAAATAAAATATTGGGCAAACTCACTTTTTTTAATCCTATCTACTCTAGATTTCGGCACGCCAATTATGATAAATTTAATACAAGGAATCAGCTTAATCAGGTATGGCATCATATCCAAAACCAGATCACTCCATTTACTTAGGTCTGGACGAGCAATTTTACCAATCACAAAATCGGTTGCGGAGATGCCTATACTATTTTTATAGGCTAAAATTTCTGACTCACTCAATCGGTACTGCTCGAATTCCTCTGAGTCAACCATATTATAAAAAACTTTCATCCGATCAAAATCAAACTGAGTTTCGGCTGCAGGTAAATAACGCTCGTTCAAGTGCATCATGCTTTGAAAAAAAGAACATTCAATATATTTTCCTGAGACATTATCATATTTGCCAAAAACATTTTTTTCTACTACGATTATTTTTTCATTAATTTTTTTAGCTCCTTCAAAAATTTGAGTCTCTATGGGTACATAACCTCCGGAACGATGTATATGAATAATGTCAATTCTTTTTTCTTTAATAAATTCTAAAATGACGCCTACATCTTTTTTTGAAACAATAAATTCTATTCCTATTTCTCTTAACTTCTCCTCGTGCATACCGCCCTCAACGTATGACGCAACAAAAACATTAAAAATGTTTTTGTCTAAATTTTTAGCAAAAGTAAACATGTTTTTTTGTCCGCCCGCATACCCTAAAGATGAATGCATCTCTAGAATATTTATTTTTTTAAATATTTTTTGAGCCATAATTCAAGAATTAATAATGACCATATATGATTACTATAATCTGCCTTATTATTAATATGATCCATCCATAACTTCTGCATAGCTTTCACAGAAAAAACATGAGCTATATGAGTGGATGACGATAAGACATGTTCTTCTACTAAATTTTTTAACTGTTTCCGTATGATCAGATCAAGGGGAATAGTGAAACCTCTCTTTTTCCGAGTAATGATTTCCGTCGGTATTTTTCCCCGAACTACCTCTTTCCATAGCCACTTAGTTTGGCCTTTTTTTATTTTTAGATTACTGGGGATATTTGCCCCTAACTCAACTAATCTAAAATCCAAGAATGGAGGTCGCAATTCTAAAGCGCTACTCATCGTCGCTATATCAGTTTTCGTTAAATATCCGTCTGCTAGTCTCCCTGTGATATCGGCTGTCATCGCGTCATTTATTATATCACCTGTTGATCCAAACCATGCAGCCATTTTTTGCCAAGTATAATTCTTATTAATTTGGTTTTTAAATTCCGGTAAATACAGATCTGTTTTGGTTATATATCGCTTACTTCTTGGTAAGTCCGTCTTCCAAAGCGCATAATATTCCGCATAATTAGCAATAAAATTTTCCTGCGTTAAAATTTCAGTTTTATAGGCAGCGCCATTTGATACAGATAATAAAAGAACGCTGGCCAGCTTTCTTAAACGTAAAGGAATTTTTGAAAGAAATTGTATATATTGCAATTTTGTATATGCGTCATAGCCGCCAAATAATTCATCCCCACCGTCTCCGCTTAAGACTACAGTAACATATTTTTTGATCTCTTGGCTAATTAACATGCTTGGTAGAGCTGATTGGTCAAAAAATGGTTCGTCATAATGCGTTACTAATTTTTGTAGCGCCTGTTCATAATTAATATCATGTAAAACGACCTCATGATGGGTAGTACCAAAATACTGAGCGGCCCTAGCAGCATAATACTGATCTTCGCTTTCTCCCTCTAAACTAATAACAAATGTGTCAATATTTTTAACACCGATTTCTTTTATAGCAGCCACTACCGAGGTTGAATCAATGCCACCACTTAAAAAAGCTCCCACCGGAACATCAGCTATCATTCTTTTCCTCACTGAATCAACAAACAAAGACCAAATTTGCTCTTTTAATTCTGGCAAAGAAAGCGCAGAGGGTTTATCTTGCATCTCTGGACTCCAATATTTATAAACGTTAATTTCGTTATTTTGCCATACTAAAAAATGCCCGGCTGGTAATTTATGTATGCCTAAAAACCCAGTGGCCGGCGCGGATACGAACCGAAAACTTAGAGCTTCGTCTACGGCTTGCCAATCTACTTTTCTTTCTACTTCAGTATCAACCAAAATTGCCTTTATTTCTGAAGAAAAAATAAATTTATCTTGGCTTATATAATACTTAAATGGCTTTTCCCCTACTCTATCTCGAGCTGCAAATAATTTCTGTTCTTGTTCATCCCATATCGCAAACGCAAACATGCCATTTAGCTTCTTAAGACATTCTTTTCCCCACTCTATATAGGCTGTAAGTAAAACCTCCGTATCACTCTGGTTTTTAAATACATGGCCTTTTTTTTCTAATTCCTCTTTTAATTCGCGGTAGTTATAAATTTCACCGTTAAATGTAATAATAAACCGCTTATCTGCGCTCAGCATCGGCTGATGACCGCCTGGGGATAAATCTATAATGGCCAACCGACGATGAGCCAAGGCAACGTTTGCACGGTTACTAATCCAGACCCCCTCACTTTCCGGGCCCCGATGACTGATTTCTCCAATCATTTTATGCAACAAGTGTCTATCAACCGGCTTTTTATTTTCAATAACACCGAGAATTCCACACATAACTATTTATATTATACTTCAACTTGTAAAATTAATTTTATTCTCTCCATAGAGAGCACGCTTACTCTTTAACAATACTTCCAGTAGTCGCATCCGCCCCCATTACGCCAACCTTGTCAGCCTTGACTATATACTTATTATCAACGAATCTGTCTAAGACGTGCTCAATAGGGTAGTCCAAGAACAACAAAGGCAGGCCTTTAATCAAGGCAAACTTCCATTTAAGCAGCATGCTCTTTCCAAAACTATAGAGACGAGTAGAAATATAATCAGGCCGAATATAAAAAAACCTAAAATATTCCGTTCGCCATGCATTCAAGTTAAAATTCTCATCCAAAAAATAGCGGCCGCTAATTTTAAAATACAAATCTGCACGCAGCTCTATATTCTTCATTCCAATTAAAATCATCATAGCCTCTCCCAGGCTTTTAAATCTGCTATCACAAGCACGACGGACAAAAAAATTGTCGCCGACATATACATATTTTTGAACTTCATTTTCCAAATTAAAGGGTAAACTTTTTTGCAATCCTGATTCAATTAACACGATCTTCGCGGCCGGAGCTCTTTCTTTTATAGATGCTATGGTTTTAAGAGTCTGCAACGCCCTTTCTTCGGGGCTATAAACCGACCGAGTTTTTGCATAGGACAGCGCTTTTTGTTTGGGATAAATAACTGAAGTAATTATAAAACAAATCCCATCATGTTGACCTACGTTTTGTTTGTTAAGCAAGGTAATAAAAAACTGTGCGATGGATATGATGATGGTATAAGGGATAACTATAACAATTCGGTATAATTGCCTTACTAGAAAAAAACAAAACGTAATCAAATTTTTTTTAGGTTTAGTAAGCCAGGTTACGTTACTATTCATACACTAACTAATTAGGTTTTTCCATTGAATAGTGAGCTAAACGCCATTTAAGCAAATGCGTAATTGGATATACCCACGTTAATATAAATACGACATAATAAAACCACAGTTCCGATGGCGCATCTGTACCTCTAGTGACATGATTAATGATCCAGATGATATAAAAAGCAAGCGGCATGGTGCTTAGCCATATTAATATTTTTTCTAAAGATTTAGATTTAACTGTAAAAAATAGCAATATACCAAACGGCAATAACCAGGATGATAAATACCAAGGCCAAAAAGATTTTTGCCAAATAGCCAAAAACACTAACATACTAATAAAAATTGCCGTAATATAACTAATCGGTGTCCAATATGTTCTTTTTAAAAGAATTAAATATACCTTTTTAAGCAAAGGATAAACCAAGTATAAAACAAAAATAAATAAGGCTAAGTGTAGTAATCTAGTAAGCCACCAATGCGCATCCCCATTAAACAATTGGACAAATAGAGGCTTTAGAGAATAATAGAGAAGAGAAAAAAGACTGTTCACAGCCCATTTTGATTGTAATAAGATAGTATGCACTGTCTTACTACCAGCCCAAAAAGGTAGCCAGACCAGATAAGTGATGGCTGTCGAGAGAATAAAACTTAAAACTGCTTGCCCTACATTATTTTTCCAGTTTGCCCTATTTGTGTCTTGCCACCACCACAAAACAAACCAAGGCGCTATAAGGAGCGGAATAAATTTGATCCATATACCTATCACTAAACAGATAAAGACCGCAAACCATTTTCTCTTGAGAGAATATAAAAGCGCAAGTAACGCAAAGATAATCCACAGGGCTTCAAATTGGCCGTTACCGATCCAATACCAAACAAAGGCTGGCTGACAAGATAAAAATATAAATACACTCTTCTTTTCAATTTTATTATCAGATAATAATTTGATGATCTTCCAAATAAGACTGCTGGTAATTACAAAAAAAAGAAGCATTATAAATTTCCAAAGCAGTATAAAAAATAACGCGTCCCCATGAGCCAAGGCATAGGTTAAACCAAATATAACTACGGTAATCGGGCCATACATAATGCCATTTTGTTTACTAGCTAACGATGGACAAGCATATACATTGTTCATGGCCCAATCTTCAGTGAACGGGTTTACGCCTTGACTTACGCTTCTACCCGCACTAAAGTAAAAACTTATATCATGAGTATTAAGGGAGGGAACCAAAAAAGCAAACAAAAGAAAAAGTATACTTGCCAAAAATATTAATTTTCTGCCCGCCAGATCTCTTATTTCTTCTTCATCCCTAAAAGTTTTATATATATAGAAGCTACTTATAATAAAAAATACCAGGGCAGTACTAAAAAAAACCGCTGATCCAGGAGTATCAATAAGATTTAAACGAGATACAAAATCACAGTGCGCCTCACTATACCAATAAGAAAACACAGACCAAAATCCAATAACTAGCCAGCCGACCATTCCAGTTCCTATGGCTATATCAATTTTTCTAAGCATAAATTCTTATCTCTTCTTAGCTACTGCCAATAAAGAAAGGCCAAAAGGCAAGCTGTTAAAAACTTTAAACAGATTCACTTCTAAAAAATAAGCTCCGGACATTACCGACCTCAAGAGATAAGAAACCGGTTTTACATCTGAACTACTATCTTTATTCTTTTGAAATTGTTTGAAAAAACGTAAAATCATAGCTGGCAGTAATATAAACCCATGGATCCAAGATATTTTTACAATTTCGAATTTTTTATCTAATAGATTTATTATATCTTTTCTATTATATCTCTTCTTATGATGTAAAAACTCATCATGATAAGACCAAAGCCACTGATGTGCCGGCACAGTCATTATAAAAATACCGCCTTTTTTCAGAACTCTATCTATTTCTTCCACAGCTAATTCTGGATTCTCTAAATGCTCTAAAACATCCAAAGCAAACACAACATCAAATGAATCTTCAGAAAAATCAATTTTTTCAGCACTGCTTTTTTTCACCGATAGACCCTTGAGTGTACAATATTTTAACGCTTCTCCGCTCGGGTCAATTCCATATACTTCAAAATTCTTCTTAGCTAAGAACTGCATTACCGCTCCGGTGCCACATCCTACATCTAAAACTTTTAACCTACCGAGAGATAATCTATATTTATCTAAAACAACAGACAAGAATTTTCTCTTAGCAACAAACCACGGGTGATCCGATTCAATTTGATCCATTTGCTTATATTCCGCAATTTCCATAATTATTTATATAAACCTTTTATCTGATTCATTTTCATCTCTATCAATTCTTTAAAACTACTAACTACCGCCTTGACGACATTCACCCGCGAATCAGCATCATGCGCCCACACCACTGGCATTTGCCGCATGGGAATTTTTTTGAGTTTGGCAATATACAAAAGTTCTGTGTCAAATCCCCAACGATCTATGCGTGCCACTGAAAAAATTTTTTTAGCGGCATCTTTTGAAAAACATTTAAAACCGCAAGTAAAATCAGTAATGCCAGGAACCAAAATATTAGAAAGTTTAGTAAATCCCTGGCCTAAAAAAGTGCGTATACCTGATTCATATTTTTCAATCCGAGAACTTTTTAATCTCCGACTCCCCACCACTACCTGATCATCTGGGTTCAAAAATTTTACCAAGTTATTAAATTCTTCCAGCGGCGTAGCTAAATCAATATCAAAAAAAATAACCCAGTCACCTTGAGCTGCTAACGCTCCTTGCCGTACCGCAAAACCTTTACCTCTATTTTGCTGGTATGAGATAATTTTAAACTCATTATCTTTTTTATGGCTTTCTAATAATTCCGATGTCTGATCGCTTGAACCGTCGTTTACAAAGATAATTTCCGTCTTTTGATTATGATTTTTAAAAAAATCAAAAATCAATTGCGCTGTTTTCGGCAATCTTCGTTCCTCATTAAACAAAGGTATGACAATAGAAAATAACATAGGGATGTTTCATTTTTCTATTTTATTGACGTGGTTGCCAAAATCTGTTTTATAGCTTCTTGCTGCGATTGATTAAAAACTACCTGATCTTTTTCCGCCAAATCTAAAATCTCTTTCGCCTTATCCATTTTCCCTGTAAACTTATAGACATAAGCCAAACGCCAATAATTTTCTCCCACCATTGGACTCTCTTTTAATGTGTCTTCTAATAACTTAAGGGCCTGATCTACTCTGCCAGTCTGTAGATAAAAATTGGCGATATTGTAGATAATCTGTTGGCGTTTTGGAGAATAAACCAGAGCTTTATCTAAGTAACTCCCATAATCGGCAATATACTTTGTATCACCAGTTAATGTATAACCAACCTGACTTAACTGGCTAAGAGTTAAATAATTTCGTATGTCATACGGATGCAGCTCTACATTGGCTTGTAAGGCCTGCTGAGAGATGGAAAAAAGCTCTAAACGTTTTTCTTTAGTAAATTTACTATTTGACTCATCGCTTAACACTGACGTAGCTGTTCGGGATAAATCCCCTCGAATGTCATCAATGTGGGGCGAATTAAAAGCCAAAGCGGATTTCATGAACTCCATGCCTGTTTCGGGTTGATAACTCAAATATTGTAAAGCTTCTAGAGCTTTCATGTTAGCTCTTGCTGGCTGAATATTAAAGATAAATACTACTAATAAAACAGTTACAGTAGCTACTAAGACCCCTGCTAATCCCATCGGCCTATTTATCATCACAACCTGATTTTTGTTTTTAACATCAATAGTAGTAACCGACTGACTTCTAAGAGTTAACGCAGTAACCATTGCCAGCCAAAACATAAAATATAGATATGATGTTGGGTTCTCAAACACGGTAACACTTTGCATGAGGTGGGCAGCCAAAAAAGCCCCACTAATAACTACAGCATGGATGTCTAAGGCATTTTTTCTGCGAGCCCAGATCAACACAAACCCGGCGGCCACAAAAATAAAAAGATACGTAACTAAGCCCACCGCTCCTTGTACAGCCAGAGTATTTACTAAGATATTGTGCGCATTATCAAACCAGGTTTCTCCGTAACCAAACTTAAGCGATTCTGCCTGATAATACTTATTAAAGGCATAAAAGAAATTATTCGGCCCCCAGCCAAACACCGGTTTTTCTTTCCAGCTTGAGACCGCCGATTCCCAAGCAAACCAACGAGGACTGTTTTTAAGTACTGTAAACGAGGTTTCCACCGCGCGATTCACCGCCGGGATTTTCTGGACAAAAGCAGATTCCCTAAAATTATACAACAAGGCAATTACTACAATCCCT
>CAYIJG010000002.1:0-2366 GCA_964363685.1 uncultured Gammaproteobacteria bacterium
ATTTTTTGATCTTAAGGCGCATAAAAAAGAACATGAAGGTGACAATGGCACGCCATCGCTCAAAATTTTATGACAGGTAAACAAATCTCAGCCGAAGAATTATACGCCCTCATAAATAAGGGAATGCAGGACAGTATCATTGTTGATGTTCGTACTCCTGCCGAATTTGCCAAAGGGGCGATTGCGGGAGCGAAGAATATGCCAGTAGACGAGATAATAACACAAGTTGATGCCTTGCGTGGTTATAAAAAAATATATTTGTATTGTTTATCTGGAGGTCGTAGTCAGCTGGCTTTGGCGCAGTTAGCTACTAGTGGTTTGACCGATGAATTATATAGTCTGTCCAGCGGGCTTTTGGCTTGGCGTAAGCTTGGTTATCCGCTGGTTTCGGTTTAGGTATATGTCCGAAAGCGTGTTATTATATATTTAGACAGTCATTGTTTAATTTATATTATAAAACGCATATGAGCTTTAGTACCAATATTATAAGAGACACCCAAGAGAATAATAATTTTCGTCGGGTTTTGTTTACCGGCAAGAAAAGCCAATTAGTGGTAATGAGTATTCCGTCCGGTGGTGAGATTGGTGAAGAAACTCACAAGTTTACGGAGCAAACTTTATTTTTTCTCTCAGGCAAAGGTGAAGCTATTATTAATGACAAAGTATTTCCTATCGGCGCAGGAGACGTATTTGTAGTTACTCCCAGCACCAAACATAATTTTCGCAATACTGGCATAGAAGATCTGAAAGTCTATACTGTCTATGCTCCGCCAAATCATATAGATGGCCGTGTGCATCATGCCAAAGTCGACGCTGATGCCGATGTTGAGGATGAGGCAGTGGGTGAGACTGCGCCACTGGTGTAATTTCTAAACATATTTGTATGAAGAAAATATTTATCAGTCTCTTCGCGCTTTTTATTTTCTTGGCAACTCCGTTAGTATCGCAAGCTGCTACCTGGAAACCAGCTACGCCCGAAGATTATACCCCTATTACATGGGCCAAAGCTACTGGTATTGCCAGTTTTTTCAAAGCGCCAAGCGACAATGGTTCTCTGGATTTTTTAACCCGTATTTATTTACCCCAAAATCAAATTCAATTTGTTGCTTCTGAAAATCCACCGCTGGACTGGGGGCCAGCTAATGCAAATTTTATCATTACCATTCCGCTCGGAGATTCTACACCCGCCATCACCATCATTCCTCCGACTACCACAGGTGGCGTCGCCATTCCGCCAGTTATTGTGGATGCTCCCGCACCAGCAACAAGCAACTTTCACAATTTTGCCTTTAGCCGTTTTGTCGCCGAATCCGGCAAAGCAATTTCAACTGATGTTAAATTTATTTGGAATGCACCGTTTTTTAATATTACCTTACCAACATCCGATCTGAGTCTAGGTTTAAAAACTGTGATTGGCACTACGACCATTATCTCCAGCGGTAGCCGGCCGGATTTCGATATGGCTAATTCGCGTAAAATGTTGCTGATTAATAACCGTACTGCCAAAGCCAACATCCAAGATTTTGATGCAGATATTTTTGTGGGCACTACTAGTGGTGATCAGGCGCTCGAAGGTTTTGCGCCAGATGTGGCCAAGGGTGATACTGCCACCGCGCGATTGTTCATTGGAGTAATGCCAAACAAACAGGAAGTAGTTATCTATTGCAGTCAGTCAGCTACTATAAACGAAGCCAGTAGAGCTCTGACAACTGCCGGAGTGCCGTTTGAAAATCAAATGCAAGCTGATGGGGGAGGCAGTGCCAGTTGTGGGTATAATCTGCCTGGGCAATATTTTGTGGAGCCAAGCCGAACCTTGCCCCTGATGATGGGTGCGATGACTGTAATTGCGAGAGGAAATCCTACAACAAATGGTTTGAATGTTCGCAGTGGCGCCGGAGCCAAATTTCCTGTGGTCACAAAGCTAAACAAAACCGATCAAGTGAGAGTGTTTGAAGAAAAAAATGGTTGGTATAGAATTGGTGCTGGTCAGTGGGTAAGCAAGGCTTTGATTAAGAAGTAGTAAAGATGTTTAGATAGATATGCACAGATTGTTCTTATACTCAGGAATTTTTATTGGTGGCGGAATATTTGGCTGGTTTGTAGATACTGGGTATCGTTCTGTTATTGCTGGTTATTATACGCCCGGGACTTTGATTCCATTTTTCTCTCTGATTTTTGCCACGGCCGCCGTGGTCTTGTATGCTTTTTTTCGAGTGAGCTGGGTTTCATTTCGGCAAAGCATTATTTTGGGCACCATCTTTGCTATTAGTTTAGAATTAGTCTGTGGTTTTGTGTCCGATAAATTTTTCCATTTCCGTTTGTGGGATTATAGCAACGCCCCATATAACTTCCATGGATATATTGAC
>CAYIJG010000002.1:2376-34498 GCA_964363685.1 uncultured Gammaproteobacteria bacterium
TCTATTGGTTAATCTTAACCGGACTCTATAGATTTTTTTCTAGAGCCTTGGCGCAACAGGGGATAGTGTAGTTTGAGTTTTTGAGAGTTCAATCTTTTGCGCTTCGCGAATTACTCCATACATGGTCGCGAGCAAGACAATACTTCCAAGCCATTGAGTCATGGTTAATTGTTCATGCAATGCAAAAAAACCAATCACCACGGCCGAGATCGGCCAGGTAAGTTCAAGAATTGTTGAGCGAGAAGCGAGGATTTTTTGTAATCCGTAATAATAAATCGTTAGAGCCACGAGCCCTGTAGAAAAAGTAATGGCCAGTAAATATTTCCATTGCAAACCTGTGATCGCACCGAGGCTGCTACCGTGTCCCAGAATGAGGGTAAGTATTATGGCAAAAATCGGCGTAAAGGCAAACCGTGCGCCTGTAGTGTGGAGAAACGAAGTATCGCGTAAGGTATATTTGGAAAAAGCCGTGGAGCTTCCCCAGCAAGCTGCTGCGCCAATGGCCAGTAGCGCCGCAGTAAGAGTGCCAGCGCCAGTATCCCAATGTACGCGCAAATCAGGAAAAGAAACGAAATAAGCGGCTACCAAGGCAATGCCTGCGTAGAGTATAAATCGTTTGGTAATCTGTTCACGAAGCAGTATCGCTCCGGCCAAAATCGCAAAGAGTGGTTGTAATTGTTGTAACAAAACTACGACCGAGTAGGGGATGTATTGTACTTTGCCAAGTGCCGAAGTGTAGAAATAAGTCCCAAGCGCGCCAGAGAGAGCCGAGACGAGAATTATAGAGAGCCATTGTTTACGGGTAAAAGTTTTGTATTTACGAAGCGTGCCAATCAGAATCGGTATGAGGATGATAAGTCCCAGCAGATGTTCCCAGAACACCACCACGCTCGGCGGTAAATTAAATAGTTGTCGGCGTAGTAGGCCGTCCAGGCTCCATAATATTGCCGCCACTACAACAGCAATAGAGCCACGATATACGTGTTTCACATAGTTCTCTTCTTTCTATCGCTTACGCGATATCCCGTGACTGCGGGATCCCGACTATACGGTCGGCCCATGAGTTTCACATGGTCATCTGCAACGGGGTGCAGTCGAAGGCTATACTTCCGATTGGCGAATCTCACGCCACCCAAGAGATTAATTGGTTAATAAGTAGGGTCTTATTTTACAATAAAGTTAGTTTATAGTAAAGTTTGAGTATAATATTTTAGATTAATTCACCAAAATTATTTCATGTCTTTTCCTTCAGTACCAAATTATTCAAAAAATCAAATTCGTAAAGCTGGTGATATTTTAATATCTGAAAACCAGACTATTTCAGATAAAGAATGGGCACTTGATGTTTTGAGTAGATGGCGCGCTTGTCATGCGTACCCAATTAATACTTTCAATGCTACATTACGAGGTAATGTTAAGATGGTTGATAAAAAGGGTTTGGTTGCGCAACGTCTTAAACGTATGCCTACTATAATTAATAAGCTTAAATTAAACCCAGCAATGAATCTTGCTAATATGCAAGATATTGGCGGTGTAAGAGCCATTGTAAATTCGGTAGGTCAAGTTCGTAAATTGCAAGATACCTATCACCAAAAGTACCGATTTAAACACGAGCTTAAACAAGAAAAAGATTATATTTTATTTCCTAAAGATGATGGATACAGAAGTGTTCATTTGATTTTTAAATATAAAAATAATAGTCATCGTGCGCGTCAATATAATGGCCTTTTACTTGAAATACAAATTCGTACTAAATTACAGCATATTTGGGCAACCGCGGTAGAAACTATTGGTACTTTAAGAAATCAAGCTTATAAATCTAAGCAAGGAGAAAAAGAATGGAGAAATTTTTTTTCGGCCACTTCTTCTGCCTTTGCACACATAGAAAAACTTCCTTTGGTTCCTGCCTATAATAAAATGTCTAAAGAAGAAACATTTAGTATAGTTAAAAAAATGGAGAGTAATCTCGGTGTGTTGAATACTGTTTCTGGGTATTCAGCTGCCTTAAACCTCATTGATAAACAAGAAAAAAATTGGTTTTATCATTTAATAGTATTAAATACGCAGGAAAGAAAAGTTTCTGTTAGTTCATATTCACGTGATAATCTTAAAGGTGCTACCGATGGTTATGCTAAAGCCGAAGCTCGAGCTGCGCAAGGTGAAAAAATTGAATCAGTATTAGTTTCTGCTGGCCCTTTAAAATCTTTACGTAGAGCATATCCGAATTATTTTTTAGATATCTCTGATTTTATTGCGGTTGTTAAAAATATAATTGCTTTTTAAATTTTACCTTATTTATTTTATCATGCCCGTAAATTTTTAGTTTATGATCCCCAACGAAAACTCAAAACGCTTCATCGCCATTCTTAATAAAAAAATTCCCTTAGGCAAACTGATGAATGCCTTGGGTCATATGACTGCCGGTTTGGTTGGTGGATTTGGTAATCCTGCCGAAATGTATTTTTTGGAATATGCAGACAAAGATGGGGGATTGCATCGACATATTTCTCACTTTCCTTTTATTGTTCTTAAAGCGGATAATGGTAACCAAATTAGAAAAGTTCGCGAGGAAGCTATAGCCAGAAAGATTGATTTTACGGATTTTACGAGCACTATGACTATCGGTACTTCCGAAGAACAATTGGCTACTACCAAAAATACGGCCGAAGCGGATTTAGAATATTATGGTATTTGCCTGTTTGGCTCTACTGAAATTTTAAAAGAATTTACTGGAAAGTTTTCTTTGTTTCAATAATTTGTTATGAATCAAAAATTGCTTTTACAAAAAATAAAAACAAACTTTCCTAAATTAAAGTGGAAAACTGTAAAAGATGTTTCAAATGGTTATGACCATTCTGTATTGATTTTAGATAATAAAGTTGTTTTTCGTTTCCCCAAAAATCCGTATGCCAGAAGTAGATTTAAAGGGGAAGTGGGCCTTCTTAATTTTATTGCCAATAAGCTAAAACCCATTTTAATCCCGCATTATACATATTTACCTGCAGATAAAACTTTTGGTGGGTATAAAATTGTAGAAGGTTACCCTTTTATTATTTCGTCTTATAAAAAATTATCCAATCAGCATAAAAGGAAGTTGGCTGTGGAGATAGCTGAATTTCTTTCTACTCTCCATAGTATCAAGCCTGCTCTAGTTTCCAAGTATATTTTGAAAGACTATGCTAGAACTAAAGAATTTAAACGTTTATATAGAAGGTATAAAAAATCACTTTACTCTTTGTTTAATCAAACAGACCAGAGTAGGCTGGAAATTTTTTTCGGTGATCTGTCAAAAGTGTTAAAAGAAAAACATGACAAAGTTTTTGTCCATAACGATTTATTCGCAGATAATATTTTTTTAAATAAAAACAATCATTTAAAAGGGGTGATTGATTTTACTGATAGAGCTATAGATGATCCGGCAGTTGATTTTATTCGGCTTTGGAACTATAATGACCCTGGTTTTGTAGCAATGATTTCTCAGCGGTATAATAAGTTCCAAGCCAAAGATATTTTCTATCGTTCCCATATTTATTTTCTGGCTGATACAATTTGGAACATGTTTAACGCTATAGAAAAAAATAAAGAAAAAGAAAAGAAGTGGTTTTATCGTAAGTTTAAAAAAGCTTATAAATTGATTTTTTAAAATATTATGGCAAGAGAAGGCCAGAGAGAATTCCCAGAACCAAGCCAAACAGAAATAAACCCAGTTGATTTTAACAGCGCGCTTGATAGTGCTGGCCTTCATTTAGTAACTTTGTTGGGAAGCGGAGATTATGAAAAAGGTTTGCAAGTATGGAAGGAAAGAGGTTATGTTGAAGCTTTGACCAAGTTGTTTGCAGAAAAATCACCTGATTTTATTAGAGTTTTGATTTCAGGCAATCGCACTGCTCTGCTTGACATGCTCGAGAATGAGGTCAAAAAAAAGCCTGTTGATTCGATTTTGACAGATGAACTTACGAGATATGCAAAAAATTATAAGGTATTGTCAGTTGTTGCTAAGCTGTTACTGTTTGTGGATACTGGAGGTTATTTAAAAGATGGTATTTATGATTCAAACGAAATTCAAAAAGTCAGCGAGCTTAAAATTAATTACGACGAGCTGTTAAAGCTTGACCCAGGCGCTACCAGAGAGGGAATAGAGTATATTATAAATGAAACATTGCCAGAGTCTACACGCAGAAATATTGCTTCAGTGGGGTTTGTAGATCGTAAACGTAAAATGGATATTACCTACGGTCCGAAATTACACACTTCTTCTGAAACTGCAGCTACTGCCGAGGGTGGTGTTGGTTCTGATGGTGTGGAAATATTTTTTTGGAGAGGTATGCATAGAAACAGCGTATCTTTTGATATGGATAAAGAAGAGGTGGTTTTTTGGAAAGGTCAGTTAAGACCAGATTTATCGGTAAGTATATGGAACGATACTGTTTTGCACGAGGCGGGACATGGTGATGATTGGCTGAGAGATGCACTCCATACGGAGATTGGTCATCAGGTGCTAAAAAATATGATCTATCTTCGAGTGCAGGCAGATGATCGTTTTCAGTCCGCCTATGTAGAAGCTATTTCTAATGACGATAAATATGAAGAGTGGAATTTAAAAGCGGTTGAATATTGGGCTGAAATTTACAAAGCCTATCTTGTTAATGATCCAAACCTGCCTGAAATTGATGCTAAAATTGTCAAAGATTATATCGCTAAACAGGACCCTAACTTTGATAGAGATAAAGCATTAGCCCAGCGGTTGAATAAAATTACGGAAATGAACGCAGAAACAAGTTTTCAGAAGCTGTCAATTATGCAAGATAAGTATAAGTCTTGGATTAAGCAAGAACATGGTGGGTCTGAAGACTTGGAAAATGTAGTGATGCAAAAATTGGGTCGTGCAGAGCTGGTTAATTTCTGGCGATCTGATTTATCTAAGGAAGAAAAAAGTATAGTAATGTTTTTATATTGATTTTTGTACATGGAGGGAAGTTTTATTGGCAGTGACCAAGCCCGCCGAACCAGAAGCAATGGAAATAAAAAAATTTCTATCTCCTGTAGAAGTACTACAGTATATGCTTAATTCAGCTCAAGTCCTAGAAGATGAGATTGTTAAAACTGGTTTTAATAAGGAAAAAGCGGAAACATTAGTTACAAAAGTAGATGCAATTTTTGATAAATATGATTTAGCTATGAATGGTCTGCGAGCAAGTAAAATAACCGCAGAAGAACAACTTCAATTATTTCCAGAACCTTTAAATGAGGATGATGTAGGTTTTCTTAACGCGACTGGCTGGCAAGGTGGTATGTCAGATAGAGCTAAACTTTTAAATTAAATTTTTGAGCAAGCGATTAATAATATATGTCTAATAATCTACTTTGTATCTCTAGTCAAGACGCCTCTAATGGTTGTGTTTTAGAAAAAACCTTAAATGGATTAGAAATCATTTTTATTACTCCAAGTATCTCAGAAAGAATTTTAACCTTAGTACAAGAATTTAAAGAAAAAGGTGTGCGAGTGCGACAGGAGGATTTTTTGCCCGGGCAGATCAATATTAATCGTGTAGAAATTACTCCAGATGATCCACGTTATCTTACTGGTTGTGCAGAAGAATTTGCTCAGCTAGGCTGGAAAACTTTTATTTACTCTACTGAAAAAGCTCAGATTTGGCGCAAGCTTTATGAATTATCAGTTCCAAATGATTTACGTATCACGTTTGGGGAACGTCTTAATGTTTTATCTCAGGAGGCGTTACAGGAATTAAATGAAATTTTAGATCGTGCCGAAAAACGCGCATCCTCTAAATAAATAATTATATCTAGTTTTTATGCTTCCTCTCCGCATTAATCAAGTCACTAAAATTTTCAAAAATTCCAAAGGCGTAGAATTCAAAGCCGTTGATGGGGTAACTTTAGATATTGAACCAGGCAAAATCTATGGCCTGTTGGGGCCAAATGGCGCTGGCAAATCCACGCTTATCAATATGATTAGCGGTATTTTGCGTGCCTCTGAAGGCAAGATTGAAGTTTTTGGTTTAGATGTCGCCAAAGAAGCGAGCCAGACCAAACAAATGATCGGGGTTGTGCCGCAAGAAATAGTGATGGAGATGGCTTTTACGGTGGAAGAAGTGCTGTATTATTTTGGCGGGATGTATGGCGTTGCTCGGGCTGACCGCAAAATCCGCATCAAGCAGGTTTTGGAAGATTTAGGTTTAGAAGACAAAATCCACGAACGCGCGCGCAATCTTTCTGGTGGGATGAAACGGCGACTGATGGTGGCCAAAGCAATTCTGCACAAACCAAAACTGCTTATTTTGGATGAACCTTCGGCTGGAGTTGATGTTAGTTTGCGTCAGAAAATCTGGAGTCTGGTCCGTCGACTAAATGAAGAGGGGACGACAATTGTATTTACTACGCATTATTTAGAAGAAGCCGAACAGCTCTGTGAATCAATCGCGCTCGTAGATCACGGTCACCTTATCAAGAGTGGCAAGTTAAAAGATATTCAACAGGAGTTCTCTAAAAACACTATCCACTTTGAATTGTTTGATCGTGTGGTTACGCCGTTAGCCGGAGTTTCAGAAGTGGGGATAGAATATGAATATCCGATTAGTACAAATTTGGCTACTGATATGGCCAAGCTTACCAGTCACTATAATCATAATTTGAAATCAATTCGTTCGGAGGCCGCATCGCTTGAATATATATTTTTGAAGTTAACCAATAATAAACTTTAGTATGCAAGCAAACATGTGGGCATTGTACGCGAGAGAAGTCAAGCGTTTTCAAAAAATTTGGATGGATACGGTGTTTAGTCCGATTATTTCCATTGCCCTATTTTTAGGTGTATTTGGCATTGTGACTTCCGGTCGTGAGGTAGAGGGTCTGCCATATTTAACTTTTGTTTATACTGGATTGTTGGCCATGCTTGTGATTAACAATAGTTTTTCCAATCCGTCTTTTGCGCTGGTGATCTCCAAAAATCTTGGAAACATTATTGATTTACAACTCGCGCCGATTGCGCCCTGGCGAATTGGTATTGCCTATGCGCTGGCCGCTCTCACTCGTGGGGTAATCACTTTTGTTATTGCGATTCTGGCGACAGTGTGGTTTATTCCTGGCCTGGGTTTCCCTTTGCATCCTTTGTATTTTATCCTGGCTTTATTTTTTACTGGTTTGGAATTTGGGATGCTCGGGGTGGCCTTTGGTTTCTTGGCCAAGAATTTTGAAGCCCTGACTTTTATGAATACGTTTGTGATGCAACCGATGATATTTTTGGCCGGAGTATTTTATCCGGTAGCTGGTTTGCCTCACCCTTGGAATATAATTAGTCTTTTTAACCCCCTGCATCATAATGTCAATTTTTTCCGGTATGCCATAACTGGTTATTTGGATTTTAATCCAAATATTTCTCTTCTTGTGATGCTAGGTTTTTCGGTGGTGCTATTTGGGGTGATGCAGTGGGCGACAAAACGAAATATTAAAATGAAATAATTTAAAAACAAAAAAACCAGCTATTCAACACCTTCCAATTTTTTGAAAAGCAATGAACATAAGCTGGCTTCTTCGCTTGTTGCCGCGCCCCGATAAACTCAGAGGTGCGGCGGGTGGCGGCGCATCGACGATCTTACGGCTACTCGAAGGTGATGGTGCCGTCGCGTCGCCCGCTGTGGTACCGGTACTCGGCGACGTAGTTCGTCCCGAAGATCCGGCACTTGCCGAACCATTCTCCCGTCCGCTCGTCGAAGTCGACGTTCAGGACGCGGAAGCCGATCTCCATCAGGGAGACGCCCACGCGCAGGATCTTCCCGATGGCGATGGCATTCAGCGACGTTGTCTTGACAGCGAACGACAGGTCAGTCTCGCGTACGCTCAGAAGGAACTGGCTCCTGTCGGGGTTCTTGGGGTTGGGGACAATATTGATGAGAAGCGGGCAGGCCTGGGTGGTCATCGGTCTTTCCTGGCAGGAGGTTGTTGGTAGAAGACACTCTCAAAAACAAGTAATGCTTTGGAGGGTGCCTTCTACCATATTATTAAAGAGCATTATCCATAAAATGGACTTGTTAGTCTAGTACAAAGTAATTATTTTGTCAAGAGTCATGTAGTCCCATATTTAATTCGTCTACTATTGACAAACCCCAGCTTTTCTGCTATACTAGCGACTTCTTAATAATGGCTACCAATATGGTTAGCCAAGGACTCGACAGGTTGTTCAATCTGTCGTCCCGGGTTTATCCCAGGACGGATCTATTTTGTGTCATTAGCAGTATTTGACCTTGTGGAATTCGTCCCGATTTTGCTTCGAGCAAAATCGTGGATCCTCGATTTTGTCGAAACAAAATCGGGAGGTCACTAAACAATACAATATGACACAGAACACACCAGCCCAAGCTCGTTTTAGCGACCTTGGGATCGCCCCAAAACTACTTGATAACCTTGAGCGGTTGAAATTTTTGGTACCTACACCTATCCAGCACCAATGTATTCCGCAAGCCTTGCAAGGCAAAGATATTGTTGGAATTGCTCAGACTGGAACTGGCAAAACATTGGCTTTTGGTATACCCATGATTCAAATTTTGTCCCAAATCACCAGTCCAGCCCAAGGTCTTATCTTGCTTCCTACCCGTGAATTAGCTCTACAGGTAGATGAAGTATTACAGAAAATTGGCCGACCGCTTGGTCTCCGTACCGCCGTGCTTATCGGTGGCGCTTCCGCTTATCAGCAAAGACAGATGCTCGCTCGTGGTCCGCATATTATCGTTTCTACTCCAGGCAGACTGATGGACCATATCGAACAAAGAAATTTAACTCTCAACAGAATGAAAATTGTGGTGCTTGATGAAGCTGACCGCATGTTTGATATTGGTTTTATGCCTCAGATCAAACAAATTTTGGCGCTTGTTCCAACCGATCGTCAAACACTCATGTTTTCCGCGACCATGCCGCGCGCGATTGCCGAGGTTGCTAGTCGTTACATGAAAATTCCGTTGCGCATAGAAGTTGCGCCAGCCGGAACTTCTGCCAAAAACGTAGAACAAGAATTATTCATTGTAAATAAAGACGGTAAGACTCAATTACTGGATAAGATTTTAGCTGACAATACTGGATCAGTGCTGATTTTTTCCCGTACCAAACATGGCGCTAAAAGGATTACTATCAATGTCCGTGGTATGGGCCACACCGCCGCTGAAATTCACTCCAACCGTTCGCTTGCGCAACGCAAAGATGCTTTGGAAGGTTTCAAGCGTGGAAAGTATAGAGTGCTTGTAGCTACTGATATCGCTTCTCGTGGTATTGATGTCACTGGAATATCTTTGGTTTTAAACTATGATTTACCAGACAACTCTGAAGATTATGTACACCGTATTGGCCGTACTGGTCGCGCCGAAAGTTTTGGTAAAGCGATTTCATTTGCCACTCCAGACGAACGCGGAGATATCAAGCAAATTGAAAGACTTATTAAAAAAACAATTCCAATCATGTCTTTGCCAATTTTACCTCCACGTCGAGCCAATTCCGCGCCAAGTTTTTTCAAAGAAGAAAATAATCAACGCCGCAGTACTTTTCCGCCAAGACGTCCGTTTGGTGGTAGTAGCGCCGGCAGCGGTAATAAAAATTTCCGCAGACGATATTAAACAAATAGCAAAAAAGTGATTGCCTAAAAAGCAGTCACTTTTTTTGTTTTTAAAAATTGCCACTTAGCGGTAAGTATAGTAAAATATGGTTGTATAAAAAATTACAATAATCCTAAGAAAAGATTGATTTTTATGCTATCTAACGAAAATAAGCATTTTGCTGTTCCTACTATATTTGTTCTCTTTGGGATTACCGGTGATTTGGTAAAGCGTAAAATTTTACCATCATTATTTAATTTGCATAAAAATAAGCTTTTGCCTGATAAATGGCAGGTTTATGGTTTTGGCCGGCGTGATTGGGATGATGAGCAGTTGCGTGTATATTTGGCTGAGCTTTTGCCAGGCAGTGATGGCAAAAACGAATTTATCAATCATTTTTTCTTTGTTCAAGGTAATTTTGACGAACCAGCTGGGTATAAAAAATTAGCTATAACCCTCGGACATGTGGACGGCCAGTGGCGCGTTTGCGCTAATAAACTTTTTTATTTAGCTGTGTCACCCGAGCATTATAAAACCGTTCTTAAGCAACTACATGAATCTGGCCTGACCACGCCCTGCAGTGATGAAGAAGGTTGGACTAGGGTTATTTTGGAAAAGCCTTTTGGCCGTGATATGGAAACTGCCGAAGAGTTGGATGCACTACTCGGAAAACTTTTCAAAGAAGAACAGATTTACCGAGTGGATCACTATTTAGCCAAAGAAACCGTCCGTAATATTATCGCGTTTCGATTTAGTAATTCTTTTTTGACACCGGGCTGGAATAATAAATACATTGAAAAAATTGAATGTATTTTTAATGAAAAAATTGATGTGGCTAAACGCGGTGAATTTTATGATCGGGTAGGAGCCTTGCGTGATGTTGGTCAAAGCCACTTGCTCCAGCTCCTGGCTTTACTTACAATGGATCATCCTGGCACTTTTAGCGCCGATTCTATCCGCCAGGCTCGAGCCAAAACACTTAATCAACTAGAAATTTTGGATAAAACCGGAGTCTTTCAAAATACGGTTCGCGCGCAGTATGATTCTTATCTATCCGAATCAGGAGTGCCTCCTACGAGCCAAACCGAAACCTATTTCAAAATCAAAGCTACTATGCACACAGGACCTTTTACTGGTGTTCCTATATATCTTTCAGGCGGTAAAGCCCTACACGAAGTATCCACCGAAGTGCGAGTCACATTCAAACATCCGCACCCATGTTTGTGTCCACCAAATCAACATCTTCAAAACATTTTGCATTATCATATCAATCCAGAAGAAAGCATGAAAATTCGTTTTTTGGTCAAAAAACCAGGCTATGATTTTTCATTGCAAGGAGAAAATTTTGGTTTTGATTATAAAGCTACTTATGCTTCCGATAGTTTGGTGGCGCCTTATGATCAGTTGCTAGCCGATATTATTAAGGGCGATCAAACTTTGTTTATCTCCACAGCCGAAATAATGGCTGAGTGGCGGTTTGTTGAGCCGATAATAAAACATTGGCAAAATGGATCTGCTAAGTTATTAACATATCCTAAAGGCGATAAATTTGCTCCTAGTTTGCCAGCGGACACTCTTCCAGCGCTAAACAAACAGATTGGCATTATTGGTCTAGGAAAAATGGGAAATAATTTTGCTTTGCAACTGATGGAAAAAGGTTGGCGAGTGGTGGGCTACAATCGTTCTCCCGAAAAAACCCAGGAGATGATTAAGTATGGTATGGTGCCATCTTTTTCTTTGCCAGAATTTTTTTCTCAGCTATCTAGTAAGCCTCGAATTGTGTGGTTGATGTTGCCGTCTGGCGACGTGATTGATCAAACTATCTTTGATAAAGGCGGTTTGGTAGATTTTTTACAAAAAGGCGATATTATTCTTGATGCCGGTAATTCATATTACAAAGACACTATTCGTCGTGGCAAGAAATTGGCAAAACTGGGAATTAGGTTTGCTGACGTTGGCTTTTCGGGTGGTCCGGGCGGGGCGCGCCATGGCGCTTGTTTTATGGTTGGCGGGGAAAGAAAATTATATGACGAACTGTTACCATTGTTTGTCGATGGGGCAACGGCTGGTGGGACTGAGCATTTCCAAGGCTTAGGAGCAGGGCATTTTGTGAAGATGGTTCACAATGGCATTGAATATGGTATGATGCAGGCAATTGGTGAAGGTTTTGCGATTATGAAAAAAGCTCCATTTAAGCTTAACCTGATTAAAATAGCTGATATTTATAATCACGGCAGTGTGGTTGAGTCCCGTCTCATTGGCTGGCTCAAAAAAGGCTTGGAAGAATATGGGCAAAATTTGGCTGATATTTCTAGTACGGTTTCCCATTTGGGAGAAGGCGCTTGGACTGTCAAAACCGCCAAAGAATTTAAGGTGGCGGCGAAAGTGATTGCAGATTCTCTATTGTTCCGTTACCGTTCTGCTAAAAATCCAAGTTATACAGGCAAAGTGGTTTCGGCTTTGCGTAATCAGTTTGGCGGACACAGTGTTAGTGTAACAAAGAAAAAGAAGTAATATGTTTGAATATAAAAACATTATTGATATCTCCTTGCCTTTGGATGAAAAAACTATTGTTTATCCAGGCGACCCGCTTTTGACTATGGAAAAAATAAAAAGCGCCGGCGGTTTTCAGCTGACTAAACTTAGTTTCGGCACTCATTTTGGTTCGCATATTGATGCTCCTAGTCATGTTTTTGATTCTGGAAAAAATTTAAATGAATTACCTTTGGATAATTTTATTGGTCCTTGTAGAGTTTTGGATGTGCGAGAATGTGATGAATCGGTTAGTAAAGAATCTTTAGAAAAATTTAATATTGTTGCCGGTGAAAGAATTTTATTGAAAACAAAAAGTTCAGAGCGTGGTTACACAGAGTTTTATAAAGATTATGTGTACCTCTCTAGTGACGCTGCGCAATATCTGGCAGATAAAAATATAAAATTAATCGGCATAGACTACTTTTCTGTAAAACAAAAAGGTTCGCTAGATAACACGCCCCATACCGCTTTTTTAGAAAAAAATATTCCGATTTTGGAAAGCATAAATTTAGCAAGCGTTGAGGCAGGGGAATACTTTTTGATGGCTGCGCCTTTGGCTTTGCAGAGTGTAGACGGATCGCCAGTGCGAGCTTTGCTTTTGAAATAATAAATATGGATTTAACCCTCATACTCGGACCAATGAAAAGCGGAAAATCTTTTGATTTGATAAGTCATTTTGCGCCATTGCAATATACCGATATTGCTCACATTCTCTATCAATCCAACCGTAATGTGCGAGATGAAAAAATTTTTTCTCGCAATGGCGTCGGTATAGAAGCTAAAAAAATTACGAGTTTGCACGAAGCCCTGAATGAAAATTTTTCCGTGATCGGTATTGATGAGATTCATATGTTTGAGCCGGAAGATGTGCAGGTTATTGCTATTCTCTTAAAAAGAGGCACAAAAATTGTGGCGGCTGGATTGGATATGGATTATAAAGGAGAATTGTTTGAGGTGGTGAGACGCTTGTTTGAGTTAGCACCAAAAGAAGTGAAATACAAAAGATCAGTTTGCGAGGTTTGCCATCAGTTGGGTGGAGCCTATACCCAAGTGTATAGCAAAGGAATACCTATTACTAACGGTGTTCCTTCGGTTATTCCTGATGATGGCACCTTTACTTATAAACCGGTCTGTCATAATTGTTTTGTAAGAATTAATTAGTGAGAGATAAAATTAAACTACTTAAAAAACGTGGTATAATATAGAAACATAAATTCAACTTTAATCTTGGAGTTAACTAAAACTGAAAGTCAGTTGGGGTTAATTTCTTCAAGAAGTTTATATGGTTTTAAAAGGGGGAATCGGCACATTATTGTTGTTATTTTTAATAACATTTTTTTTAGTAAAGCCGGTATTTGCATCTACTACGGACGGTACTATTAGTGATGGTTACGTCTGGAGTGAAAAAATTGGTTGGATAAATTTTAAGGCCACTAATGGCAATGTCCGTATTACGGATACTGCGTTAATAGGCGATGCCTGGAGTGATTTGTATGGTTGGATAACACTTAATCCTGCCAACGGTGGTGTAATCAATAATAGCGAAGGAGTTTTGTCCGGCACTGCGTGGGGGACTAATATTGGTTGGATAGATTTTTCCGGAGTGACAATAAATTCTGAAGGTATATTTTCTGGCACGGCCAATGGTGTTAACACAGGCGTCGTCAATTTTAGTTGTACTAATTGTTTGGTACAAACTGATTGGCGTCCGGCTAGTAACCGGGCTAGCAATGAGGGAGGAGGCCATACAATTTTGCCTATCCCAAATCCTGTAGTTACTCCGACCCAACCTACTACTTCTAGCACTACCACAACTCCTACTCCAATTACAACCAGCTCCACGCCTCCTATAAAAACCCCAATTTCGACAAAGCCTACTTCAACGGGAGGAAAAATAATTGAAGGAGTTACAGATACTACTACTGAACCTGTGCCTACAATGTCTTCCTCCACAGAAGTACCTGTCTCCGCGTTTGCTCAACTATATGCTAAGGCCAAATTATGGCTACCTAAGTTTTTTTTGTTAAACCCTGGTGGGGCAGATGGGGTAGGTACGAACATGAGTTTAACACCCGAATTTTGGTGGTCAAAATCTTTATTTTGGAAAACAACACTATTAGTTTTGGTGATTATCTTATTGTTATTTAAATTTTACAAATATTGGAAGATAAATAAAAAATAAATTATTTGGTAAACCTGTAGGTAAAATATCTTATTTAGTGTATACTATAAGCAGTGGTTTTTATGCTGGATTTTCATAAAAAAATAATACTCTCCGCCAAAGCAAAAATCATAGCTTTGCGCGAGAAAAAACTAAAAATAAAATTTGATAAGATTATAATCCTATCTTTAATTTTTGTTGGATTAGTAGTAGTTAGATATTACTTCTATCCCGCCTTTGCCAGTCCTCCTAACACTCCATATGCCCCTGGAGAAACTATCGACCCCGCCTGTTCTCCTGGCGATGAAAATTGTACGGTATACCCACCGCTTAGTTCTACCCTTACCACCTCCACGGCCCTTACTATGGGCACGTATTCTTTGCGTTTTGCCCATAATACTGCCAACTATACTTCTTTTACGGTAGCTGCAGATGGATCTCTGACCATTGGTGGCAATGTTTCTATTTCCGGTCTCACCAATTTAGCCAATACTCTGACCTTTACCATGGCCAGCGGGACAAGTATTACTGCCACTAACGCATTACTAGTCAGCGCGACTACCACCAATTTGTATGTTTCCGGCAATGTGAATTTACCAAATGATTCTATCAGTGATGGTATGGTGGTCAATAGTCTCACTGCTTCTAATTACCTCCTTTTAACCGGCGGTACCTTATCTGGCGGTCTTATCTTTACCACCGCTGGTGGCACTATGATTACCTCAACAAATTTATACGTATCAAACAAGATAGGAATAAACTCATCTACTCCTAGTGCTTCTTTAGCAATCCAAGGAGTAGCTGGGACAAATCCTTTGATCATCTCATCTTCAACCAACGCTCAATTATTTGCAGTTAGAAGCGATGGACAAGTAGTGGTTGGCCCAAATTCTCTCTCACAAACTGGGCAATTAACAATAGAAACACCAACTACAAATGACATCGCCTTGAGCTTTACTAATGGCGCTCATTATACATTTCAATTAGGGAGAGTAGCTGGAACAAGCGGACAAGCGTTTATTGGTGGGCCAAGTGGGACAAGTTTACATCTTCGTGCAGGTGGAACAGATAGGGTTTTTATAAACAATATAACTGGTAATGTTGGTGTTGTTTCTTCAACTCCTAATTCCACTTTCGTGGTTAAAGGTGTGGGTGGTATTAATCCGTTTGCCATAACCTCTTCAACCAATGCGCATTTCTTGACCGTCTTGCAAAGTGGCAATGTTGGTATTGGCACTAGTACCCCTACCCAAAAACTATCCGTAGTCGGAAATATTTCAAACATTATTGATTCGGGTACGACTATTTCTCTTGTGGCTAGTAGCACCATAACTAACAGCCCCGATACTGTATTTGTCTCCGGTCGGTATGCTTATGTAGGTCACCAACAAGCATCTAGTAATTTAACTATCATAGATATATCAAATCCACTGTCTCCTATCACTATTAGCCTTACTACTGTCGGTGGAGTCCATGCTGGCATCTACGTTTCCGGTCGCTATGCGTATCTATCTAATAATAGTTTAAACAGCATGTCTGTTGTTGATATTTCCAACCCGTTTGCGCCAATACAAATTGCTACTACAAGCGTTGGTACAAGTCCTACTTCTGTCTACGTTTCTGGTCGCTATGCGTATGTGATTAGCAATGCTGTTTTAGGCACTATGTCTGTTGTTGATATTTCCAACCCGTTTGCGCCAATACAAATTGCTACTACCAGCCTTGGTCAAAATCCTAGTTCCATCTACGTTTCCGGTCGCTATGCGTATGTGACTAATGATGGTTCAGACACCATGTCTGTCGTCGATATTTCTAATCCTGCAGGTCCTCAGCAGGTTGCTACAGCCGTTGTAGGTGACCGGCCTCTCTCTATCCAAGTTTCTGGTCGGTATGCCTACCTAGTGAATCTTAATTCACACAGTATGTCCGTTGTCAATATATCCAACCCTTCGGCTCCGGTTCAGGTGGCAACCACCTCGGTTATGACGAGCCCATCAGATATTTTTCTTTCCGGTCGGTATGCCTATGTGACTAGCCTTGCCACACGAGGGATTTCAATTATTGATGTATCCAATCCGTTGAGCCCTGTTTTAATTAGTACCACGAGTATGGCTTTACAGCCTGTTTCTCTCTATGTTTCTGGTCGTTATGCCTATGTGCTTGATACTAAGTTTAATGTCTTTGACATCTCTGGCACTGAAGTCACCAGCCTCATGGCTCATAGCGCTGAAGTAGGAAACATTCAATCAAGAAATGATATCTCAGCCCAAGGCAATGTCATGGTCGGGACTTCTTTGGTAGTAGGATCAGGAGGTATTTTTTCGCAAGGCGGCCTATCTATCTTTGCTTCTTCCACGGGTTCCACTTCTTCTATTTTTAGCGTAGACTCGGCTCAAACGCGCGATATATTAAAAGTTTTTCCTAATGGAAGCATCTCTATTGGTACCAGCACGCCTAGTAATTACAAATTATATATTGAGGCAGGTACAAGCACTAATTTTGGTTTGGGCGTAAATGGTTATATAAAAGCGACTGGGTTTATCACCGGTAGCACCACCTTAGATATCGCTGAAACATATCCATTAAATCCACAATGTAGAACTGATGGTAATTGCCCTAAAGTAGGCGATGTAGTGTGCGCGAGCCAGTATCCGTATGTCAGAGAGCCAGGAGAGTTTGGCGGGTTTTTCATTGAAAAATGTTTGACCGCGAGTGCAGATAATATTATTGGCGTGATTTCTGGTAACCCTGGCTTTATCTTGGGTGGTAATGAAGCTAAGAATCTGGCAACTAGAGATTTATACTCAACCTCATTTATGCCTGTGGCTCTAGCTGGGCGAGTACCTGTACGTGTTTCCAATAGCAATGGGAATATACAAGCAGGAGATTATCTTACTTCCTCGGCTATTCCGGGAGTGGCCATAAAAGCTACTGACCCTGGTAAAACTATCGGTATTGCTTTACAACCATTAGATGGTAGCCATGGCACCATCACAGTGTTTGTGAATAATGGTTGGAATATCGGCTTGCCACCGAGCCTCGACGAAACAGAAGATTTGCAGATTTTAGATTTTACTCAAATTATATTAGATAAATTTACTCTGGCTGTAAAAAATAGTTTAAAAAAATTAGGCCTCATTATTAAAAACGGTGTCGCTACAGTCAAAGAGGTATTTGCTGATAAAATTAATACCAAAGAGCTTTGTGTGGGCAGTACTTGTATCAACGAATCACAATTACAAGAGATATTGCAAAAAGTAAATATACAGGAAGTGCCAGCCAGCGCGCCGCTTAGTGTGGAAGAGGGTGTGATGGTAGATAGCTCAACGGAGCCTGGTGTTTTAGAGGGTACTATATCAGAGAGCATTTCTTTATCTGCAAGTAGCACTAATACCAATGAATCTGTCGTAGATATTTCTACGAGTTCGTTAGATTTAGTTTCTAGTACAGTACCGGTAGATTCACTGGAAATTTCTAGTACTTCTACTCCGTAAATTGTTAATGTATTTTTTATGATTATTAAGTTTGTCAAAAATCAGATCAGCGATCCGGAAAAAAATATTATGCGTTGCGGTTATGCCAAAATCATAGATCGGCGCATGGGCAAAACCAGTTTCGCCAAACGCATTCATCGGGATTTTTTTCCTCGTTTTCACATCTATATAAAACAAGAAGGCGACTTTGTCAGTTTTGATTTGCATTTGGATCAAAAAAGACCTATTTATGAAGGGGTTACGGCTCATTCGGGAGAATACGATGGAGAAGTGGTGGAACGAGAAGGGGAGAGAGTAAAAAACATTTTATTAAAAACATCTCTTCATTATGAAAATGGTCAATAGATTGAATGCGACCACTGTTATATCTCTTACGGTTATTGATGGTAAAACCTTGGGACCAAAAGGTAGGGTTATTCTAGATACTAGAATTTTAGTTGGAGTGAGAAATCCTAAAACCAACTTGACCCATCCTAATGTTATTAGTGTACCAACCCAGAGAATACCACAGCAACTATTTAAAGCTATTCTTGATTTAGTAAAAAAAACAAAAGTAAATTCTGATTTCTACTCACGTTTTCCTGAAGAAATTTTCGAAGTTGAATTATTAAAATCGTCGCCTTTTAGTAGTCGAGACATCAAAGGTCATAATCCTATTATCTATGCCGTTGAATCTGTTCTTGCCTCAAAATTAGGGGTTTCTGAATCTATACAAAGAGGGGAAATATCTTTTGTAGCATCACCAGTGACGCTTTTATTTGGTAGTACACAGTATGCATTTTTAAATGAAGAGATTGACCTAGTAGATGATGCTGTCCAGCTAAAAAAATATACTTCTTTAGTTAAATTGGGCAAAGAAAGACTGCGACAGGAATATATTCAGATGTTGGCTATAAAAGTTGTGGTTGATAATGCCGATGTTTTTCCTATATCTACCGCTAGTTATTCTGAGGCTAAATGGATTAAGATTAGTGAGTTTATTGAAATGACACAAAAAAAGGATGTTACCATGCTAACAAAATATTTTGCTGAAAAAACTATTCATTTTTGTGTACATGGACTTTGTGTGTTGGCTTCATTTACGTACCTATTATTTTTAGGGTTAATTCCCGATTCTAAACGATTACCAAAGCAAGTGTGAAGTGAAATTCTACCCTTGATAATCCTAACTATTTATGCTAAAATGCCTTAGCCTTGAAAAAGGCTAATTTTTAATATTTTTACTTACCACTCCTTACTCACTACTCCCTAACAAATATGTCTTTTCTCACTAAAATTTTTGGAGATCCTAATGCTAAAGCTATTGCTGAAATTAGACCGATCGTAGAAGAAATAAATTCATTGGAACCAGAGATGCAAAAATTATCTTTGGCAGATTTACGCGCTAAAACTGATGAATTCAAAAAACGTTTGACCGAGGGCGAAACTTTAGATGATATTTTGCCAGAAGCCTATGCGGTTATTCGTGAGACTTCAAAACGCATTACCGGCATGCGTCATTTTGATGTTCAGCTTATCGGCGGTATTGCTCTTCACCGCGGTAGTATCGTGGAGATGGGAACTGGTGAGGGGAAAACTTTAGTAGGAACATTACCAACATACCTCAACGCACTCGCGGGTAAAGGCGTGCATGTGGTGACAGTTAATGATTATTTGGCCAAACGTGATGCAGTTTGGATGAGTCAGATTTATGACGCTTTGGGATTAACTGTGGGGATTATTCAGCAACAATTAATTTCTTTTAAGTATAATGCTCAAAAGACTTTGCAAGGTGAAAATTTATCCGAAGGTAGTGAGGCCGACAAAGAGCGCGATGCTAAAGGTATGTTTAAAGTTGAAACAGAATATTTAGAATCATGTTCTAGAAAAAATGCCTATGCTTGCGATATTACCTATGGTACCAACAATGAATTCGGTTTTGATTATTTGCGCGATAACATGGTCCAAAACAGCGCCGAGATGGCGCAACGACCATTTTTTTATGCAATCGTGGATGAAGTAGACTCGATTCTGATTGATGAGGCGAGAACCCCACTGATTATTTCCGCTCCCGCTGAAGATGCAACGGATATGTATTATAAGTTTGCGGATTTGGTGCGAACTTTGGTAGAAAAGGAAGATTATAATGTTGATGAAAAAATGCGTTCAGCCACGCTTTCTGAAGCGGGCATTACAAAAATGGAAAAATTATTGGGCATAGATAATATTTATGCCGAAGGTGGAATCAAAACCGTGCATCACGTAGAGCAAGCGTTGCGCGCGCACGCTTTGTTTGCTCGTGATCGGGATTATATAGTTGAAAATGGTGAGGTAATAATCGTTGATGAATTCACTGGTCGCAAAATGCCAGGTAGACGCTATAGCGAAGGTTTGCATCAAGCCATTGAAGCCCAAGAAGGCGTAAATATCCAACAAGAAAGTCAGACCATGGCCACTGTTACTTTCCAGAATTATTTTAGATTATATCCAAAGTTGTCCGGTATGACTGGAACGGCGGTGACCGAAGCCGAAGAATTTGGAAAGATTTATAAATTAGAAGTTGTCGTAGTGCCACCAAACAAAATCAATCAGCGTATCAATCATCCAGATAGAATCTATAAAACCGAAGAAGCGAAATACAAAGCAGTTGCCGAGACCGTCAAAGAATTGCAATCTAAAGGCCAACCAGTGCTTATCGGTACTGTGGCCGTAGATAAAAACGAAGCCTTAAGTTTGTATTTGGAAAGAGAAGGAATAAAACATGAAATTTTAAATGCCAAGAATCACGAACGAGAAGGTGAAATTATCGCTCAAGCCGGTCATGCTGGAGCAGTTACCTTGGCTACCAATATGGCTGGACGTGGAGTTGATATCTTGCTCGGTGGAAATCCGATTGTGCCCGAAGAAGCGGAAAAAGTCCGTAATGCTGGAGGTTTGTTTGTGATTGGCACGGAACGCCACGAAAGTCGTCGTATTGATAATCAGTTGCGTGGTCGTAGTGGTCGTCAGGGAGATCCTGGTCAATCGCAATTTTATCTTTCTACTCAAGATGACCTGATGCGTATTTTTGCCGGCGATCGTATTCGTTCGGTCATGGAAACACTCAAAGTGCCAGAAGATATGCCGATAGAACAAAAAATGATTAGTCGTATTATTGAGTCTGCTCAGAAAAAAGTAGAAGGCATGCATTTTGATTCGAGAAAGCACTTGTTGGAATATGATGATGTGCTCAATCGTCATCGTGAAGTTGTCTATGGCAAACGCCGAGAAATTTTGTTTGGGTTTGATAGAGAAAAAAAAGCGCTGGACAACTCACTTGTCATTCCGACTGAAATGGAGGAATCCCTTAAACCAGAGGATAAGGGATCTTTCGACTCGGCTGAAGCCTCGCTCAAGATGACAGACGGTAAGACGTTGCGTCAAATAATTCTTGATATGGTAGAGCAAGAAATTGAGCAAGTTATTTCTTTTCACACCAATGCCGAAAGTCGTCGCGAGTGGGATGTTAAAGAAATTTTAGAAACCGTTTCGACAATTTTTGCCTTATCAGATGATGAGAAAAAGTTTATTACTGACTTGGCTTCTGGGGAGCGTGAGCAAAAAATGGATGATATGGAAATCCGTACCAAGATTATTGAATACTTGGTTGGTTTGGCAAAGGAAAAATACGAAGTTCTCTTGGTTAAAGCTGTTCCAAATCCGGAAATGCTACTTGAAATTGAAAAACAAGTATTGCTTCGCGCGATGGATAATCTTTGGGTAGATCACTTGGTAGCTGTTGATTATCTGCGTACTGGTATCGGTCTGCGCGGTTATGCTCAACAAGATCCACTCGTAGAGTATAAGAAAGAAACATTTAGAATGTTTAATGAGCTTTTAAGTTTGATTCAAAAAGAAGTGGTTTATCTTATCTATAAAGTAAATCTAGGTTTGCAGTTGGCGCCATCGGTAATGGATAGACGCAACGCTTTGCATTTTAAAGGGGCTAGTAAAACTGCAGATGCAGAAGTTGAAGAGCAAGTTGTTACTAAATCCAAGGAGAAAGATGAAAATGGAAAAGTTATTGGCAGAAATGATCTTTGTCCTTGTGGAAGTGGAAAGAAATACAAGAAGTGTCACGGGGCTTAAGGTAAATGTATGTTTTTAGAAATCAAACCTCTAATTAAAGAAGTCCTAGAAAAGGGCTACTTAATGAGTTTGGCCACTGTAGATAGTGGGGGAGTTTGGGTTAGTGACGTTATTTATGTTTTTGATGAAGATTTAAATATTTATTGGATGTCTGATCCAGAAGCAAGACATTCGCAAGCAGTCATAAAAAATCCTCAAGTGGCTGGAACTATTACTATAAGCGCTCAAGGTGAAGATAATTTGGGAATTCAGTTTGAAGCTGTTGCCGAAAAAATAGACGGCGCACGTTATGATTTGGCTGTGAAGCATTTTGTCAAAAGAAAAAAACCTCAACCAGCAGAAACCGACGATGTTTTACAAGGTGATTCTTGGTATATGTTGAAGCCAAAGAAAATAGAATTAATTTGTGAACGAATTTTTGGGTTTGAAAAACAGAAATTAGAATTATAAAATATGGTAGAAAACAGAGTAAAAGTAGGCTCGGGCGTAGTCATAATCAAAGACGGTATGACTTTACTTACCAAGCGTAAAGGTTCTCATAGTAGTGGTATGTGGGGATCTTTAGGTGGGCATGTAGAATTTGGTGAGAGTCCGATAGAAGCATGCAAACGAGAAGCCTTAGAAGAGCTTGGAATCGAAATAGGAAATTTTACTTTTGCTAGTTGTATGAGTTTGGTGAAGGAGGGTAAACATTATTTGGATGTTTCATTTACCGCTGAAATTATTTCTGGAGAGCCAATTATAAAAGAACCTGATAAGATTGAAGAAATTGGCTGGTATCCATTGGACAATTTGCCAACCCCGCTTTTTGAACCAGTTAGAATTGTTTTGGAAGCGCTCAGGACAGGTGAGAAGTATTTTGAGATTAAGGAATAAATTTTTATGCTCAAACCTGGAAAATACAGACATTACAAAGGCAAAGATTATGAAGTAATTGGTGTTGCCAAATTAGAATCTACTTTGGAAGACATGGTGGTTTATAGACCGCTCTATATTAATGAATATTCTTTGTGGGTGCGGCCCTTGGGAGTATTTACTGAAAATATAGAAATTAATGGCAAAATTGTCCCAAGATATGAGTATATTGGCGAGGTTGAGCCATAAAATTTTATCCCCCGCAAACGTATATTTAGCCCTTGCCAAAAAGGCTTAAATACATTAAAATTGTAGTCCCGACTTCAGTATCGACTGAAGTCGGGGATCCACGATTTTGCTCGAAAGCAAAATCGGGACAGATTTTGGTATAATTATAAATTTTTAAATTCTCCCTATGGCCGTGAAAACCAAATCCAGAGGCGTATCCAAAGAATCTCTCAAATGGCGTATTTTTTCAATTATTGCCCTCACAGCCTTTTGTCTATTAGTTGTTTTTCCTACCTATGCCAACAGAGGTATAAGCTGGGTAAATAACAAGGCTAATGTTGGCATTCCAAACTTGCCAGCTAGTGGTTTTAATCTGGGTCTTGATTTGCAAGGCGGAGCTCATTTGGTTTATCAAGCAAATACTGACGTCATACCAGGGGCTGATAAGGCCAGCGCTGTTGAAGGCGTGCGTGATGTGATTGAGCGTCGTGTGCGTGGGGGTTTGGGAGTTTCCGAGCCACTGGTGCAAACTACCAGAGTGAATAATGATTATAGAGTGATCGTAGAGTTACCAGGCATTACCGATGTTAGTCAGGCTATAAAAATGATTGGTGAAACTCCAATTTTGGAATTCAAAGAAGAGAGCGATGAACCACTTCGACCTCTCACAGCTACCGAACAAAAAGAAATGGATGATTTTAATAAGACTGCTTCCGCTAATGCCAAAGAGGCTCAAAAAGATATCAAAGGCGGAATGACTTTTGAAGAAGCGGTAACCAAGTATTCAGAAGATGAAAGAACAAAATCTACCGGTGGCGATCTTGGGTTTATTGATGATACAATAGTTCCAGATTTTTATAAATGGGCTGAGACTCACAAAGATGGTGAAGTTAGTAAAGAACTTATCAAAAGTCCGGATGGCTTAAATATCATTAAGAGACTTTCTGTTCAAGAAAAACAAGATGAAAATTCTTCCACAGTCAAAACCTACAATATTGCTAGAATTTTAATTAGAATCAAACAGCCAATTGATATTGTGCCTCCGGCTGATCAATGGAAAAATACCGGTTTATCTGGAAAACAATTAAAGAGAGCTGAGGTCAGCCAAGATAGTCAAACTGGCCAAGTGCAGGTAGCTTTAAATTTTGATGATGAAGGGACACAATTATTTGCCGATTTGACCAAGAGAAATGTTACCAAACCAATTGCAATATTTTTGGACGGTTCTATGCTTAGTTCTCCAGTAGTTAATGAGGCAATTTTAACTGGTAGCGCTGTGATTAGTGGAAGCTTTACAATGCAAGAAGCAAGACTTTTGGCGCAACGTCTTAACTCTGGAGCTTTGCCAGTGCCAGTAGAGCTCATTAGTCAGCAAAAAGTTGATGCTACACTAGGTGCAGACTCGCTCCAAAAGAGTCTTAAGGCTGGTATTATTGGTCTGTTACTTGTTATGATTTTTATGGTCGTGTATTACCGTTTGCCAGGACTTCTCTCTGTGCTTTCTTTAAGTGTCTATGCTTTGCTTACGCTTGCCCTCTTCAAAATTATGGGAGTAACACTAACCTTGTCTGGTATTGCCGGTTTAATTTTGTCTATCGGTATGGCTGTTGATGCCAACGTGCTTGTCTTTGAACGTCTAAAAGAAGAATTAAGATTAGGCAAAAGTCTTCGTTATGCCATGGAGGAGTCTTTTTTGAGAGCCTGGCCATCTATTCGCGATAGTCATATCACTGCTTTGATTAGTTGTGTATTCCTTGTTTGGTTTGGCACTGGTTTTATCAAAGGATTTGCTTCAATTCTTGCTATTGGTACGCTCATTAACTTGTTTACAGCTATTACTGTTACTAGATCTATTATGCGTGCTGTGTTTAGCAAAATGTCAGAAAGGGGCAATATCCTGATTTTAGGATATACGCCAGAGGAAAATAAAATAGAAATTAAAAATGATACTAAATAAAGCTATATGACTGTTCCCTTTATCAAATATTCTAAACTCTGGCTTGGCATAGTGATTGTTAGTATGGTTATATCAGGTGTTATGCTTTTAAAATGGGGCTTAAAACCAGGTATTGATTTTACCGGAGGATCTTTGGTTGAATTGTCTTTTTCAAAAGAAAGACCTGCGTCTGAGGATATGCAACAAACTTTGATTGACAACGGCTTTAAACAAGCGGTAATTCAAAAGAGTGGTGATAATAGAATGATTATTCGTACTGAATTTTTATCTGAAGATAGACATGCTGTTTTGGTAAGTAGTGTTGAGAAAAAATTTGAAACAGCAGAGAATAATGTGATAGAAGATAGATTTGAAACTATTGGTAGCGTTATCAGTAAACAACTAAGAACTCGTTCAATTTGGGCTATTGCGCTTGTCAGTAGTAGTATTATTATTTTCCTAGCTTTTGCTTTTAGAAGTGTTTCTAAGCCGATTGCTAGTTGGAAATATGGTGTGGTTGCTATTCTTACTTTATTTTATGTGGTTGTAATCGTTTTGGGAGTATTTTCTGCTTTGGGAAGATTTAAGGGGGTAGAAGTAGATATTGCTTTTGTGGTGGCAATTCTCACTGTGCTTGGTTATTCTGTTAATGACAGTATTGTGGTGTATGATCGTATTCGTGAGCGACTGTTGAAACATAGAATAGACGATTTTGCCGAGTTGGTTAATACTGGGTTAAACGAAACCTTAGCTCGCTCCATCAATACGGTTTTTGCAGTCCTTTTACCGCTTTTTGCTCTCTATTTCTTCGGTGGATCAACCGTGCATTATTTCTCTTTAGCTTTACTTCTCGGCATGGCTCTTAGTACCATTGCCTCTATATTTGTAGCTAGTCCGTTGCTCGTTTTGATTTATAGCTGGCAAGAAAAACACAGGGCTTAATAATAACAAAATGAAAAACCCCGAGCCGTAGCTACGGCTCGGGGTTTTGTTTTAGGTTAGGGGATGTGGTATAATATTTGGGAATAATGAAGTTTGAAATTTTTTACGATAACTGAATTCATAATTCTTAAATCTTAATTCATAATTTTCGCTCACTATGTCTGATGATACAATTCGTCATTTGGTTGCTATTTGCGCCACTCTTATCTGCGCTTTAGCCTATTATAGCGGCTGGATATCAAGCGAGTTCGGTTGGTGGTGGACGGTTTTTGCTGTATTTATTGTTTACGGAGGAATTTTTAAAATTCTTAAGCACTAGCGCTTAATTTTTGTATGCCACCTCTATTTGATCTTCCATTTAATGTTTCTGTGGATCTTTCTGTTTGGGGAACGATTCTCAATTTACCAACCTTTGAGTTAATCAGAGTCCTTTTTGCTATCGCTGGCTGGACTCCGCTGGCTTTAGTTCTTTTTTATTTAGGATCACATCTCTGGTTAGAACTAAAAGAAGACCTCTATAAACATCATTGGCAGTGGGTAGTTTTGGCGATAGATGTTCCTGTTGATACCGTACAAAGCCCAAAGGCGGTAGAGCAGATATTTTCCCAACTTAGTGGTGCCTTTGCCGATCCAAATTTTGGTGAAAAATATTGGGGTGGAGTCAAAGAAAGATGGTTTAGTTTTGAAATTATTAGTTTAGAAGGATATATCCAATTTTTAGTTTACACCGAAATTAAATTTCGAGATTTGGTGGAAGCGGCTGTCTATGCACAATATCCAATGGCAGAAATAACCGAAGTGGAGGATTATGTTAGTGTTATCCCAGATAAATATCCAAACGAAACCCACGATATGTTTGGGGTGGAGTTTGGACTCGTAGCTGAAGATCCGTATCCGATTAGAAACTATGATGAGTTTGAGCATAATATTTCTAAAGACGTAACATTCGCTGACCCGATGGCTGCGGTTTTAGAAAATTTTACTCGTATTGGTGCAGGAGAAAATTTATGGCTACAAATTATTATTGAGCCTGTTTCTGGTCAATGGAAAAAGAAGGGGATAGATATTGTCAAAGGCACCTTGCAACACAAAGGACAAGAGTTGGTAAAGAGTATAGTAGAGAATAAAAAACCACACCACGAACAACACTTTTTTCTCAAATGGATTAATATTGGTTTAGATACAATTATTCACCAAGTTATTCCACCCCATGAAGATGAGCATGGCGCTAAAACAGAAGTTCCTAAAGACGGCAAGGTGTCTGACATGACACCAGGTTTAAAGGATACTGTGAAAGCTATAGAAGAAAAGATAAGCAAGGTTGGGTTTAAGACAAAAATTAGAGCTATGTACGCAGCCAATAAAGAAGTCTTTAATCCAAGCCGTTGTTTAGATGGTCTTGTGGGTGCCTTTAGTCAGTTTAGTTATCCACAGCGCAATGGGATCGTACCAAAAGGTACCACTTCGGCTCACTATGCTTTCAAAAAAAGTAAGATTGCTCATCTCAAGAGAGATTTTGTTAAGGCTTATAAAAAAAGAAAACTTAAAATGGGAAAAAATCCTTATATTCTTAATGTGGAAGAACTAGCTACGATTTGGCACTTTCCATTACCGCTTGTTAAAGCTCCGTTATTGCAAAAGACTGGTAGTAAGCGCGCGGAAGCTCCTATTAATCTTCCAGTAGAAGTATTTTCTGAGAGTCCTCTAAAAAAGAAAGTAGTGGTAGCGCCTGAACTGGAAGAAGAAAAGAAAGACGAACCGCCGGAATTGATGTGGGGATAAATTTGCTCTATTTTTAAATTGCTAATATTAGCCAAAATATATAGCATCTCGTGGATAAGTCCAGCTTTACTATTGACAAAATGGGTAATTTATAGTATACTGTTTTATTAAGTCTAAAAAACTTAATTTGTTCTTTAAATTAAATATCGAGTCCCGCAATACCGCTTATGTTTATAAATTTAGTTTTATAGGTATAAACGGTGTTGTGGGAGGTACCCCCGCAGACATCGGGTCTGAACAGATCACGGTTTGGGAGCGCTTCTTCATGGATGCGTTTACCCCACCGGGTAGAGTATTTCTGTTCTGACTTACGGTCGAAAAGTCACTTGTTTCGTTTCGTAGAGATGGGTCGGGTCGCCTGCGCGACCAACAGTCCCATAAGGTGGACTGAGCTGACTGCGGTTCTTGTCTTTGTGAGTACGGTTACGTGACATGCGCGGTCGTCGGCGACTGGAACTGTGGGAGCTATCGAGCTCCAAATGTGCAAGAGATAGGGGTAGTGGACAGCTTGTCAAAAAGCTGGGAGTCGATTTGCGTGAAATCGATCTCCACAATGGCGCTTCTAAAGGCCATTCGTTCTATGGGTTGGACTGACAAAACCGTCAGCAACCTGAAAAGTCACGGACACGAAAGTGCCAAAAAATAGTCTGCGCTGACTGAAGGTCAGGCGTGGAGGGTCACGGCGCCTATAAAGCCGATTTCTTTGTTCATTTTTAAAAAGATGAAAGATGAACGAAGAAAAAATAAAAACAGCTGTTACAGCTGTTTTTATTTTTGTTTAGGTTTTGACTAATATATAATAATCTAGTCCACCTTATTTATTGAGACCTATTTTAGAAACACGGGGTTGCTTCGTCGCTGTACTCCTCGCAATGATATAATTAATTCCATCCCACCAACCAAAACTCCAACATAAAATAAATCTCCAAGAAGACTATTTCTAAAGAACGGTAGGGCCATCACATAGCTTTGTAAGAGACCGTTTAGTGAATGTGGGTACATAGTGCCAAAAGCCCAAACGGCCCAATTGGTAGTGATAAAGAAAATGATACTTGCTATCAATGTTCCTCCTAGCACAGCGTGAAACTTCTTATTATTTTTGATCGCTAAACCAATTAGGCCTGTAACAATAAAAGCCAAATAAACAGTAAGCATAATTTGCCATTGGTAAGAACCAAGTACAATGTCGCTTAAGACTACCGCAGTCAGAGGAATTATAAGCGCCCATTTTTTTGGTAAGTATATTCCGGCAAACAAAGCGATACCGGCAATGGGCGCGAAGTTGGCTGGATGGGGGAGAAGTCTGGAGAACAGGCCAAGGACTATGAGAAGAAAAGCAGGGAGATATTTTTGCATATGTCTATTTTTTTAAAGATTTTAACCCTAAATAAACTCCAATAACTAATGCGCCACCGCCGGAAACTGCTAAAATTATTCTTACTATATCTTGATTTTTGTTTTTCGGTTCTATATTTTCTGGTAAAACCGCAGATATTTTTTCAGGTTCGCTTTGAGTTGTTTGAGCAAGTTTTGTTTGAACGGTCGGCAAAGTATTTTTTGCTATTAATTTTTTTGGTTTGGTAATTACTGATTTTATAACCTCTGTTTCTCTTGTTATTTTTTCACCCAAGACTTCGCCCGTTGTAGTTGTTTGGTACGGAGTGGAAGTTTCTATAATAACTATAATAGGTGTAGTTGTTGGTGTGCTGGTAGGGGTTATTATACTAGTTGTTGGGGTGGAAGTCGAGGGTGTGCCAGAGCCTCCAGAAGACGCAGAATTGGCTATATTTTGAGTGGCAGCAAGCGGAGTAAGGATTATAGGCCAAGACTTGCCCAGGAGGGCTGGAACAGCGTGTTTTGTGGCAAACCAGTCTATACCATCGGCGCTCCAAGGGCTAGTGTAGTAGCCGTTATTTGTCAGTTGATTAGTGAGAACTGTCCAAGGGTTTTTACCTTGAGGACTTGTCCATTGTGATTGGCCTTCTCCCAGGGAATTTAGGCCATACATTGCCCAAGCGGTAGTGAGTGAATCAGAAGCGCCAAAACCCCAACCACCATCAACGAGCTGAGTCGAGTGTAAATAATTTTTGGCTTTATCAAAGATTGAGCTGTCTATTGTTATACCGAAAGTAGAAGAGTATTTTAAGGCATTGATGGCCGCGCCAGTCACATCTTGTCCAGACCATCCGTTCCAAGTAAAAGATCCGTCTGTTTGTTGATCTGTTTTGATAGTATTGATAGCTGTTTGGATTATCTCAGAGCTTGCGTTTTCATCTGTTGCAAGTAAGGCTAATAAAATAAAAATGTCATCGTTGATGCCAGCTTGGCCAACCTGGTTATTTGCTAGACATTCTGTTTTGATTTTATTTTTTAGATCAATAACTTGAGTATTGGTTTTGGCAGTTCCACCCGCTAGTAAGCCCAGTATATGCCTTGGATATTCTGCGCAGTTATTTAGCGTGCCTGTGTCTTGAGTTATCAAAGTATTATTTAAATAATCGTAGAGAGATAAAGTGGTATTTTTTATTTCATTAGCATAAGTATTGTTAGCGCCAAATGACATTGCCGACCAGTCAGATGTTTGTAAATCTATAATACTGCCATTTTCAAGCTGGTTTGATTTTAAGAAGTTTAAGATTTTTTGGATGGAATTATTTATCTCATTATTATTTATAAATATTTGGGTTTGAGTATTACCTCCGCTCCCATTAGTCTGAATTTGTTCGGTAGAAGAGGTGTTAGTTTCGGTGGTTGTATTAGAAATAGTAGTAGTGGCGACGTCTATTGTAGAAGTGGTTGTGGTATTTGTTTCTACTGTGGATGTAGGTGTTAAATTTGCGTCAGTTGATGAAGTTAAGTTCGTATCAGGTGGAGTTGTAGTAGTGACAGTATCTGTTGTAGAAGTTACAATATTATTTATAAATATTTGGGTTTGAGTATTACCTCCGCTCCCATTAGTCTGAATTTGTTCGGTAGAAGAGGTGTTAGTTTCGGTGGTTGTATTAGAAATAGTAGTAGTGGCGACGTCTATTGTAGAAGTGGTTGTGGTATTTGTTTCTACTGTGGATGTAGGTGTTAAATTTGCGTCAGTTGATGAAGTTAAGTTCGTATCAGGTGGAGTTGTAGTAGTGACAGTATCTGTTGTAGAAGTTACAATTTCAGGTGTTGAACTTACTATAGGGGCAATCTCGTCCGCTTTGGCAGGTAAAATCCAAAATAAACAGCCTAGGATGACCAGAGTTTTTAAAATGTTTAATTTATTTGCGGACATATTTCCAAGTTATTATATCGTTAGCTTTAATAAAGTAGTTTGAAACGCCAACTTTTGCTTCTTGATTATTTATATATAATGTCCAGTAAAATCCCGTTGAGGGACTGTTTTTTAGGCCATTAATCTCTTCTACAAAATAGCCTAAGCCGGAAAAGTTTTTGGTGGAAAATGAGATTTGCCCAAATTCTCTTAGACTGCTCATGGCTTCGTAGGCAGATGAGCTAGGCTTAACCGCTGTCTTATAGTCTTTATTTTCGATTACAATTGTTATTGGTACAGTTTCTGGTTTTTGTTTTTCGAGTGTTGCGCTGGTAGTTGTTGTGGGTGGAGGAGATTCTGTTTTTTTATCAACCGGTTTATTAGTTTTTTTGTTTTCCAGGACAGCTGGTTTTATATCCTCTTGTTGTATATTTATGTTAGGTGTAGAAGTTGGATTTGAAATTTTAGAAACGGCAGTTTGATTATTTTGAGTAGAAAATAAATATGCCGAAGCAGAAACAAATATAAAAATTAGCATTATTAGTAGTCGGTGGAGTGATTTTATCATATTTAGATTCGTGGTTATCCGCCGTCGCTAAAGCTTTGGCGGATTGTTAATTGACACAAAATTTATTACGCTCGAGCTTATAAATTTTGGTCATTAACAAAAAAATCTTTACCGGTCAGGAAAGATTAAAAAATATAAGAATATTTTCCTGCTCGGGACGCAACTTCGCTCATGAAGTTGTATATCTGAAGACCGGACTTCCAAGTTAAAATTAAACTTGGTTTACCGTTGCGGCACAGTAGAGGAATTCCTCGCCTCGTCGAAGTTTCAACGTAGACGGGTCACCTCACTTCCACAGATATATAATTAAATTGTCCCTTTAGACTACCACCCGTATATAACGCTGTCAAAGTTTAGGTGTGGATAATTTTTGCGCAAGTGACAGTATTGAGAAGTAGTTTTGCGACCGTAATTGGACCAATACCGCCCGGGGTAGGAGTGATGAAGCTGGTCTTTTTTGAGACATTTACAAAATCAACATCGCCTTGCATGATTCCATTTATATAAACAATACCAGTATCAATTACAATTGCATTTTTTTTCACCATGTCGGCGGTGATTAGGTTTTGCTTTCCAACTGCCGAAACAATTACATCCGCTTCCAAGCATTTCTTTTTTACATCCTTAGTGTGGGTGTTGCAGGTGGTAACACTTGCCAGTTCGTT
>CAYIJG010000002.1:34508-35352 GCA_964363685.1 uncultured Gammaproteobacteria bacterium
CCACGAGCGCACCTGCGCCGACAATGTTAATATTTTTTCCTTTTAAATTAAATTTAATTTCTTTAAGCGTGCGTATAACTGCCCAAGGAGTTGGAGGTTCAATCAGATTTGTTTGCATCACAAGTTTGCCAATATTGGCATCGGTCAGGCAGTCGACATCAATGGCGGGATTGATTGCATTTAACACTTCTGAGACATACAGCTTTTCGGGTAGCGGTAGTTGGATAATCAAGCCGGTCAGCTTCTTGTCTTGTTGAATTTTGTTGACGTTGGTAATTAAATCATTTTTAGTAATATTTTTTGGAAACTGATATAAAGCAAAAACAACACCCACCCGTTCGGCAGCTGCTTGTTTTCTTTTTATATAAGTAAGTGACGCTTTATTGTTGCCAACCAAAACCACGGCTAATTTGGGTACAATACCTTTGGTTTTAAGTAGAGCCGCTTCTTTGGCCGCGATTTTTTCTATCTTGGCCGCGATTTTTTTACCGTCTATAATTGTTGGCATATTGGAGATGATAGCACAATTACTAGGGACGAGTAAAGGGGGAAAGAGTCAATTTACCCCTTTCGAAGCCCGACGTAATTGCAAAGCTTGCTTCTTTTTTGGCATGTTTTGCAAGGAAATATTTTAACATTATTTTGAGGCCTGGGTTTCAAGCCTGCTTCCCAAGAAATGAGTTTTATGGTACTTTAATATAAATTTAACTTAATAAGTATTTTAATAGTATGAGTAATGCAGAATTTGGAGAGGGAAGCCCTGATCAGGGTGAAAAGGTAATTGAATGTCCGGCAGGAGCCGATTTAGACATTTACTTAGGTATTCTTCAGGCGGAAGCAGGAA
>CAYIJG010000003.1:0-35185 GCA_964363685.1 uncultured Gammaproteobacteria bacterium
TACCCATAAAATTAGGTTAAATAATAAACTTACAGATTCGTATTCTACCTTATTTTAGCTGAATATGCAAGGGGTGAGGCTAAATTTTGCCTAAATAGAAAAAAATGCTATCATCGTATACATATGCAAGTACCCTATCGAAAACCTGGAAAATACGCCATGATGAAATCTGACCCCATGCTTACGGTAGAAAAAATCAAAGAACTGGAAGCGAAGTTGGAAAGATTGAAAAATTATAGCCGACCAAAAGGCGCGGAAGAAGTCAAAAGATTGGCTGAATTTGGTGACTTTTCAGAAAATGTAGAATACCAACTGGCCAAAGGAAAACTGCGCGGAATAAACAGCGCTATCACAACCATTGAAAACCAACTAAAAAATGCCACTATTATAGAGCCGAATTCTCAACACGAGGTCGTGCAAATTGGCCATCAGGTCACTATTGAAAATGAAGGAAAAGAAAAAACTTACCTTATTCTTGGCTCAACCGAAACAGACCCACAAAAAGGAGTTATTTCTCACGTTTCCCCTCTCGGCTCGGCTTTGATAGGAAAAAAGATTGGAGAGAGTGTGGAATTAAAAATAGCGGGAAAAGGTGTCTGCTACAAAATTACAAAAATAGAATAATCTCAAACTTAATTCTTCTTCAAAAAACCCTCTCTAGTCAAAATTTCTTTTTTTCTTTTGGCACCACGATTATACCCACCAATTTTTCCATCTGACCGCACCACTCTGTGACACGGAATTTTTGGGTTATAATTTTTGTTTAAAATATTTCCGACCGCGCGAAAGGCCAGCGGACTACCTGCTTTTTTGGCGACTTGTTTGTATGTCAAAACTTGGCCTTTGGGAATCTTGGCCACAACACTGTAAACTTTTTCAGTAAAGGAAGACATCGGATTTTATTTTGCTTGAATTTGCTTCCAAGCTCTCACGGTCTTACTACTATAATACAAGGCCAAGAAAAAAATTATAGATAAAACTTCATTGACCATAAAAAATGCCCAATCTATATCCATAGAAGTGGTGGAAGTCATATAATAATTCACGGATGTGTACTGGAAGAATCCGCAACCAATAGCCGAGGCCACGGTATTGATAATAACAACCCATTTGTGATTTGGACTTTCTAAGCCAGATAGCGAAGCTACTAAAATAATAGCGATTACCGAAATAACTAACGGCACCTTTATCAATGGCGAAAAAAATGCCAAAGAGACTATCATTAACACACCGGCTCCTAAAAATAACTTCCTCACAATATCGCCATAATAATGAACTGGTGGCCTGGCAGAAAAATTTTTACTCTCTTGATCCATAAATAATTGATTATATTTATAGCTTTATTATAGACCTTGATTGGTTGGTTGTCTAGAATAAATTTTTTTCCTATAAACAATAAAGGGAAATATCGCAAATAACAACCCCGCAAAGATAAAAGACTCATTTAAGAACCCATAATATGATATAACAAATACAAAAAATAAAGCTAATGCCCGACCGACATTGAGAAAAACATCCCTGGCAATCCAAGTTAGAGGAACATTGTCAATCTTATCAAGAATGATATTTGACCGCACCGGATTGAGCAAAGTGCTAACAAATTTAAAAAGGATAACAAGAATAATTACGGCCCAGAAACTGCTGACAAAATAAAATGAAATCATAATAACGGCTGAAAGAAATGATAATGGCCAGATGAATTCAAACCGCTTGTTATATTTATCGGAAAAACTGGCCAGTTTGAAAGAAAAAATAATAGACATCAAAGCTATAACCGACAATAACTTCCCAAAATCAAATTCATCTTTAATAAAAGATAGTAAATATAACGTTATTAAGATACCGGAAATATTTTCTGACGCTCCGTCTATCATAGTGGTGGTACGCACACCTTTGAGATGGGTTATGACTTCTATAAATTTATACTTATAGACCTCTTTTTTTATAAACAAAGTTAAAAATAATGCCAAACATAAAATGCCGATAGCTATTCCTACAAATATCCCTACGCCAAATCTAAAAAAAATATACCCACCAATAATCGGCGCGATAATACCCACCACCGATCCGATTGACCACATCACAGTCATCTTATGGAGTCTTTTACTCTCCTGAGTCGATCGAAAAAATAAAATATTATATGGCACAAAAAACATAATTACCCCACTGATTCTAACGATAGTATAGATAAACAAAACCACAAGTGGTGAGAATGGTAAGAATAACAAAAAAAGAGAGGCTAAAATAAGTAGAAACCCTAAGCGGAGATCAAAAGGGGCCTCAAATTGTTTTTTGAGAATAATAAAAAGAGCCGCCCCGCCATAACCAAGCGCTTCGGCTAAAATAATATAACTAAAATTAAGCTGACTTTTTACAAAATAAGAATACAGAAGAACCACAAATCCGCTCGCTACCATCCCGTAGACAGCTTGCAACCACCACACCTGAAATTTATTTCGAAGATTGGTAAACATTTTGACCTAACTAATAGAATCTGTCTTTGGTCTGTTCAACTTGCCGGCAGCCACTGGATTAGGAAATTTCTTTTTTGTCACCCATTTTTTTCTTTCATCTATAACATACCCTTTGGCGTTTTTGAGCTTATCTTTTTTATCATCATCAGAAGACTTTGGTTGCGCGGCTTTTATCTTGTCCATCTGTTTTTTGTACCATTTCATATTTTATTTTTTAAATACCATATTTATAAGCTCTATCCTATCAAACAAACCTATTTAAGTAAAATCAACAAACTGGCCTTTATACCTATCTCGCCAGAGAGCTGGGGAAAGTTTTCTCTCGTTGTATTTTCCCAACCCAGGTACATTGGCTTCGGAGATAAAAATAGAACCATCGGCAAAAACTTTTTCTATATAGGCAATGTGCCCAGTCTTTTTGGCAGCTAGGGTCTTAAATCCATCGGTAAAACACATCGCTCCTCCGACTGTTGGCTTGTCCGAAACCTTATACAAATTAAATTTTTTAAAAATCTCTCCCCATTTACCGCCATCTCGTCCGCTTCGCACCGGCCATTTGATTTTTACACCATTTTGTTTGAGTTTATAAAAAACATACTCAGTGCATTGCAAATCCCATTTATGTTTCTCACCACCAAATTCATCACCAATAACTTCTCGCACTATCTTAGTATTGGTATCATTCCATAAATTTGGTATGCCAATTTTAAAAACAGGTTTTTGAGTAGAAATATTTTTTTTCTTTAGTTCCAAATACTGACTCATCACCCAACCAGTTTTATTTTTACCAGCTACAGATTCATATTTTACTTTGAACCATTCTCCTTTTTTAGAAAAAAAACTAACCTCCTGGCCAAAGGCCAACAAATCTATCTTATTATCTTTTTCATTTTTAGCCGGAATAAGCGGAGCCGAACGCACGCGCAAACCAATATCGGCTTTGACTATATATGTGGGCATATCTTATTAAACAAGACTGCAGCTTAATATATATTATACTCTTTATACCATATAAACCAAGGATATTTTTTACACAGAAACAAATTAATAAGTTATCCCCCTTTTATACATTCTGATTACAATCCCCTATTGACGCTTGGATGACAACAGGATATAGTTAAACTATTAAACAGTTATTTAATTAATCAATATGTTGAATAAAGAACAGATACGAGATAACCGTAGGATATTTACTGAAAGTGATAAAAACATGGCTCATGCCTTTAAAGTCCTTGGGGATCTCAATCGCTATCGCATCTTTCGGGTTCTGGCAGAACAGCCCAAAATTTCTGTTAGTGACTTGGCTCTTATTCTAAACATTTCGCTTCCCTTGGCTTCACAGCATTTGAAAACACTCACTAACGCTAATCTTTTGCAAAAAGAACGTATCGGCAAGAAAATTTTTCCTAAACTTGAAAAAAACAACTTGTTTGTTCAGGCTATCGTAAAAACAGTTGAAAAAGTTGTAAAAATAACAGGTAAAACAAAACAAAAATAACCACATATGTCACGTTTACCAACAGTTAAAGAAAAAATGGGTTTACCAAAGGATCGAGAACCAGAGATTCTCCTTGAGCCTATTATTATTGAAAAGATTAAGAAAAAAGAAAAGATTAAAATTAAAAAAGTTGGCATGTCTAGTCGAGTTGATCCTAATAATCTAACCTACTACAACTAAACCACTCAGAACTCTCACGTCCAAACTATCAAACAAACAGTTTCTAGCGCGCAATGCCATTCTTAAATGTGGTGGTCGATCATTGCGAACACACAATCAGAGCGTCGCCTATTTAATTCTTAATTATACATATATGGAAAATCCACCAAACACAGACGCACCAGCAGAACCTACTACACCTACTACCAAGCCTGAAGAAGAAAAAGTCTAATACGTAAGAAACCAGTCGCCTGGCCAATGACCTACTTTGGCCAGGACTTTTCCATATAAACTAAAGACTTAATTTATCAAACTAAACATTTTTATATGATTTGGACAATTGCAACTGTTTTAATAATTCTATGGATACTTGGTCTGGTCACTTCCTATACCTTAGGCGGATTTATTCACATTCTCCTTGTCATCGCTGTTATTATATTGCTTATTAGAATTATCAGAGGTGAAAAAGTACTTTAAAAAAATTAATAAATAATTACCAATTATATGGATTCATACAACTCACCAAGCACCAAACCATTATACAGAGGCACCCAAATAATCTGGTATATTCTTGGCCTTGTGGAAACGATTTTAATTTTTCGTTTCTTGTTAAAATTATTCGGCGCTAATGCTTCTGCCGGATTTACCGATTTTATATATACTTTATCCACACCCTTTATTATACCGTTTACCACTGTATTTGGCACAAGCAGAGTGGAAAATAGCGTGTTTGAATGGACTACGATTTTGGCTATGGCTGTTTACCTTCTAATTGGTTGGGGTATAATAAAGATGCTCTCAATGAGCAAGACTGTCTCCACTCCGGAAGCAGCTAGCAAACTCAACTAAATTAGTTTACATTATACATTATTATGATAGGCACACACCCGCAAATGATAGGAACTGTATGAGAAAAAAGATACTCCTCATAATAACAACCCTTGCCGTCTTGATTGTGGGTTTTTGGATTTCAAATAAAGCAATTTTATCTTACCGTGCGCGCCAACTTGCCAAACAAGCGCAAGAGATGCAAGACCAGGCTATCCAAAATATTATAGACGCTCATAGTGGCACGAACTCAACCAGTACAGATCCTTTTGGCGAAGACAAAATCGCGCGCATTCTTTTTATCGGCCTGGATAAACGAGTGGGAGAAAAAAGCGGACACTGCGACATGATCCAACTGATTACAGTTGATAACAAACTGGGAACCGTCAATATCACAGCCGTGCCCCGAGGCACCTATTCACCTCTACCGGCAGGCAAAGGCGCTACTTCTTCTGACTATTATGTTTCAAACGCTTGCGGATTTGGCGGGCTAGATTATGGTATAAAACAAATAGAAAAAATCTTGGGCGTAAAGGCAGATTATTTGGTGGTAGTAGGATTTTCTGAAACTATCGGTATTTTGCGAAACCTAAAGCTACCAACTACAGAAACTATCCAGTGGCTCCGCAATCGCCATGGTTATGCAATTGGCGAACCGCAACGAGCGCACAACCACTCAACCTTTATCAAACAAATGATGATAAGGTACGCGCCGACCAAAACTACCCCAATAGACAAAGCTCTCCAATATATTGTCTACAAACTGGTAAAGACCAATTTGTCCTTTGCACAGACGCAGAAGATTGTCGAGGCTATTTCAGCTATAGATGTAGCTAACCATCCGGAAAAGATCAGCCTATCAATGCGCCCACTCTATCCATACAAAGACATTTCTTATGATCCGGAAAAAATTAACCAAAACTTAGAAGAAACTCTGGGTCCGATAAAACATTTCTTATCCAAGGAAGATTATAGCGAAGTAACTACAGCCACTCTGCAGGCAAAACTGCTAGATACGATTGAAAAAAATAAAACCAATCCTGAGCTTGTCTCTTGGGCATATGAAAATAATTTGTGGTTACAAATTGAAGACCAGAAACAAAGCTTGACCATTCAATATAGTTTACTTGCATCTTATCTACCATCTTTAGAAAAACAAAAAAGGGAATCTGTGCTCGCAGATTATATTTTGGAAATGGAAAATAGAAACGAAACTGTTTGGGAAGAAAGAGGAAAACAATTACTTCTACAGGAAATTGAAAAATAAAGTAAATTAATTCCTCATTCATTTCGTATATGAAAAAAATATCTTCCCTCCTATTTTTTATCTTAATTACTACTTCTTTGGTCGGTTGTGGCACCCTTCCTCCTGCCACTAACATTGATGTGCCCTTTATCTCGCAAGCCCCAACTGGCAATTGGTCTGAACCATGGAAAAATGCCTGTGAAGAAACTTCTATCTATATGGTCAGTAGTTTTTATGCGGATGATACGATTAAACGAGATGAAGCGATTAAACATATCAGAGAAATTATCGCTACCAAAAACAAAGAATTTCAAGTTAGTGCGGACGAATCTCTAGAAAAAATTTCAGAGCTTATCAAACTGCTTGGACTCCCTTGGAGCACAGAAATTGTAACAGACCCGAGCTTAGAAGATATTAAAAAACAACTCGCCAAGAACCAGCCGATCATCGCTCCAGTTTTTGCTCCAGCTTTGCATTATAGCGCCGGTGGCCCGGATTATCATGTGATGGTTATAACTGGCTATGATGATAAAACTAGTGAATTTATCGTTAATGATCCGGCGATAAAAAATGGCAAAGGCATCCGCTTTAAGTATGATGTATTTATGAAAGCCATTCATGATTTAAACCAAAAGAACTATAAAGCCGGGGAAAAAGCTTTGCTTTTTACTAAACAAGAAGCAGGAATTAATTGGTTTTAAAAAAATTAACTTTGAAATAGAAACCCAAAAATCAAACTAAAAACGAGCGTGTGTATAACTATAGAAATTACCAAAGCTATATATGAGGACGAGACAATCTTTCTGGATAATCCATACAACCCAGCATAGAGGATCTGGGGGATAGAAACAGCTAGTAGCGCTATAAGCGCCAATACACCCACACTCACCTCACCACCACTATCAATCACTATCAAAATAATCGGGATTATCGCTATCAATAAAAACGTCACTAAAAATCTTTTGAACAACTGTTTGGTGGAATAATACTTCAGACCCTGATTAAGGAGAAGCCCTAACAAAACTACCTGTACCGCATTGGCGATTATTCCTATTAACACTGTTTTGCTTGGAGATGCATCAAGTATACGAAAAGCCACTAGCCCTCCCCCAACCAAACTTAACGGACCCCAAAGCCCCAGTACTATCTTATACCAAAGCGGTGCGGAAGTTTTTGTTTCAATATTTTCCATATTTTATGATTTGTTTAATAAAAATTAATACTTAAGTCCCGGCGCAAGGGAAAGAAGCATTAACCCTAAGAAAATTAACAAAAACGGCAGAGCGCAAACGCCGAGGAAGCTACACACAAGACGAATGAAGGCTTTTTTCTTTAAAACCGCATCGCCGATTTTACGCGCGCGGAAAAAATCAATGCAAGACCTTACAAAAGAAGACAGTAATAAAACCACTTCTACAATCATTGTTAACACCCAAAACATTAGGAAATAAAAATTCGACAGCATGCTTTCAAATAAAAAAACGCCAACTAAACCCCAGATCATGAAGACAAGAATAAATACCCAAGAAACCCGAAGAGGCCAAGCAGATCTTAACTGGGGTTGACTAACTGGTTGGCTAGCGGGAATGTCCATATTTTTTAGATTAATAATAAGGCTAAATTTACCATAATTTTATCATAGCCCTTGTTTTTCGGCCAGAGGTATCTAACCAGATTTACTACCATCTAACGAACTATAAAAATAGACTGTGCCACCGAGAACACCAGAAAAACTAAAAATAAAACTAACAAAACCGCCAACAAAAGCCCTGGCAAACTCCAAAGCACTCGTCTAAATAACTTTCTTCTCAAAACCAAATCCGTTGTTTGACGGTTACGGTAAAAATTAATCAAAGAAGTAATAAAACCAGCTATAAACAAAGTCAAATTAATTACCATCAATTGCCCCCAGATAACCAGGTGAAGAAGACTAACATTTTGTGGTTTAAGAACAAAATAAGAAAGAAGCGCCCAGGCAATAATGACCCCTGTGCTAATCCAGGCGATTCGCACAAACCATAGGGATTTTGATTGCAGAGGGTTAGGCTGGATCGTAAGCGTATCCATAGAATTAGGTATAACAGTAAATTTAGAGTAATTTTATCATACGGTTTATTTTTCGGCCAGAGATAATAATCTAAAAATACTCTCGAAACAAAACCCCGCCCCGCAGGAGCGGGGCGGGGTTAGTTTGAAAAATCAAACTCTAGCTCTACCTATTCAACTGCAGGAGTTGTTGGAGCAGGCTCTTCTGTTGGTTCTGCTGGAGGGGTAGGTTCATCTGTACCATCTAAATTGCTGAACATCATATGACTTACGTTAATGAATAATCTGCTAGCTAGTGGTAGCGAGCATTACAATGAGTATACCACATAACGATTTTATGTCAATCCCGAGTACTCGGGATGATATTTTAAGGACTACCTCTTACTTTAATTATTGTTTAATCCCACAAAAGGATTGGCATTACCCCAATAAGTCGGGACTTTTCCATCCCACTTTTCTATCCAACGCAATTCAACCACTTTAGGGTTAGAACTAAGAGCTTGCGCTTCGGTTCTGATCGCCTTTGCTTTTCCTTCAGCTTCAACAACCTTCTGGTCCGCTTCAATGCGAATTCTTTCTAAATCTCGTTCAGCTTTGAGTTTAAGTTGTTCGGCCGTCACTTTGGCTTCAATGGCATCGTTAAAAGCGTTAGAAAAATCAAAGGCAATAATATTTATCTCATCAACTATGATATCATTTTTCACTAATCTTTCGGCCAAATTGATCTTTATTTGTTCTTTAACATCTTCTCGTCTTATGATAAGTTCTTCGGCGGTAAACTTTGCAGTCACTGCTTTAACTGCCTCTTGAATTGATGGCGCGATAATGCGGGAATTATAATCTTTACCTACTTCCTGCCATATTCTATTAACACCGCTCGGAGAAAGATGATAATTTATTGCAACCTTAGAAGTGACAACCTGTAAATCCTTAGATGAGGCACTAGCCGGAATTTCATCTTTTTGCATCTTTACATCCATCTTTACGACTTGTTGGATAAAAGGAATTTTAAAATAAAGACCTTCGTCAAATACCTTATCTTTGACCGCTCCAAATTGCAGAAGTATACCTCTTTCACCAGCACCGATTGTTCCGGCAGATCCAAAAATCAAAACCAGCAATAAAAATGCGCCCACTGACAACAAAACGGTATTTTTTATTTTTTTTAAATCCTCGATTTTTTTAGGGTCAAATATATTATCCATACACTATTAAACGTTACTAATTAAAATACTTAGCTTAACGAGCTAAGTAAGTATGCTAAAAAGACTAAGGAATGTCAAGACTCCTTGTCTTTATGATTGTGAGGATGTGGCTCTTAATCTACTTTTAAAAAATTACTAATTTTTTACTGTTTTATATCCGAGATTTTCCAATTCGTTATTTCTTGATACCAACAAACATTCTTCTGAACAAAATTTACCTACTACGTTAGATGTTTTTTTATTGTCCAAATCTAACCATATCTCACCCACTGCTCCAATTAATTTTTCGCATAACTTACAGCCCATATTTGGATCCACATCTGAAACTTTTGAGTGGTATATCTCTCTTCCAAGAATAGCCTTTATTTGAGCTTCTCTTACTGGATTAAATTCATCTGGATAAAATTTACGTCCCATATATGAGGTAATACGATTTTAAAAATTTTAAATTTTCCTACAAATCCTTACCCTTTAATCAAAATGTTTCAAGGCACCTAGCTGTTTTCTATTGTATGGACTAAAAGATTTACTATCGCTATATTTAGAACAGCCCTTAGCATTACACGCGCGTACAGAAAATTTATAATTACGGTTAGGAAGTATATATGGGATTCCAATCGTTTTATTGGTCTGAGTTATCTTATTAAAGACTACCGTCTTGTTGGTTTTAACATCTACTAAACGCAGGGTGTAATATGTTCCATCTCCTCTCCAATGTAAGTTCACCTTGCGTGACGAAAATATATTAGCAAATAAATTTATTGGCACTTCCGGTAATATTGCCACTGGCGGTTTATCATTTGTATCATTACTATTTGTCACATACCCACTTGGCGGTGTATTACTACACACAGAAATTGTATTATTTGGATTCCCCAAACCATCATGGTCAGCATCCGCATAGTAAGTCTGACTAACGCTAATAGTTGCATCATTATCATTACAATCAACACCGGTGTTTATACCGTCATTGTCGTGATCATTATCATTGGTGTCATTACTATTGGTCACATATCCAGTTGGCGCTACACTTGAACAGACGCTGGTAGTAACACTAGGACTACCTAAGCTATCACTATCTGCATCTCGGTAATACACTTGGTTGGCGTGCACACTCGCATTGTTATCATTACAATCTACAGTACTTGCAAAACCATCTTGATCTGCATCAACTACGGTTGGTGTAGTTGCCGGACACGTAATTGGATAGTTATTATATACCATAACATTACTTGAAGCAGCGTCGTTGGTAATAACAATTTTAGCTTTGCTATTAGCGCAATCAGGAATAATAGTAATGCCTTCATCGGAAGCTCCGGATACTGGTAATTGGTAACTGTTTACAATATTTCCAGTTAAACTGTATTCTTTCATTTTATCAACGCCGTCAAAAATAACATATAACAATCGAGTGAGTGTATTGTAATGAAGCCCTGCAACATCGGTATACGTGACTGGGATTTGAGCTACAGAAGTAATGCTTGTACCGTTACTATTTATATTAAAGTTATAAACGCGTAACATGGCTTCGGCTTGAGATGCAGCCACAAAAAAACCTCCGGACAGCGCTGTCCCCCATGATGCAGGCGCATAAGTTGCTGGTACATAAGTCAGCGCTTCAAATCCTGCACCGCCATTTACCACCATGTCAGACAATGTCCATGATTTGTTGGCAACTTTAGCCCCAGTACTTAAATTAAATGCCTCGATCTTGCTACCCGCTTCATTTGCTATATAGACAATATGGTCAACGGCCGATGTATCGGTCAAAGTCACATCTTCAAGATCCCCGCCAGGAAACCAGTAGTGCGCCACACTACCAGTATCACTAACAACCGCCACATCACCATCATCACCATTGGTGATATATCCATAACCGCTAAGATATGTGACGCCACTAGCTTCAAAGCCATCGGCGGTAGTGTTGAGACTGACTAATCCAGAAGCGATTTGTGTTCCAACAGGACTTGCTGGCCAAGGTGAAGCAGCGTGTACGGTGGTGGCAAAGAGTAATACAAAAAGACTAATAGTAAGGCTAAAGGATAGGCGTTTGGATATAGATTTGCTATACATAGCGTAAAGGTTAATAATTAAACAGTACTCTAGTTAGAGTACTGTAAAATAATCAGATTGGCAATAGAACTTTATGGCTCTATCCGCACATTTGCATTACAACTAGCAGTTGCGCCTCCACCAGATCCAACACATGTCCATGCCCAAGGACCTTCGCCAGTTACCGGACTAATAGTACCTGACGCACAAAGATTGGTGGTTGGAGCAGAAATCAAAGTCATATTATTGGATGAACCACAGACGCCATTTGTAATATCTAAAACTTGTAGAGGAACTGGGAAAGCCTTGCAACTGGCAACTTCTGCGCCTTCTTCACCAGCGCATGTCCATGTCCATGAACCTTGAGACGTTATTGGACCTGTGACCGCACTCGCAGTACCACGAGAACACAAATTTGTAGTCGGCGCATACGAAACTGTACTGTTGTGAGCCGAACCACAAAGACCACTCATGAGATATTTTGGCGCGCTACAGCTGGCAGTGGCGCCACCATTTAAGCCCACACATGTCCATGCCCAAGGACCATTACCAGTCACAGTGGTTGGCGTACCACCAGTACAAAGATCAGACGCTGGAGCAGTGACAGACAGCTGGCCATTGGCAAAACCACAGGTGCCGTTTATCATTGCTAAAATACCAGGCACAATGACACAAGCTCCGTCCACACAAGATGTATTATCTTTACATATAATAGAAACCGATTCAATTGAATTTCCAGTATTGCCACAAAAATATTCAAATACTTTTGTATCATTACCACAATAATCTACCTTAGAAGTAACTACATTATTACTAGGATCTTTGACGGTCGCCTCGCCTTTAACTGTAGAGACATTTCCACCGTCTGTATCACTACAAACCCACCCTGATTGTGTGGCATTTTTTACTGGGGTGACTGATTTGGGTGTTTTTGTATTTTCTTTGCCTGGCTGTCCATCAGCTGGCGCAACTTCCGTACCTGTTTTGACCTCTGTGTCTGTTTTAATATTTGGAACGATATTGGAACAACCTGCGCCGACTAGTACCAGACCAGCGCTAATTGTGGCTAAAAATAAAAGAAGCGACTGTTTCATACGATGATTTTATATATAAATTAAGGTTTTATTAGATATTAATCATACCACTACTTTATAACACTTGTCTATTGTTTATAAAAAATAGACCAGTATAAAATGTTAAAACCTATTTAGACAGCAACAAAGATACCTGCTTAATAATTTCATCATCGTTATCCGTGTAGTGCAATGTTTTTATTCCAGCTGCCTTCGCTGCTTCAATGTTGCCCATTTGATCGTCGATGTATAAGATAACTTCGGGTCGAACTTTTAATTTGTCCGCTATAAATGAATACGCACTCGAATCTTTCTTGCTTAACCCATAGTCGTTGGCTGCAAAGATATGCTCGAATATCGTTTCAAGTTGTGGCCTTATGAGTGGATGATTTTGGATAATGTCTGTTGTGAACAAGTTAACAGAATACTTTCCTCTCATGGACTTAAAGAAATCAAGAAGTTTACTGTTGAGCTCAAAATATTCAAAGACATTATAATTCTCGCCAAACTTCTCCGTTAGGTCGCGATGCATTAAATTAAGCGCGCCAGAATAATTTTTATCCTTAGGCTTTATGATGACTCTTGAGAAATCAGAAATAATTGTTGTGTACATACTTACTTATTAAAATACATTTCCAACTATGGGTTTGAGACAAAATTGGAATATCTTAAATTGAAAAATAGTTAAGGCCTGAACTTCCCGGTCGCAAGCACAGCACAAGTTTTCTCAATTCTAGTTTTGTTCTCCTCCTTATCTTTAGCCGACTCTATCCAATCCACAAAATCTCTTTTAGCGTCAGGTGTGAGACCGCTCCACACAGCTTTCGCCTTTGGGTTAACTCCAAGGGCTTTATATAGATTTATAGGTACGATGGCATAACAACAAGGACGACGCTTACCAGCCACAAGCTTTGAGCAAGCTACACTAATACGACGACTACGCGTCTCCGCTTGTTTGGCTGATTCTATCCAACTAATAAAATCTCGGCGCGAGATAGGCGTGAGATCTTGCCACTGCGCCTTGGCCTTTGGGTTAGCGCTGACGGCTTTGGCAAAATCGGCTGGCACTTTGGATTTTGATGTTTTCATAATATCATTCCATTCGAAAGTGAAAATGGATTTTTATTTCACTCATTACATTTAATTATAACAGTCTGTTATACTTTGGGTCAATTAGGGAGATAAGGGTGGATTACCTGTTCTATATTTTTTAAGTATTAAAAACAGCCCCAAATCAGTCGGGGCTGTTTTTAATTTCTGTGATTTCCAATTAAGTTGACTAAGGAGTAGGTGCAGGTTCTGCGGGCTTGGTAGTATCTGTTGGGAGTTTGATATCGACGGTAGTTCCAGGCTGTTGAGGTTGTGCAGAGTTTTTTTGTAGCATCGGCAATCCGTATACAAAGAAAACAACCGCTAATCCTGCAAGAACCACAATGGCGACAATGGCCACCATGCTTCCGTTTCCTGAGGTTTCTTCTGTCATATAGATAAATTTAAAAATAAATATAGTAGTCTATGTATGATTTTTTTAGGTGGTTCTTTAGAATAAGCAGTAAATTTAAAATGTAGTACTTAATTTTTTTCTTTTTCTTCATCTGCTACATCTTCTTTTGCTTCTGCTACCCCTTCTTCCACCGCGTCTTTCGCTGTTTGGTACGCTTCTTCCTCCACCGCGTCAGCTAATTTATCGTCTGCTGGATCTGATATAGATTGCATATATTTTATATTAAGAATAAATTACATATTTTTTATTTTGTATTGTTGATTAATCAATTATTTAATCGACTAACAATTTAATTGTACATTCTAGTAGATTGTTCGTCAATAGCTAGTAAAACAAATTTTCATTTAGCAAAATTAGAACCGGAAAAATACGGCTATGATTATACAAAAAACGAAGCACTAAATACGCTTCGTCTACCTTGGCTCCGTTTGTGGAACGAAGTTAGAACTTGTTTGGCTAATAGTTCAGATCGATTTTTACCTTAAAAAACCACAAGAGCAGTATTGCCAATATAAGCCCAAAGACTTTTAAAACTAGAAACACTAACAGTTCTTGGTCCACGCCAAGGATCATTCACAATTATAGAAGTTGGATTTTCTACATTTCCCACAAAGCCTTTTACCACTACCGAATGCATCCCGCGATAACCGGTAGCGCCTGAATCCAGTAGAAACGTACCTGACGAGCCGAGCTGATTGTGCACCCAAATTATTACAGGATTACCCCTTTCTACCTCTTTTACTAGATCGACAATATTCCAATTCCTTTTTAACTCTACAGAACGATATTTACTTATAAAATCATATATTGGCCCCCAATGCACGCCGTAACCTTGCACCCAATCTACATTTGGATCTCCACCCTCACCAACTGTTGCCTTGATAGAACCTTCCGAAAGAGCGGTTCCTCTATAAGCAAATACCATGCGGGTGGCGGCAATATTGCAAGTAAAAGTTTCGCTTTGGTAATACATAGGTACGTCCAAAGAAAAAACTTTATTTTTTGTGGTAAATGAATAATTGTAATCTTCATTTGAGTCTAATCCATACACAGTTTTGATACTCTTTTTTAACTTTATACTATATTTTGTTGAATTATCCAGAGAACGACTGAGAGAAAACACCATTTTATTACCTTCCCAAGAAAAAGACCCTGGAATATTTGGATACATAGAAAAAGAATTTTCCGCTGAATTGTGATCCACCTCTTGATCAAATTCAATTACCACTCTGGATAAATCGATAGATAGGCCATACGAAGCGTCTTTGGGATATATTGATGAAACCTTAACTTCTCCAACTACACTAAAATTTACCTCTATATCATGGTCAGTTTTTCCACCATATTTATTTTCCATCTCACTCAAAAATTTGATTGTATAATCAACACCCTTTTTAAATTCATGACTTGGTAAAAAAATAAAAGTTTGCTCATCTTCCCAATTTATTTTACCGGTAGTTGTTGGACTAATGTAAAATTTTTCTACCACGCTCGTATGATTCATAGCTTCAGAAAAAACTATTTTTATAGGACTATCAACTCGCACAGTATTTCCTTGGTCATACAATTTAATGAAGGGAGAAGCTACGGTCTTAAAGTTAATTTTCTGAATCAACTCCAAATCACCCTTTTCAATATCAGAAAAATCTTTGACACGATAAGAGCGCCCAGCTCTAGAGATTGATAAACTATATTCACGGTCCTGCAGAAGTGGTTTTGAGAATATTAATTTATTCTTATTATTATCTGACTTGTCGACAGTAAAATTAATTAGTGGACTGATCTCATAAACCCAGTTTACGAATTCCCCACTCGGCGCGTCAAAAATTATTTCAAAAGGGTCTTTTATGCTAATATTTTCTTGACCGTTTTTCGGGTAAATCTCTTTAATATTAGGAAGATTGGGGGAGAAAAATTCAATAGATTGTTCGTGTTTTTCACCACCAGGAAATAATCTTTTCAAACCCACTATATATACTACAATTTTGGTCTCCGGATAAAAAGATTCTTTGGGAATAAAAATCGCTCTATCTTTGTACCGTCCAGAAAAAAATGGTAAAGCATTTTGAAAAACCCAATCACCTTCAACTTCCGGGGACATACGAAGAGATACATTCTCTGGATTAATAGGGACCGTAAAAGATACTTCGATTGGTTGATGCGCCTCTACTAAATACCCGGCCTCAGACACAGTTTCCAACCGGAGAAAGGGCCTTGAAAATAAAGTAACGAAAGAGAAAAATAAAACAAAAACAATAACCGCCGTATTTAATAGAACCAAAAGACGATAATATCGTTGTTTCTTATAAAGTAGAAAATTAGACACAGCTACAATAATAATAGCGATAAAAAATATTAAAATACGTGTTTTAAAACTTAAGAATGAGTCCATATATTATACATATCTTCTAAATTTTTATATAGTACCGGACCACTGTCTCTTGAATTCAAATAGACATCGGTGTAATTAAAGAGTTCATCAACTTTTGATTCGTCTACATGAAACCAATCTGGATGACTTAAGAAAACTACGACGGTTCTTTTTTCAAGCGGCTCGCCAACTACTCCCCAATTTGAATTAAACCTCTCTATCATTTGTTCTGCAGTATACCACCATGAGTCACCTCCATTGTTTGGAAATTCCCATATTTTCATATTTGGTGCCCTAGCTGAATTTTGATCTTGCGTATTGGGCTGATACGGCTGCGAGGTAATTGATAAATCCCAAAATCCAGGAATTTTATTTATACCAAAATTGTATTTTGTTCTACCAGAAGTGTCTACGGTAAAACCGTTATCTTGTAAAACCTTTAACGTAGTTACGTCTGCAAACCAGCCACCAGAGCGATAGGTGGTTGGCGTTCCGAACCCAAGATTTTTAAAAAAAATTTTTGACCATTTTACCATTTTGTCCAGCTCGCGATAACCAAAATTAGTTACCAGAATATCATACCCGTCATCATATGGAAAACCCCAGTATGTTAAATCGTACAGTTGTTTCTTTTTTAATTTACTTTTATCAAATATAACGGTAGTGCTCGGTGAGCTCGTAACGGAGTTCTCGGCCAACGCATAAAAATCTAGCTCAAGATCAGCTAGATCTTTTTCCGGAATATCTATATGTGCGGCCTTAAGATTTTCATAAAACATATGCAAATGCAAACCCAAACTATGACCTTTGTTGGTTTTTCTTTCCAACAACCAATCTCTTATATGGTCTCGTTGTGCTTGCGGAATAGTTTTGGTAATAAATAGTCTTGGATTTATTAGATGGCTCAGAGGAAAATTATCATGTTTTTCAGAAAGAGCGTCTATTTTTTCCAGATATTCATTTTTTACATTATAACCCTCCCAATCAAAACTCCAAGCGACATATAAAGGATAAGAAATAAAAATATGTTCATAAAAACCTAGTGACTGGCCACAAGCAAACTCTACTTTTATATTGGCCTTGTATTTACCAACAGGCAAACTAGTTACATTTATTTTTTCCTCAAACAAAAGCTCACCTACATTTATTAGAGAGCTCGTAGCAAAGTAACCAGACACCACATTGTTTGTCAGCTGTTCATTTTCCGTATTTACTAGCTCATAAAAAATCTTTATAGAATCCGGCCGATCGAAATATCTTTTTGCTTTACTGCCAAGCTTCACTTTTAAAATTACTTGCTTTTCTTCTTCTGCAAATTCATCACCGATTAAAATCCATTTTTTATCGGGCTCTACCAGATCAATCAACTCATTTCTTTTGTTCTCAAAATTATTACAGGTCCAATCCTTAAAAAAAAGATCATTTGGATTTTCCGATTTAATATGTAAAAAAAATATTACAAAAAGACTACAAACTAAAAATAGCGTTAGCCCAGCTAGCACATGCCAAAATCTTCTAGATCTTCTTTCTCTGCCAAACAGTGGCCACTTTATCATAAAAATAGGTTACTAGAGATATGCTTATTATAATTAAAAATTGTATTAACCAGACTGTTTCTGCGGCAAATGTTGCGTGATTTAAAAAACTAGATAAACCTAAAATTAGGATCACATTAACCAAAAAAATAAACAAAGCTCTGTTGCCTAAAAATATAAAATATTTATTTAGGACACTTGCTTGGCTGATATATTTGTATAGTAATACTACCCCGAAACTATAAATAATTCCATAGAGTAAAAATAAAATAGATGGCGGAAATCTATACCACAGAGAAAGTCCTGAAATTCTTAAAAAAACAAATAAAATCGAACACATTATAAAAATTAATAGAGCCGGTGATTTACCGACGCTACTTTTTTGTGTTCCACCAGCAATGAATCCAAAAACAAAGGTAGGAAAATAAGACAAAACTCCATAACTATGAGTATGCCCATTGCCCACCATCAAGGTTTTCACAACAGTTAAAAAATCACCCCCTCCATCAAGTGTATACAGCCATCCACCCAAAAAATAAATAATGAAAGAAATTAAGATAAATACTATTGGTCGCTTTAATAATTTTTTTAAAACTGGAGAAAAAATTAAAATTAGAATAATATAAAGAAAAAATGGAATAATAAACTCAGTAAAGACAGGTAAATATTGAAAGGTCAAAATAGAATGGAACTGGTCAATTGAGATACCGTTAAAAAGAAAATAATAACTAAGATATGCTGCTACATAATAAATGAAAAGCAAAAGCAACATTCTTTTAACTTGTTTTTTTAAATTTATTTTTTTATTGTCAGATAATTTTAAACCATAGATATAAGCAAAACAAAATAAAAAGGTGCTAAAACTGACTGTTGTCCCCCACCATATCAATCTATCTAAAATAAAATTATACTCTTTTACAAAAACGACATTGATATGAGCAGTGAGCATGAAAAAGATCGCGCTTCCTCGTAGAAAGTCAATTTTTGCAAATCTTTCTTCTGTGGGTAAGTTTAGAAGCATAGCTTATTATATAAAGCATACCATAATAATGAAGAACTCACTACGTCTTCAACAACCAGGTAAACTCCCTCCGGTTCGGCAAAAACAAAAGAGGCCAGATCACTTTGACTGGGCCCCGTAGACATAAACCAATTTTCAATTTATCTGATATTACAGATAAACATGCCCTTTCGAGTGTGTTTACCTCATGTGGCTCCATTTATGGAACGACGTTAGAACTTTTTTGGAAAGATAGTTGGTTTACTTGGTATTCTTTATGATATTTTTCGTATCTTTCCATTATTTAAAATTGTTTTTCTAAGAACATAGCTATCTGGTTTAACTAGAGGCACATCTAAACGTACTGAGAAACCAGAGATTTTAGGATCCGAACGACCTGAGTACTTTTCTTCAATTACCCCTCTATGCTTAACACCGTCTTCTTCAAATTCGATTCTATCCCCTACTTCTAAATTAGATTCTCCTCCCACCTCAACTATTTCTCCAGTAAAACCTTCAAGCTCATCAGTAGGGATTCCTGATCCTTTAAATTCTCTAGGCATAATAAAATATGGGTACCCTAATAAAATTAGCCAATAAAACTATCTACTTAATCAAAAGCATAGTTTAATTGTATCAGAAGTTCTAAAGTCTCGTAAAGCCCAACTGTCCGATGTGGCTCCACTGCCTAGACGACATTAGAACCGATTTTATTTACAATAGGTCTGATATAAACTTTATTATTTAAAAAACAAAAACTCCGTTCGCCCTGATCTATCTCCAATTACTTAGAAACAAATCAGGTGGTGCGAACGGAGTCTCGCACCACCGCCCCCGTGCATTGACGCGCGAGGAGCGTGGTGTCCGCTAGTCCGGCTGATCCGAACGTTCCACGCCTTCGCGCGAACGCCACTGGATCAGGTCGAACCGACGCTTGAACTCGGCGCAGGCCACGATCGCAGGACCCCGGTGACCGAGGCCGATGCGGACGTGACGCATGACGTTGCCAGTGCCGTCGAACTCGTGGCACGGCTCCATCCGGCAGTCCTGACCGCCGCTGCCGTTGCCATCGGTCGACATCAGCACGTTGCTGGAGGTACCGTCATCGTGGAACAGAACGGCCTCCTTCTTGCCAGTGTCTCCGTCGGTTGCGCCGGTGATCATGAGGTGATCACCATCTCGAGCAATTGCCTCTGCCATTGTCTTGTCTCGATCCTTCCCCCCGGTTTCCCAGGAAAATGAATAACAATCGCGTTATTACCCCTTTTCCGGTGAAAATTATTTCAATAAAAAATATTACCAAATTTTAGGCAATTTGTCAATGCCTTAAATCGAGATCTGCATACAACCTATTAATGCAAGCGTCTATATTGACAAAGGAGCCTTTCTGTGATAATCTAGTTTGTTATTAGAGTTGTTTTTTGTTACTAATTTATGACAAAAATCCTTAATAGCATGTACCTTACAATAAACATGTGATCTATTGAGTGCCAGGAAATTAAGAAAGTTTGCCTAAGCAAGTATTTTTAATTCCCTGGTTCTCTCTCAACCTCAACCCCTCAACACCCTGGCCAAAGGAGCCTCTCATGAGCGAGTTCGTATTGGCGATTCCCGTGGCGCTGGTCATCCTCTTCTTGATCTGGAAGATCTGGCGGTACCTCAACCGACGCCTCGAAGAAGCCTTCGTGGAATGGTCCAATACTACCGGACAGATGAAGTGGAAGGTGATCGCCATCTTCAGCCAGATCATCCTCCTGTTGCTGGTGCTCGCGATCGTCCCCGGTATTGCGTTGTTCGGGGGCGGGTGGAAGAGTGTCGGCGACTTCGTCCATTACAAGAATGGCGACGTCGGCATGCTCATCTACGGCCACTGGAACCTCTCACCGGCGATGGCGAACTACTACCTCATGGGCGACGTCGTCCTGGGACTACCGCTTCTGATGATAGTGTTCTCAGTCATCGTCGAACCGGCGATGTTCCTCGCAGGCGGGTACAGGTACTTCCCATTCGTCGGGCCCTTCGGTCGATGGGTGGCGCCACCCTCGAGGAGGCGGTCACGGTAGTTGCTACTGATCAAGCCCTTCGGGGCAAGATCCATGAGCGGCTCGGACGCAACGCGCGACCGACCACCGCTCAGACCCACACCATCCGAGCCGCTTACGCTACCTAATAATTAATTTGTTATGTTGCGTAAGCTCAGATGAGAATTAAATTTAAAAAAGCCTTTTCAAAAGAAGGGCTTTTTTAGTTGAAGGATTTTTGATATGCTCCGTTTGTGGAACGACGTTAGAACTTTTTATAACTACAAAACAATATAGTTTCGTTAGTGAGTTTAAAAAAACACCTTACTGTTTTAAAGTAAAGTGTTTTTTATTTTTATATATCGAGATCTCCACTGCTATATTTATTTGCAATCATATAAACATAGCAGCTAGGAAGACCTCGAGAGATCGCCCCGCCGCGCGGTTTCACTAACGACTATTAACGACTGTAGATAGAGTTGTGGAAACCCGTGTCGTTGTTCTCACGGATTGGTGTGAAAACGTAGGCAGGTGCGAGTGCCTCCGGGGGACACTGACGAAAGAAGTCGTCTTCACATCCCCTAAATTCCTGCCACGGCGGAAAATCACTGACAGAGATAGAGCCAGGGGTGCGCGGATGTCCAAGACAGCCGTTACGGACATGTCCTTCGAGGATCTTGAGCAGATTCCCCATCACCGTTCCAAAGAGCTCGGGCGAAGTGAAGTGAACCTCTCCATCGAAATCGTCAGGAAACTGAATTCTGTTGAAGCGGAGGTCTGTCAGTATTGGCTCTAGATGCCACCGGTGTGCTGCCTGACATGGCGCTGTAGGAGTCGCCACCACGCTCTAGACAGCCGTCAGCGCTAAGACCGCGGGAAATGTGGGGGAAGGGATCTGTCCATCCCAAACCAGCGAGCATGCCCACATTGATCCTGAACTCCCAGTAGGCATTCGTCTCGAGCTCAAACTCTTTCCGTTGAGAAGAGCGGCCAGACGGTGATCTGGTGATCGTTTCTACGTAGCGAGGATGGAGCAGGAGCGCCATCCCAGGAACGCCGAAGAAGAGGGTGGTGATCCGGAGAAGCGCCAGATTGGCCACGTCGTTGTCGGGCAGCATCATGACGGTCCGGCGGACGGCGTGGTAGATCGAATCAATCGAAGCACTACCGAGGAAACGCAGAGTACCAATGGCCGTGGCCGCCTTCACACATTCATCGAAGTAGCGGTCGGGAGTCGGGATATGAGCAAGCGGCCGATTAAGCATGTGTAACCCCTTGTTATCCGTTTGGTCAAGTAAAAAAGAGCCGACTAACCGTATCATAAGTTTTTTATAAAGTCAAGATTGTGTCGTGCAGAAATTAATACTCGTAAAATGTACGCATAAAAAATAACCGCTTGGTTAAGCGATTATTTTTCTAAGCTCCCAGGGTCGGATTCGAACCGACGACCAACTCGTTAACAGCGAGCTGCGCTACCGCTGCGCTACCTGGGAATGTTTATTTTCCTCTGCGCCCTGCCTGCCGGTAGGCAGGTACTTGGGAATAAAGCTACAATAATATAATATTTTTTCCGGATTTTGTCAATAAAAGCCAACCGCTTTCCTGTACTACTACTCCTATTTTCAAAAGGACTAATCAAGAACGAACCTATCAAGCAAATTCTTGATATCATCATATCTAAAAGATTTCCTACCTTCATTTACTAAATCAAAGTCTGCTCCCGGTGTAGAAATATCGTTTTTTTCCATTACCACCACATCAACCAAGACCTCACCGTCTCTTACTTCAAAAATTGCGGGTAGTCTGGATAATTTTTCACTAACCTCCTGCTGTTTCCCTTGTTTCAACGAATTAGTTAGTTTTCTGGCAATAGCCTCTATATTTTTGATTATATCTGTACCTGCTTCTGCTTTCTTGATAGCGCGCAAATGGGCTTCTGTTTTTTGACGATTATCACTGCCTTCCATTACATGCTTTTCACTTTCAGAAATCCTTGTTTCAATCACACGAGAATTCGTAGCTCTTTTTAAAGCAAGCAACAGATTTTGCACCTGTTCAGATTTGATTTTACCCACACCATCCCCAATTTCAAAAGCCAGGGTAAGCTCATCACCACCAACATGAGCAGTAAATAAATTATCCTTCCCTTGCAATCCAAACTCTCCGCAAACCGACTGTACGCTCTTCCAAAAAGCTCTTAATTTTCTTGTGGTTTCATCTCCCGCAGACAAAGAAGCCTCTTTAAAGCTATTAAATTTTTTGTCAGCGCCCTCTATTCCCGCAATATTTTGCAGAACTGTTTCATATTCCAACAACAAATCTACACCAAGATCTTTTACATCCATACTTATATAAACGGCATTTTTCATCCCAATCGCTCGCCTATCAAATTCCATTTTAGAAGTAAAATTTTTAGCTCGTTCATCTGAGTATAGCTCTTGTGCCAAACTTGCTCTTTCTGAATCTTCCAACTCACTACCATTTCTCATCTTATCGCCAAGTATTTTTGATTTTATAGCTCTTTGCTCAACCTCATCAATCTCTTCTTTTACAAAAGGCTTTATAACATCTAAAATATTCAATTTCTTAATGTAGACTATTATCTTATCCAAAAGAGGCTGCTGACTTGAATCAACTTTAATTTTTCCTTTGCGGACATCTCTCAGTAAATCTCTATTTAAAATATATGTCTGCTTGGCACCCTCTTTTGGAGTAGGTAAAAAAATATTCCAACTATTTCCACTTTTATCAACCAAAGTATTGCCATCTTTAATCATCTCTTCCCTTAAGCTATTTATTGACTTAACATCCTCTAGAACTTGATCTTGATTAAATTCAGAACCATACTTTCCTTCTCCCGTGGTTCTTCTAGACAAAAGTCCCGCCTGCAAAGAACTGCCTAAAGCTAACATTTTTTCTTCAGCTGAATTTCCATTCACGGTGGCTATGCCATAATTAACTCTAAAGCCCCCCTTGCCATGATTTTCAGGAAGTTCACCATTTAAAGCAGTGCGGAAATTTTTTAATTTTTCTAAATTACCCCCCACCACTTTACCATTAATCAGACCGTCGACCATAGTTAGGATAAAATCCTTCATCTGCCGATCAACATCTTGCATTACAGTATCTATGTCTTCAAGATTTATCGCGGAATCTTTTGGAATTCTATAAATTTCTGTTTTATAGTCAGACTGTAAAAGTTCAATTTTTTGTTCATCTTCCTTGCCTTCGTTAATTTGCGCAATCTTGATGCGCAACACGTCTCTTCTTTTGTGAATTATTTCGTTGGTCTTGGTTGGACCAAAAATCTCATCATTTAGATACTTAATAGCTAAAAAATTTGCGCCCGGACTAATAAAACTCACAACCCTATCCCCTTTTTCCAATTTTGTAAAAACTTTACCCCACTGTCTTCTTTCAGACATACCAGCCAACTTAGCCTTTTCCTTATTATCTATTTCATTATTTTCCACAAAATTATCAAGGGCCATAACAACTCCTATCTCACGATAAGATCTCTCAACAATATCATCATCAAAATTCTCTTCTTCCAAATCCGGTTTTTTATGATCTATACCGAGAATTGTAGGGTCACGAAATCTTTCACTCATATTATTTTTACATCAATTGGTAATTCTTAGCCGGTTCTTTGACGCCTTTAAATACCACATCCATAATATTTTTTACCCCAAACTGACGACCGTCAAGAAAACCGCCCATCGCTGCTTCCGCCAACCAACCGCTATCTACCCAATCAAACAGCCACTCATGGACATACTTGGGATTGTTTTGAGAGATGCCAGCACCGACAGTCTTGAGCCAGGTGCGGTTGTAGACCTCCTGCGCGCCCACAGACGGCGCCATAATGAGCGGGATGCCCAATCCACTATAAAATACCAATTCACTCGGCTTGGTCCATAAGACGTCGGTAGTTTTGAGCAACTCGTTAAACTTGGTAAAATAATCTTCTTTGTCTAGTTCAAACAAAATATTAATGCTTTTACCTAACAACTTCTTCAGACCAAGCTTGTCAATTTGCTCCTGAAAATACAAATAAACATCATTGCGCGTACCGGCCACAAGATTCAAAATCATTTCTTCCTTCAGCAATTTTTTCTTCAAGCTAGACAAAATATCTTTGGCCATAACCTTTTGAGCGCCAGCTCCACCGACAGCAAAGGTAAGAGTCAGAGGATGATGAACATGCGGGGCGCCTTCTTCATCAACACTTTTTAAAAATTTAGCCATTGTCTCAGCGTATTTTTGCCTATATCTTCTTTGCGGATCAAGACTGTGAATTCTAGATATTAAGTCCAATTTTAAAGTACCCAAGTCAGCTCCGCCCAAATTTTCTTCAGGCAATGGAAAGCCAGTTAAAAATATATTTTCATCTTTTACTCCATAAAGCTTAAGCCTGTCTACCACCCGTCGACAGGGCGCCAAGTATTTGATACGACTAGTGGATGGATGAAGCGCTACCCACGCGCGACTAATATCAGTATCGCAGATTACCAAATAAATTTCATTTTTGAATTTATGCTCCTCAGCCATAAAAGCCACCGAAAAAAAGGTGGTGATAAGTGGAATATCTTGAGAGTTTAAAAAATTAACCAGGTCTTTACCCCAATCTTTTTTGATTAGGCTATGCATTCCCCGCAGTTGCAGACTAGGGCGAGATAAATCTCGGCGCGGATAAAAGGCTTTGATACTTTGAAATTTGTCATATAGATTAAAAAGGGTTGTGCCAATTAGAGGAATATTTATCAGACGAGAAACAAAAGTATAAAAAACTTCGGAATTATGCCAAACATGATAATCTTGAGGCGGGATACCTTGATAGTTGTTGGCAATAATAACTTTGCCGGTTGGCGATAAATGACGCAAAGGATAGGCGGCGCGCTGATGGCCATAGCCCATATCTACGGCGACTATCCAGGCCTTATTGTCCATAAATTCTAAAACCTAAATTATAAATACTAAACTAAGCGAACCGTTTGTTATGAGCAAAGATAAAGCCCATAGTTTTATCAAACTTTGAAGGAAAAACTTGGACCGCAAAACCACTTGTCCTTAATTTTTCCTCAATATCTCGGCTCTTTTCCCTACCCATATGGTACTCCAAAATCACATAATTAACCACGGATAAATCTTTCTCCGACATCCCCTCAAATACCTCATACTCCCCTCCTTCAATATCAAACTTGATCAAAGATATTTTTTTGATTTTATTTTGTTTGCAAAAATCGGCAAACGACATTGATTGTACTTCTATGGTTTTACTGTCATTTCGAGCGGAGTGAAGCGGAGTCGAGAAATCCCTTACACTATGGTTAAGGGATCCCTCCATTTCAGTCGGGATGACACTGAACTCAAGTTCTGCCAAAGTATGATTATGACTATCTTCAGCCACCACAAGCTGTCTAGCGCCACTCTCTCGAGCCAAAGCTCCGGCTACCACTTCTACCCTTGAAATTTTATTTATCTTCAAATGTTTTTTGAGCGCTTCTAAATTATTTGGTTCAGGTTCTATCGCAAAAATTTTTACTTTCTCGTTTAACGCTCGAGAATACATACTAAAAAATCCGGCATGAGCGCCCACGTCAATTATAGGATGCTTGGCATTTTTGATAACTTCGTCAGCCACGCGATATTCTTTAAACTTAAAAATTTCATTAAAAACACTCTCATCCACTTCGTCTCGGAGATTAACTTGCCAATTTTGATTGTTGAATTTTAGAGGGGTTAAACTAATACTATTAATTAGATAATTTAAATGAATTTATAAAACCAAAATACCGCGCTAAATAACTTATTCATTAATACCCCATTAAACACAAAATTGTCAACTATCAAAATGCCTATAAAAATATATTGACCATTCTTCATTAAAAAATTGGCTATCTTGAGAGAATTAAATTTTTGCAATAAATCAAGGACTAGTTTTGAACCATCAAATGGCGGTAAAGGAATAAGGTTCGTCACCAAAAATAAAGCATTTATCAATATAAATGATTGTAAAAATAAACTAACGTTTAAAGCCAGTGGCAATCCTGTCCAAGCTACTACAAATTTACCGGCAAAAATAACTACAACTAAAATAATAAGATTTGCCAACGGACCTGCCAAAGCCACCAGAGTAGAACCAAAACCAGGATAACGAAGACTAGTCGGGTCAAATTTTACCGGCTTGGCCCAACCAACACCAAACAATAACAACAAAAGCAATCCTAGTGGATCGATATGAGAAAAAGGCAATAAAGACAGTCGGCCATCGTTTTTTGGTCTCTGGTCCCCCAAAATATAAGCTGCCAAAGCGTGGCCAAACTCATGAACTGTCAGACTAACTAAAGAGGCTACTAACCAAAATATTGCTCCCCATGGAGAAATTAAAAAAAATGAAGGCATAAGCTATTTTCTTAGATTAACTCTCCTACTGGCAGGCTTGTCCAGTCAGAAACAATTTGTTTGATATCGTTTTCTGTGACAACTGGCGACCCTTCGGCATTTTCAATTTTTATATCATCTAGAGCTTTAATTAGATGCTCTATCTTATGACGAACTTCGGCCACTTCAGAATCATCTTTCATCTCTGACTCAAGTTTTTTAAAATGATTCAGCTCCGCTTCTAACTCTTGCTTATGCTCTAAAATCTCAGCTTTAAAAATCTGTTTATTACCGCCAGCGGCATGCAACAATCCTGCCACATGCAAATGTTCGTGGCTTGCTTCTATTCCCGCCTTAGCGCCTGCCTCATCAATCAAATCGATGGCTTTATCAGGTAAATAGCGCCCTTTGATATATTTTGATAGATGAACGGCCGCTTGCAAGGCTTCATCAGAAAATTTAACCTGATGATGATCTTCGTAGACTTTTTTTATGCCACGGATTATTTCTAGCGCATCTGCATCTTTTGGTTCATTGACTATAATTGGCTGAAACCGACGATCGAGAGCATCGTCCGGCCGAATAAACTCTTCATACTCCCTGGAAGTGGTCGCGCCGATAGTTTGCAAATCACCCCGAGCCAAAGCCGGTTTCAAGATATCAGAAACATTTAACGCGCCTTCTGAACCCTTGGCCTGCACAATCATGTGCACCTCATCAATAAACAAAATAATTTGGCGCTTAGCCTTAAGAATTTCTGAAAGTAATTTCTTTACCCGCTCTTCAAATTCACCCCGATATTTAGTACCAGAAATCATCCCTCCCAAATCGAGAGCCAAGACACGTTTATTTTGCAAATTTTTGGGAACATCTCCAGAAGCAATCCGCAAGACCAACCCTTCCACAACCGCAGTTTTACCCACACCGGGAGCGCCAAGAAGAATAGGATTATTTTTTGTTTTTCGCGAAAGAATATGAATCATTCTTTCTGTTTCTTCTTCTCTGCCAAAAACTAATTCAAGCTTGCCCATCTTTGCTTCAGCGGTTAAATCTTTGGTGTAGGCTGGTAAAAAATTCACTCCATTTCCAAATTTAGGATATTTACGCCACAACAAATACAAACCAACAAGTACAATAAATACGACAAGAGTCCAGGGATTTGTAACGAGGCTTTGTATAAATGGAGGCATGCTAATTTTTTAACTTATTTAAGAGTATGTAACGGGAACAGTACTAATATTTACATGCCAGCGACACAATAAATACTTTCTGGAGAAACATGTCTGACACCATTAACACAAGTTCCTGTTTTTATCCAAGTCCTGGTTTGTCTCCCTGAGTTTGGACAAACTCTTGGGGTGACTGCGCTTGTCCAATCAGCTTCGGTACAGACAGGTGTGGTAGAGAGAGTTGAGCTAGTGCTGGTCGATGGAGTAGGTTGAGGACCGCTTACCCCAACAGTAGAACTAGAAGGTGGTGGTGTTGTGACAGGACCAGACGCCCCGACGGTAGAAGTATTACCAGTAGGCGTGGTTGTTGAAGAGGATGGAACAAGCTTACTATTTATAAGTCCCTTTTTTTGAAGCACAACTAGTCCTGCAACTATACTTCCTAAAGCTAAAAATCCGACGATTACTTTGGTGCTTGTTTTTATACTTGTTTTGGTGGTTGTGCCTAGGTTATTCATATTTTAAATATGATATTAATAAAATAACTTGACTACTATAAAGAATAATTCAAAACTCCACCATCAACTACATATGAATCTGATGCTGAGAACGGACCCATTTCACTCCCAAAAATAGGGGTATAAAAATACTCCAAATCTCCAGTTCTCCAAGCAACAGCGCCCCAACCAATTGAACCAGAAATAAAAGGACGGAGACTTATATTTACTGGGAATTGACCAGGTTGAATCATATCGACTGTACTAGCTGTAACAATAAGTGTTCTAGAAGCTCCTGGAGAAATAGCAAAGTAATCCAACAAAGCATTAATGTCGTTACTTGCATTGAAAGTAATAGTAGTCGTAGGTACGGTACTTGAGGTAATTACAGCATTTGATTGAGCTAGGTAGGTACCCAAAGCCCCATTCCCATTATCTTCGTATAGTCTGAAGTCGTTAATTAATCCTAAACCGAGACCAGACTTTATTACAGAAACTTTAACAGAAGAAAATCTTAAATCACGAGTGCCGGCATTTGTAACAGTAAATTTAAATATTTTAGCCCTAGAATCTAAAGACAAAGTATTACCAAGAGACGCGCTAGATATTACAGGGAAAGCATCATGAAAAACATTTGGTCTTGATCTGGCAAATCTGGATTCTAAAGGACCAGTAGCGCTATCTAAATTATAATTTATATTTTGACGACCTAAAGATACACCAAAAGGATCAAACGCCTCTATATCACTACTCTGGTCGCTGGCTATCACAAAAGCTGTAGGCACATTGTTGACCATTGTGCCAGAAGGATTTATATTACCTTTTAAGGTATAAACCTTATCGCCATTGGCTGGGATACTTGAGACAAAACCACTAAACACAACGATGCCTTGAACATAATTACCTGTAGCTAATAAATTAGTCCCATCATATAAAGATAATGTCCCAAACGTGCCAAGAGTGGAAAGCAAAGCGCCTCCGTTTGGATTTACAGTCTGAAGAGTTAATTTCATTAAATTTACTCTACTATCCAAACCACTAGCACGGGCACCAATCCTCCATTTACCTAACTGTACACCGACTGAATCAGGTCCATAAATTCTAGAATCCGAAACGACGTCAATGTTGTTAATATTAAGACTGGCGGTCGTTGTGACAGTTGTTGTTGTTGGTGTTGGGGTAGAGGTTGGAGTGGGGGTCGAAGAGCAGGGATGCGAACCACAACCACTTGTGGCACAACGGGTAGATTTCCATTGGCCCTGTGAATTATAGAGCGCCATCTGCCATTGTGCGCTGTTTGAATTTGTAGCGCAGTATACGGTCATTAGCGAATTATTAACACTGTTTGTACATATTAACGCTAACTCCTCAAAAGTGGACGCTTCTGGATGATTTTGTTTGGCATAGCCAGCGGCAGAATTGGCACTAAAATAACCTGGTAAATTGGTGTATTCGTTACGCACGATACAAGCACCGATATCTTGAGTCAACGGAGTTGGGGTGGTGGTTGGAGTTGGCGGAGTGGTGGTTGGGGCTGTAAGAGGAACACATCTGCCATCAAGACACTTTGTAGTTACTGCTGGACAGAGAGAATTAACTGAAGCTATAGAAGTTTTTGTACCACAATAATATTCTTTTACTTCTTCTTTGCTTAAACAAACATCTGCGTTTGAAGTAACTGGAACGCCATTTTGATCTTGGAGACTGGTAACACCCGCTATATCTATTCTTATTCCCCCGTCGGAATCATTACAGGCAAGATTACTTGGGGTGGTAGTTGGAGGAGGAAAAATGGTTGGGGCAAAAAGCTTCGACTTGTTTTTAAATAAAACTACGCCTGCCACTATACTTCCTAAAGCTAAAAATCCGACGATTACTTTGGTACTTGTTTTTACACCTGTTTTAGTGGCTGTGCCAAAATTATCCATATTTTGAAATATGCTACTAAAAGCATAATTAATAAATAAAACTGGTATTATTATACACCGCCTTGTTTAAAATAACCAATACTTATCCCCCTTCATTATTTTTATAAAAACAAAAAGTCGCCTGTCTACTAGTTTCTACGAATTTGTAAAAAATAATAGGCAATGGGCGACTCTCTGCGAACCCATTTTGTCCAGCAGGCGCGCTTTCTTTAATCAAGCACGCGGAGAAGAAGGGCTGGCAGGCTCCAAGTTCGTGTAGAACAAACACTTGAACTTGACAGTTCCGCCAATTGCTTCTCCCAGCGTTGGAAACGACTCAGCCCCAGCAAAGAGGTTGGTGATATGCACCATCATCTCGGGTGAAATCTTCCCATCCCCATGAGAAGGAATAGCCTCACAACGTCGGCCCTTGCTGGGAGAGAAAGAAGCGTTTCGTCCCCTGCCACGAACCAAGACAAACAATTCAACCTCGCTCATAGCAGGAAACCACCTTCTGAGCTGGAGAAAAAAAGAAAGTTCCAAAATGGGAGGCCGAGTGGCCTTGGCAAGTCAGAAGACCTGCCGAACTTTCACATCCACATCAGTTTGCATGCTTGCTACCTAAAATATTTTAGATAAAAAATATGCAAACCAATTTGGAATAATTTTTTCTCAAAAGTGGGTTAAAAAAATAAAGAACTGCATAATTATAGTCACAAAAAATTTGTATGTCAATATAAAACTTATCCACTTTTATTAATCTTATAAAAACAAAAAGACCGCCTGCTCACTAGTTTCTACAATAAGTAAAAAATAATGAGCATGAAGGCGGTCGTCTGTCGAACAGGCGAGCTCCTCCAAGCTCACTGCTTGCGCCCGTCCCTTGTGGGGCGGGATTGGGGTTGATCAGACCCGCTGTTCGCGCCGATCGGCGAGGTACGGGCGGCGGCGCTGACGCGGGAGACGCGGCTGGATGTCGATGTCCATGTCCCAGGCCACCTGAGCGAAGGACGCACGCTTGAACGAACGACGAACCACCGACGCGTCGCGCCGATCCACCTCCACCATGTCCAGGTTCTGGAGCACGGACACGAAGCGCACGGCCTCCCCGAGCGTCTCCACGCAGTGGGTGATGTGGAACACCGGGAAGAAGGCCTGGATCTGGGTGATCTCGGACTCCTTCGAGAGGGTCGGGACGATGCTGCGCTGCTCCGGCGGCACCTGGCCGACCGGGATCAGCCCCACATGGAACTGCATGCGCTGCCCTTTGCTGCGAGGCGCCTGGGACTCGATGATACACGGGATGAATGACATTGCGTACACTCCCCACGACAGATCACGAAAGCTCCGTATGGAAGGTCACTCGACCTCAGACTATCGCAAACGCGACGGTCTAGCTTCCAATAACTATACAATTTAGTGCCATGCTGAACGAAAAGAAAAACTTAACAGAAATTCTTCGCTTCATTCAGAATGACAACTAAAAATTGAGAGATTTAAAGAACTGCAAAATTATAGCCATAAAACCCCTAAATGTCAAGGTAAAACTTATCCACCGCTATATTTTTAAAACAAATAACCCCGCCCCGCATATGCGGGGCGGGGTTATTTGTTTTTGTCTGAAAAAGTTTACACCATCGGTTTTTTTTCACAACATTTACAATCTTTCTTGTGAGTAGATAAAACAACGATAGCTGAAAGACCGACTAAGACATAGATTACTCTGGAAAGCGTTGCGCCTTGACCGCCAAAGAGCACGCCGATGTCCCAATTAAATAAACCAACGAGTAACCAGTTTAAACCGCCAATAACAAGTAGCAAAAATGCTACCATGTGTAATTTTGAATTTTGCATAATATTTTGTCACCTCCTTTCGGTTGGAAATCCTAAATACTAAAAACTAAATTCTAAAAAACGCAATTATAAAATCAACCCTTCGCGATTTTCTTGTTCTTGTTTTTGTAAAATATAGACATCGGCATTATATTCATCGTTACCGACAAATTCTGCCCTGCCTACCGGCAGGCAGGCTTTCTTATCTATAATCGCTTCCATCGGCGAACAGGTATTACAACCCTCACCTTGCGGACATTTAAATCTCTCCAGCTGGCGCGCTAACTTTACTTGTCTAGCAACATCTGTAATCTTTTTTTGGGCTGTTTCTATATCTGGTAATTCTTTTGGAGTTAGGTCATCACTGCTGTCCAAATACCAATAACTTGCCCGACTAGCTTGTCGTTTTTGACAGCGCTCTACCAGCAAGCGATAAATCGGCAATTGCAAAGACTCCGGGTCCTCTTCAGCCTTGCCGGTTTTAAAATCTATAATATGGACACTATCGGTCTCGGGCAGATATTCCAACCAATCTACTTTGCCACACAAAATAATGTTATCTTCTTCAGATAACCAAAAATACGGCAAGTCCATTTGGATTTTGATAGCCAGTCCTGAGATTGGCCCGGGATTATTCATCACCCGACGAATCATATCTTGACCGCGAGTTTTGTATTTATATTCTGATTCTGGAGAAGTAAACCCGCCTTTTTTGCCCGTCACTTTGCTCCAAGATTTTTCAAACTTATCCATGAGAGAATCGGAAAAGCGAGAATGTTTTGGTAACACTGATAATGACTCCAAGACTTCATGCACTGCTTGCCCCAAAGCCAACGACGGAGCCATCAGTTTTATTTTGTGATTTGTCTTTGGATCACGATAGACATTTTTGAGATAATAAGCACGAGGACAACGCAAAAAATCGCTGATGGAAGTGTGCGATACCCAGGTGGCCGTGTATTTGTCTGGCATAAGAGATTGTCATCCTGAGTGAAACGAAGGATCTCTGTCCGTTTGTCATCCTGAGCGAGAGTCGCCTAGGCGACCGCGTCGAAGGATCCCTTACACTTAGTTTTTGCAAATACTATGTTTAAGGGATTCCTCCACTTCGGTCAGAATGACAGTTGTTGCAATAAACAATTAACTATCCATTACCTTCCCCAAAGCATCCTCTTCATCATAGCCTTCATCTTCTAATTGTTTTAGTTTTTGCGCCTGTTCTGGATCTAGATCAAAGTCCTGCATTAACTCTTCTACTGCGGCTTCTAAATCGTTCTGAGTTTGATTGCCTGATTGGGAATCATCTTGTTTTTGGTCATCATCGTTTGACATATTGAAATGTGTTAAAAATTAAATCTGACATATGCCTATATTCTATAATCTTTCTGCAATATTGGCAAGCAAAAACCCTATACCGGAATGGCATAGGGTTTTACTTCTTATTTATTTCAGTTTAAATGTCCCACTTAAATCCATTTCCAAAATGTCCATACTCGGCTGTCTTACGGAATTGCGGTTTGCGAAGATTGAGAAATTTGATAATTGCTGACGGACGTAAATCATAGCCTTTTATTTCTTCTTGCTTGCCGTCAATATCAACCACAGCCATTAACGGTTTGGAGACTCCGATAGCATAAGCAATATGAACAAAGACTTCTTTGGCGTGATGTTTTTTGAGATAATCAACGGCGATTCGGCGCGCCATATAGGCGGCACTTCGATCAACTTTGGTCGCGTCTTTTCCCGAAAACGCCCCGCCCCCAACTGGAATATTCGGACCATAATTATCAACAGCAAGTTTGCGACCAGTAAGACCGGTGTCGGCATGGAATCCACCGATAGTCCACTTACCATTTGGATTTCGTAGCCAAATGTCTTTAATATTTTTAATATGTTTTGGCAGATATTTTTTGAAGTTCAAAACTGTCTTTTCCAGTTTTACATCTCGCATATCTCCGCTCGTGCAAAGCGAAGTCAGAATTTTTTCAATTTTTCCATTATTCACAGTCACTTGCGCTTTACCATCATGTCGTCCCATGGCTTTACAGAGCTTTCGAGAAAGCACCACTTCAAGCGGAAGCATTTCAGGTGTTTCATTTGTAGCATACCCTACCATAATCCCCTGATCTCCGGCGCCATCCTGATCAACGCCATGACTGATTTCTGGACTTTGCTCAACCACATTTACCACCACGCCAATGTCTTCGTTATATCCACAATCTTTGTAAACATTTTTTGCTATCTCACGAATATTTACATATGCTTTAGTAGTTAGCTCTCCGCAGACAGTAATAACGCCGTGACCGCCTAAAGTTTCAATCGCCACGCGTGAATATGGATCTTGTGCAAGACAAGCATCAAGAATCGCATCTGATATTTGATC
>CAYIJG010000004.1:0-31762 GCA_964363685.1 uncultured Gammaproteobacteria bacterium
AAAGATGATTTTCCTCAAGCCAAAGAAATTGTTTTAAATGAAAACTATCGCTCCCAACAGGAAATTTTGGATTATGCTTATAAGTTAATTCAAAATAATAATCCCGATCGTTTGGAAGTAAAACTTAATGTTAATAAAAAATTGATTTTTACGGGCGAAAAAAAAGAATCAGATGCTCCGGCAGTAGCTCATATTCACTGTGCCACCTTAGACGAAGAAGTCAAAAAAACCTTAGAAGAAATAGCGAGATTAAAACATTCAGATATTAACACCAAATGGAGTGATTTCGCCATTTTAGTGCGCGCCAATAGCCATAGCGAGCCATTTATTTCTGCCTTAGAAAAATCCGGTATGCCTTATGAATTTTTGGCTGCTTCCGGACTATACCGTCAGCCACTAGTTTTGGATTGTCTGAATTTTTTTAAACTGCTTGATAATTATAGAGAGTCTAGTGCAGTATTTCGGCTGCTTCTTTTGCCGGTTTGGAAAATAGATGATCATGATTTGCAAAAAATTACCTACAATGCTAAGAGAAAAACTATCTCATTTTATGAATCTCTCAAATACGCCGAACAATTTGGCTTATCACCGCAAGGAATTGAAACAGCCAACAAATTGACTGCTATTATTAATTCCGGTTTGCAAAATGCAAAAAAAGAAAAACCAACGACCGTTTTATTTCACTTTCTTCAGGACAGCGGCATGTTGGAATATCTTACCAAAGAAGAGCTAAATCAAAACAAGGAAGTCATCAGACAAATATATCAACTCAAAGAATTTTTTGAATATATAAAAAACTATGAAACAAGCGTGATGGGCGCTACCGTTGTGAATTTTCTAGACCATTTTAATTACGTGATAGAGTCCGGCGATCCGGGTGGAATGTATCAAGCCAGCGACAATACCGACGCTATCAATATTATTACTGTTCACAAATCCAAAGGCTTGGAGTTCAAATATGTATTTGTGGTCAATATGGTTGAAGACAGATTCCCCGGCCGTCGTCGCAGCGAATCCATAGAGCTGCCAAGCGTTTTTATCAAGGAACAACTTCCGGAAGGAGATAATCATTACCAAGAAGAACGGCGTTTATTTTATGTAGCCATTACTCGAGCCAAAGAACGGTTATACCTAACTAGTGCTGATGATTATGGCGGGGTAAAGAATAAAAAAATTTCTCGTTTCTTGCCCGAGCTTGGGTTTAATGTTTTAGAAAAAACCGCAACTCAAAAAGAAGATTTTAAACTTTCCACGCCAACCAAACACAAAGATGACGCTGAGTTTGTTTATGAATTACCGAAAGTCTTTTCTTTTTCTCAAATCAAGGCTTATCGCACCTGTCCGTATCAATACAAGTTAGCCCATATCCTGCGAATTCCCACCAGCGGTAGTGCCAGCTTTAGTTTTGGTCAGAGTATGCATAGCACCATGCAAAAATTTTACGAACGATTAAAAGAATTAAATCAAGCTACCCAAACTTCTTTGTTTAGCGAAACACCAGCTGGTGAAGTTTCTAGCAATGGAGTCAAAGCTCCTAGCCTAGACGAACTACTTGCTTTCTATGAAGAATCTTGGATCGGCGATTGGTATCAAGATAGCGCCCAAAAAGAGAAATATTACAAAACCGGCAAAGAGATTTTACATGCGTTTTATGAATCGGAAAAAGAAAATTGGACTGTGCCCGTGGCGATGGAAGGATGGTTCAAAATCAAAGTCGGAGAACATCTAGTACATGGACGCATAGACAGAATAGACCAATCAGCCGATGGCACTTTAGAAATTATCGATTATAAAACCGGAAAAAGTAAAGAAAAACTGGAAGGCGAGGACAAAGACCAGTTGCTTATTTATCAAATTGCCGTCAATCAACTGCCTGAATATAACCAAGTCGGTAATGCCGGCAAACTGACTTATTTTTATTTGAATGATAATATAAAATTGTCTTTCCTGGGCACTGAAAAAGAAATAGAAAAACTAAAAGAAAAAATGACTAACACAATGTCAGAAATAAAATCTGGAAATTTTAAAGCCACTCCGAGCGCCCAAGTATGCAAGAGTTGTGATTTTAGGAATATTTGCCAATTTAGAGTTTGATTTTTTAAAAGAAAGTATGAAAAATGCAATTTTATTATATGGCAGATTTGATGAAAAAATTGGCGGTGTACCAATTGTCAATATTCCAACATGTAATCCAAATAATGAAAATAATTGGATGGGTTGGACAAAAAGAGAATTAAAGAAGCAGGGCTGGCGTGTGACTTGTCCTGTAATCCCTGAAGTTTGGAAAGCGCCATATAGTGTATGGGAGACTGCACTTGATGAATCAGAAGTGGATGAAGATACAGTATTGGTAGGACTTAGCCAAGGAGCTGGAGCTGTTATTAAATATATTATTGAAAATAAGAAAAAAATTAGCAAACTTATCCTTATAGCACCAGCGAGGCAAGCGTCCGTAGACACTCCAGAATTTACTGAATTTTACGACTTCCAAATTACCAACGATATTAAAAAACAGATAAAGAATGGGGTAACTATTTTTATTTCAAATGATGACTGGCCAGGTATTTTAGATGCTGTCAAAATCTATGAGGAAGATTTAGGAGCTAAGGTTGTACGGTTTGAAGATAGGGGGCATTTTTCTTTTTTAATAAAGACATTTCCAGAGTTGGTTGAAGAAATTTGTAAAGTATTTTTTTAATTCCTTGTCTTAGTTAATTATGGTCATGAGATCACTCGGGGATATTCTCAAGCGTCAAATGAAACAAACGCCGGTGTGGAAACAGGTGACCGCCACTCTTGTTGTAGAAAAAGTAAATGAAGTTATTAAAGAATTATTTGGTCAAGGAGCCGGCAAATACGCTCAAGCTATCTATTTTAAAAACAAAGTTATTGCTATCACTTGTCTAAGTTCGGTTATGGCTCAAGAAATCAAACTAAACGAGAAGAAAATACTTCTGACTACCAATAACAAACTGGGCTCAAATGTAGTGGAACAAATCAAGTATTTGGTGTAAAATAAAGCCAAAATACAGTGGGTTGCCAAACCCCTAAAATAGGGCTAAAATAGCCTGACAACTACCTAAACTTATGACTTTACGTCATTATCTAATCTTAATGTCCATTGGGGCGTTTATTTGTTGGTTGGCCTGGTTTTTTGTTTTAGGCAGTATTGACCCAACCCAAACCAAGTTTTTTGGGTTTCTATTTTTCTACCTCAGTCTATTTCTAGCTCTCACTGGCACAATTTCCGTTATTGGTTTTCTTATTAAAAAAATAATTTTAAAAGAAGATCAGGTAGTTTTTCATCACGTTAAGTCAACTTTTAGGCAAGGCACACTCACCGCTTTGCTTATTATCACAGGCTTAATTCTTTTACAGATAAAATTACTAGCCTGGTGGAGTGCAATACTACTTGTTTTGTTATTTACCTCTATAGAAGGAATTATCTTTACTAGTCGAAAATATAACAATCGTGATTTATAAGTATGTTTGAAGGATTATTAAAAAAATTTAGAAAAGATATTGGTATTGATTTGGGCACAGCCAATACTCTTGTCTATGTCAAAGGACGGGGGATAGTTATTAATGAACCAAGTGTAGTAGCGGTCAATACCAAAACCGAACAAATTTTGGCAGTTGGCAATGAAGCCAAGGACATGCTTGGCAAAACTCCGCCCCATATCGTCACCACCAGACCCCTCGTTAGCGGGATTATTTCCGACTTTGAAGTGACTGAAAAAATGTTGAAATATTTTATTGATAAAGTTTACGAAGACAACATGAATATTATGACTCGTCCGCGAGTAGTGGTTGGCGCGCCCCTAGAGATTACTGAAGTTGAATTAAAAGCTATCAATGACGCCGCGACCAATGCTGGTGCTAGAGAGGTAATAGTAGTTCAGGAGCCGATGGCCGCCGCTATCGGCGCGCGTATGCCTATCCGCGAACCGGTCGGAAACTTTATCGTAGAAATGGGTGGAGGTACATCAGAAATTGCCGTCATATCTCTAAGCGGTATCGTCACTTGGCGATCGATTCCTGTAGCTGGCGATGAACTCAATCGCAATATCGTACAATATGCCAGAGAAAAATTCAATTTGCTTTTGGGTGAAAAACAATCTGAAGAAATAAAAATTAAAATCGGTTCAGCTATCGAGCTCAACGAGCCAATGCTTTTTCCAATGCGTGGGCGGGATTTGGTAACTGGCTTACCAAAAGAAATAATGATTAATGATACACAGGTGAGAGAATCAATCACAAAATCATTAAGAACTATAATTGAAAATATCAAAGGAGTTTTGGAAACCACTCCGCCAGAACTTGTCGCCGATATCCACGAACGAGGTATAGTGCTTTCCGGTGGTGGCGCGCTTCTGCGAGGTTTTGATCAGCTTATCGCTAGAGCCGTAGAAATTCCGGTACGTATTGCCGACGATCCACTCACTTCAGTTGTTAGAGGCACAGGCATTCTTTTGGACGACGATGAACTTCTAAGTGAAATTGCAATTAAAAACAGACAGAAAGGGATGGAACTTTAATCTGTAAATATGCTTCGTTTTAAAACTAGAAATTATCTATTTTTAGGATTTATCTTGATTTTAATTATCTCTTTTCACTATTTTGGCTGGCTAAATTTTATCGAACAGTCCGCTAAGGCACTCATCATACCCATTTCTACAAAAATTACGCATTGGCGAATATCCTCTCAAAATTTCTTTAGTAGTTATTTCTCCGATAAGGATGCTTTGGTTGATAATTATGAAAAATGTTTAGCAAAAAATCAAGATGTCGAAATTTCAGATGTCAAGGTAAAGGATTTGGAACAAGAAAATAACGAATTGAGAAAACAACTCGGGTTTTTCCATCGCCGTAATTTTACCCATGTCACTGCTAATGTCGTTGGCCTTAACACTGACAATGTTGAAAAAATGATAATTATCAATGCTGGCGAAAAAGATGGTTTAAAAAATGACCAACCCGTTATCGTGGGGGATGGAGTAATTGTTGGCACTATTGCTAAGATTGAAAAGGATATTTCAATGGTACGCCTTATCAACGACAATCAAAGTAAGATAGCTGCGACCCTACTCAATAAAGACGGCAGTTTAGGAGTGGTGGAGGGTGGTTATGGCTTGAGTATTAAAATGAATTTTATACCCAGAAACGAAGTGGTATTGGTAGGAGATAAAGTCATTACTTCTGGTTTGGAAGAAAACATTCCCAGAGGATTACTAATTGGCGAAGTGTCTGTAGCTGAAAATGAAGCCTATCAACCTTTTCAGCAAGCAGTCCTCACTCCGGCCGTAGATCTCTCTAAACTTTTTATTGTTAGTGTTTTGATTTCCAACTAATTTTCTAAACCGGTTATGAAATTTTTACAAAAAACAGTGTTTTTATTTTTATCTGTACTGCTTATTCTGGTAGCGCACATTTTTATAATTAATTTTTTCTCTTATCCCTACAACCACCTTAATACTGTTTTTGGATTATTGCTTTTTTTTCTGACTATCAAGCCCAGCCGACAGATTATTTGGCTAGCGATTATCCTTTCATACTTTCTAGAGCTTCTTAGCGGTATTCCCTTTGGGATTGGTCAAGCCTCCTTAATTATTAGTTTACTTACTATCAACTGGTTCCAATTGAATATTCTTACCAATCGTTCTGCCTATATTATTTTTATTTCGGCTATCATCGGTATGGTTTTTTACCGAGCCTTATTTTTTTCTTTCCTAGTTATTTATAATTATTTTGGCAATAATCCACTCCTTCCGGGGAAGGAAGTTTTTTTTGATATTGCTTGGGAGATTTTGTTTTCTTCTTTAGAAGTGTTTATTCTGTACCTTGTTTATTCCAAATTTATCAGAACTTTCCGTAAAAATTTTCGGATTAGCTATTAAATATGGCAAAGCTTTTTAATATATCAGAAGAAAAAATAGGGGATGCCAACTTGGATGGAAAATATAGCCGTAATTGGGTAGAGGAATCTTTTAATTTTGAAGGCCAGAACGGAAAACAAGTCCCAATCTCTCAAACAAACAACTACTTGGGAACCAACATTTCAAAAAAGACCATTTTGGTCTTAACCATATTAGTAGCCTTTGGTTTAGCGGTACTTTTTGGAAAAACTTTTTATCTACAAATTTTAAAAGGGGATCATTATCAGGATCTCGCCGAAGGAAACCGTATTCGTCTGAGACCAATCCTAGCTGAGCGGGGTATTATTTATGATAGATTTCATAACGAACTTGTTCAAAATATTCCAAACTTTTCTCTCAACCTTATTCCTCAAGATTTACCTCGTAATAAAGAAAAGAGGGGGGAAATTATCAATAAAGTAGTAGAATTAAGTGGTATTCCCAAAGAAAGGATTACTGATTTATTAAATAAGTACCAATTTTATAGTTATGCTTCTTTAGTAATCAAAGAAAATCTTGACTATGAATCAGCTCTTAAGTTGTATATAAAAAGCTCTCAGTTGCCTGGGATTTCTATAGAAAAAGGTAGTAAACGAAATTATATTCATGATGGAGTTAGCGTTAGCAGTAGCCTCAGTATTTCACACTTGCTTGGCTACTTGGGAAAGTTAAGCGAAACCGAGCTTGAAAATCTAAAGGAACAAAATGAATATTTACCCTTTGATAGTATCGGTAAAACCGGCTTAGAAAAAACATACGAATCCGCCCTGCGTGGCAAGTACGGTTTAAAAAAGGTTGAGGTAAACGCTATTGGTCATGAACAGAATGTTTTAGCCGAAGAGCCTCCTTACCCTGGTAAAAATCTTATTCTCTCAATAGATTTTGAAGCGCAAAAAAAATTAGAGGACTTAACTCAAAAAATGTTAACTCGTTTAAATAAAAAACGGGCTTCCGCCATTGCTATGGATCCGCGCGATGGCTCAATTATTGCCATGGTCAGTTTGCCGGCTTTTGATAACAATGATTTCTCCGGTGGTATTTCTCAAACAGACTACACTAAATATAGTAGTGATCTAGACCATCCTTTGTTTAACAGATCAGTTGGTGGCACCTATCCATCTGGATCTACCATTAAACTCATAATCGCCGCCGCCGCCTTAGAAGAAAAAATCATTACGCCAGCCACATCTTTTTTAAGTACTGGTGGTTTGCAATTGGGAGATCGCATGTTTAGAGATTGGAAGGCGGGAGGGCACGGTACCACCAATGTAGGCAAGGCCTTAGCTTGGTCAGTCAATACTTTCTTTTATTATGTTGGCGGAGGTTACAAAAATTTTATCGGCTTAGGGGTAGATAGAATTGCCAAATATATGCAGGCCTTTGGTATTTCCAAAAAATCTGGTATTGATATAACTGGCGAAGCCAGCGGATTTTTACCAAGCAAGGATTGGAAACTGGCAACTAAAAAAGAACCGTGGTATGTGGGTGATACCTATAATCTATCTATCGGACAAGGCGATTTACTCGTTACACCTCTCCAGGTAGCCATTTGGACCGCAGCTGTAGCCAACGGTGGAAGCGTGGTTCAGCCACACTTAACCCAACAACTTGAAGAGCCTGTCACTCATAAAAAAACAGTTTTGGAATTTAAGAAAACAAAAGTCCCTGTAAGTGATTATAACCTTAGCTTAGTTCGTCAAGGTATGCGAGATTGCGTGAGTTATGGAAGCTGTCAGATGATGAAGGCCTTACCATTTTCAAGCGGTGGTAAGACTGGAACCGCCCAGTGGAACTCAAACAAAGACAACCACGCCTGGTTTACCTCATTTGCACCCTTAGAAAACCCAAAGATTGTCGTCACTGTGCTTGTAGAAGAGGGGGTCGAAGGTAGCACTGCCGCCGAACCCGTTGCCCGGGACTTTCTGCTTTGGTGGGGTAAAAAGTACCAAAATTAAAGTTGATTTTTTTATCCGGTATGCTATACTTTCAAAAGCTATTTAAGTAAGTTTTAAACTTTTAAGCCAACTAAAATAACCTATGTCCGATGAAAAAATTCAGTATGTGAGCCCCCAAAGACTGGAAGAATTAAAACAAGAATTGATTCATCTAAAAGATGAAAAAATCCCAACTATTGCAACTCGCATAGATGACGCCAAACAGCACGGAGATCTTTCTGAAAATGCCGAGTACCACCAAGCCAAAGAAGAGATGGCCTGGGCGCATGGCCGACGCCAAGAACTGGAATATATTATAGACAACGCCCAAATAGTGAACTCAGCGCCTCAAAAACAAGGCAAGATAATCGTAGGTAGTACGATTGTTATCAAAACAAACGACAAAACAAAAACTTATACAATTGTTGGCCCTCAAGAGGCCGATCCCTTGCAAGGCAAAATTTCCAATGAATCACCGCTAGGAGAAGCTTTCCTTGGCCATAAAGTAGGAGATGAGGTTTTGGCTCACACTCCAGCAGGCAAACAGGTCTATGAAGTTTTAGAAGTAAAGTAATAACAGTTTATTAAATTATATGCCAAATGAAATCAGAGAAGATATTGTCCGGTTGGAAAGACTAAATTATTTGCGCTCGGTTGGGATTAACCCATACCCAAGCCAGACAGATGAAAGAATTTCTATTTCTGAAGCTTTGACCAAACCCGAAACTACTCCTGTGAAAATCGCCGGTCGACTAATAGCCAAAAGAGAAATGGGAAAGATTAGTTTTTCTCATATCAAAGATGCGAGTGGGAAAATTCAAGTCGCCTTTTCTGAAAAAGAACTAGGCAAAGACCAATATAAACTTTTCATAAAATATTTTGACTTGGGAGATTTTTTGCATATTGAAGGCGATATTTTTACCACCCACAAAGGCGAATTGACAGTCCTGGTAAAAAAATACCAACTACTAAGCAAGGCGCTACTACCGATGCCTGAAAAATTCCACGGTCTTAATGATATAGAAACAAGATATAGACAAAGATACCTAGATTTGATTGCCAACGAAGAATCAATGCGTATTGCCAAGGTTCGTAGTTTAATTGTGCGAGAAATTAGAAACTACTTTGATAGTAAAGGATTTTTTGAAGTGGAAACTCCGGTTTTGCAAACTTTATACGGTGGCGCTTTGGCCAAACCGTTTGTCACTCACCATAACGCCTTAGATATTCCACTATACCTACGCGTTGCTCCAGAATTGTATCTCAAACGCCTCATTGTCGGTGGTTTTGAAAAAGTTTATGAGGTAGCCAAATGTTTTAGAAATGAAGGCATAGACAACAATCACAATCCTGAATTTACCCAAATCGAATTCTATTGGGCTTATGCTAACTATCAAGACTTGATGAACTTGGTAGAAGATTTATTACCAAAAATAATTACAGCCGCTGGCTTGCCTTTGCAATTTAAAGTAGGGGATGACGAGGTTGATTTTACCCCTCCTTATCCACGTCAGACTATGCGCGCTATTATTAAGGAATACGTCAAAATTGATATTGATGAATTTGCTGATCAAAAATCTTTATATGACAAAATAAAAGATCTTCATATTGACGGTGTAGATAAAGACACTGGCTACGGTAAGATGGTAGATGAAATTTACAAGACCTATGCCAGACCAAAGATTATCAATCCGATATTTATGATTGACCATCCGGTAGAACTCTCCCCGCTAGCCAAACGTAAATCTGACAACGACAAATACGTAGAACGTCTACAACTTGTTTGTGTGGGAGGAAACGAACTTTGTAATGGCTTCTCTGAGCTCAATGACCCAATAGATCAAGAATCAAGATTCAAAGACCAAGAACGTCTTGGTGCAGCCGGAGATGAAGAAAGCATGCCTTATGATGAAGACTTTGTGACAGCCCTTAAACACGGCATGCCGCCAACCGCTGGTTTGGGAATGGGTATAGATCGACTTATTAAACTTTTAATGGATGTGCAGAATCTAAAAGAAGTAATTTTATTCCCGACCTTAAAACCGGAAAATAAAGAATAGCTGTATGCGCAAAGTTATGGTATTTGGCACATTTGATGTTGTTCATCTAGGACATATTCACATGTTAAAAGAAGCCAAAACCTACGGTGACTACCTTATCGTAATTGTTTCCAGAGATGAAATCACGCACCAAGTGAAAGGTAAGGCGCCAATGTTAGATGAAAATACAAGACTAGAGCATATTAAAGAGTTGAATATTGCGGACAAAGTCAGATTAGGCAACCTGGGAGAATACAGATACCAGGCTATCAGAGAAGAGGAACCAGATATTATAGCGCTGGGCTACGATCAAGTGGCTTTTGTTGATAAACTAAAAGAAAACATAAAAGAGAGTATAAAAATTGTGCGTCTACAACCATTTCAACCAGAAATATACAAAAGTTCAAAGATAAAAGAAAAAATGCAAAATCAAGAATAAACTATATGCAAAAAATTCTTATCGCTACCGGTAATAAAGAAAAGTTTAAAGAAATAACGGCTGAACTAACCGATATGCATTTTGAATTTGTGAGTTTAAAAGATGTTGGTTTGGATAAGATAGAAGTAGAAGAACCATATGACACCACTTGGCAAAATGCGGTAGAAAAAGCCAAATTTTTTGGTAAAAAAAGTGGACTTCTTACTTTGGCTGAAGATACAGGATTGTTTATAAGTCATTTAAAGGGGTTGCCCGGAATTAAATCAAAACGCTACGCTCCTACAGCTATAGAAAGAAATACAAAAATTTTAGAACAATTAAAAGGCGTACCTGACAATAAACGCAGTGCCTGTTTTGAAACTACTGGTTGTCTCTTTGATCCCAAGACAAATAATTTTTATATCTTTAACGGAAAAATTGATGGTTTTATTGCCAACAAGATGAGCTCTGGGATAAAAGAAGATATGGGATATGATCCAATATTCTATTTTCCACCGCTAAAAAAACTCTTCTCTGAAATGAGCATCTTGGAAAAAAATAGAATCAGTCATCGTGGTAAAATGATAAACGAAGTTAGGTACTTTTTGATAAAAAACTACCAACCAAAACAAATTATCTGTGCAGCTGGCATTGTTGTTAAGGATGGAAAAATGCTTATGACCAAAAGACGCGACCACAGACCTGAATTTAATGATAAGTGGGAGTTTCCAGGTGGAGGCGTAGAAGACGGAGCAACTTTTATAGAAACTGTGATAGAAGAAGTCTTGGAGGAGTCGGGCTTTAAAGTTAAAATAGAAGAACAGCTCCCTGATATTCTTACTTCCTTGATTAAAAAAGAACATTACCAAGTACACTTATTTATGTGTATCTGCTCAATTAAGTCCGGAAAAGTAAAAATAGCCGAGGCTGAAAGCTCTGATTATGGTTGGTTTACCTACAATGAAGCCATCAAAATGGATATGCTACCTTTGAACAAAAAACTTATTCAAACAAAAAATAATAGAAAAATACTTTTAAAATACATTCAGTAATTGAATACATATGTTAGACATTAAATTTATTAGAGAAAATACAGAACTAGTGAAAAAAAATTGTGCTAGTCGTTTTGTTAAAGTAGATTTAGACGAACTACTAAAACTGGACGAAGAAAGGCGTATGATCCAAAAAGAAATAGAGAGCTTGAGGGCGCAAAGAAAAAGCCAGTCCAAAGGCAAACCAAGCGAAGAAGATATGGCCAAGCTCCGCAAAGTGGGGGATGAAGTAGCTTTACTAGAAAATAAAATTTCAGATTTAGAACCAAAATACTTGGATCTTTTATTAAAAATCCCTAATCTCACTCATCCAGAAACCCCAATTGGCGGAGAAGAGGATTATAAAGTTATTACAACGAGTGGCAAGCCACCTGAGTTTTCTTTCCCCGCCAAAGACCATGAAGAATTACTGATAAATTTAGGTTTAATTGACTTTGAACGAGGAACTAAAGTTGCTGGCAGTAAATTTTTCTTTTCAAAAGGAAACCTTGTTCGCCTTAATTTAGCTTTAGTTAATTATGGTATAGATGTTGCAACCAAACATGGATACGAACTAATAGAAACACCTGACGTAGCTAAGAATGAAATACTTGAAGGTATCGGATTCAACCCAAGAGGCTCTGAAACACAGATTTATTCTATAGAAAATACCGACCTATCATTAATTGGTACGGCTGAAATTACAGTCGGGGGCTATCACGCAAATGAGATTTTAGATTTATCCAAAGGGCCAAAAAAATATGTAGCACTATCTCATTGTTACCGCACAGAAGCGGGGGCATACGGACGAACTTCAAAGGGTATGTACCGCGTCCATCAGTTCACAAAATTAGAGATGTTTATTTTCTGCAAACCGGAAGATAGTGAAAAAATGCATCAAGAATTATTATCCATTGAGCGTGAAATTGCTGACGGTCTAGAATTTCCTTATCGTGTGATTGATATCGCTACAGGTGATCTAGGTGGTCCGGCTTATCGTAAATACGACATCGAGGCTTGGATGACTATGAAGGGTGACGATAAAGAGAGTGGTGGGTATGGAGAAATTACCAGTACTTCAAATTGTACTGACTATCAATCAAGACGTCTTAATATTCGTTACCGTAACGAGAACGGAGAAACAGAGTTTGTCCATACACTAAACGGAACTGCCGTTAACTATTCTAGTAGATGGCCAATTGCTATTATCGAAAACTTCCAGCAAGCTGATGGCAGTGTTCTTATTCCAAAAGTTTTACAAAAATATACCGGCTTTGAAAAACTATAAACAATTATATTTTGTATGCTCACTTGGCTAAAAATAAATGCTGAGGCTATTAAATATAATGCAAAGCAATTCAAAAAACTCATCGGACCAAAAGTATTGCTCATGCCTGTTATTAAAGCCAATGCGTATGGACATGGACTTTTAAAAGTGGCCAGAATTCTTCAGAGTATCAAAGAAGTAGATAGGATTTGTGTCGTTAATCTAGACGAAGCAGTCGAGCTTATAAAAAATAAACTAACCAAGAAACCAGTAATGATTCTTGGATTTTTTGATAATCAAGATAATGAAAAAATAAACTTGGCTATAAAAAATAATATAATTTTCCCATTGTACGATCTCAAAAACGCCCAGATTTTAAATAGAATAGGGGAAAGGCTTCATAAAAAAATAAAGGTTCATTTAAAAATTGATACTGGCGCCTCTCGTCTAGGCATTTCACCAAAGGACACCCTTAGTTTTGTCAAAGCTTTGCAAAAATTTAAACATCTGGAATTAGAAGGATTATGGAGCCATTTTGCTTCTAGCGAGGATGATCCAGAATATACCAAATCTCAACATAGTATATTAAAGTCAGTTGACGGTACTTTGCAAAAAAATGGTTTTAATATTCCCGTAAAACACATCGCTTGCTCTTCAGCTACCTTGAACACAAAATTTACTCATGAAAATGCTGTAAGATTAGGCATTAGTTTGTATGGCTTATACCCTGATAAAAAACAAACTATCAAATTAAAACCAGCCCTGTCATGGTTCACAACCATAATCCAGACAAAAGATCTGCCTAAGGGCACAAAAGTAGGGTATGGGGGCACTTATATAACCAAAAAACTAACTCAAGTGGCTGTACTGGCAGTTGGTTATTGGGACGGTTATGATAGGAGATTGTCAAACAACGGTCATGTTTTAATAAAAAATAAATTTTGTAAAATTATTGGCAGAGTTTGTATGAATATTTGCATGGTAGATATTACCGGTTTAAAAGTAAAAGCAGGGGAGAGAGTGGTGCTTGTTGGCCAAAAAGGAAAAAATAAAATTTCTATAGATGATATAGCCAAATGGTGCCAAACCATCAATTACGAAATTGTAGATAGAATTAACCCAACTTTACCACGCTTATAGATATATAAATAATATTACCCACTCATGAAACATTTTCGTTCCGAAAAAGCATTCGCCAAGTACAAACCTGAAGAAAGTTGGAAAAAGAAACTTTCGCGTGTTTTTAAACGAAAACAAAAAACTATTGCTATTTCCGATTTGCCGTCTCACTACAAATCAAACCCTTATAAGCCACAAAACCAAGTAAAGCCACGTAAAATCAAACTAAAATTGATTTTGCTTCTTTTTATAATTATCGGCTGGGTCTTTTGTTTGGCCTATACTCCATACTTTAGAATAAATAAAATTTTATATTTCAATCTTGGTAATACTTCTCGCGCTGAACTAGAAACTTTTGTTCATAATAACTATCTAAATCGAAAAAGCTGGCTACCTCTAAATAATTACTTTTTTATTAGCTCAAATAAACTGGCTAGTGACATCAAGGAACATTTTTCTCTAGAAAGCGCCATTGTCACCAAAGTTTTTCCTAATGGTTTAAATATTGAAGTCAAAGAAAAAATCTCCTCTATTATATATGACAATGGTAAAAAATATTTTCTTTTAGATAAAGAGGGGACGGTTATCAAACCTTTGGCAGATGTGGGGCAGAACGAGCTAAAACTCAAACCTCAAAGCCTCTCTTATAGTCAATTGTCCAGTACAAGTACGACCTCTACAAGCCCAAAATTGACCTCTAGCACGCCAAATGTGTCACTAAACGAGGTAACAACTAGCACTCCTACCTACGAACACACCCCAAATAACGAAAAAATAAAGAGATTTTTTGTTGATTACCCGGTAGTTTATGACAGAAGAAATATAGATATAGAAGATAAACAAAAAAATGTATTGCCACCCGAATATATAGACAGCATTATCTCTTGGAACAAAGAGCTGGGCCAGCAGGGGAGACTGAAGCCCAAATTCTTCGTTTTTGACAATCTGAACTCTGGAATCGTCATTGATACTAGTGAAGCTTGGTATATTATCTTTCAACCAAAAAATGATATAAGTTTACAGATGAGTGTCTTTAAAGAATTATTACCAACAATAAAACCAAAAGCGTACATTGACCTCCGCTTTGGTGAGAAGGTGTATTGGAAGTAGGAGAGTGGGTGTTAATAAGTTATTTGACTCTATTTTAGGAGTATTATATAATTGAGTATAATATCTCTTACACTCAATTCAATATGGCTAATTTAAACAAATCCCAAAGAATATCCCTTATCTTAGGCAAGGACTTTGACGCTGTTATAACAGATCTTTATTTAAATAAAAAACTTTCATCTATAGAAATAGCTAGTGAATTACTTTTAAAAACAAAAATTTCCATAACACCAAGATCAATCCAACGCCAACTTAAAAAATTAAATGTAATAAGAAATTTTAGCGATGCCTTTAATTTATCCATCAAGAAAGGTAGAAAATCCTACGAGCACCTTAAACGAGCAGTTAAGTCTAAGGACATGCGAAAAGGCATCCAGCCTAAGCTGAGATACCAAGTAATGCACCGAGATGGCTTTAAGTGCGTTTTGTGCGGTCATACAGCCGAGGATGATCGGTTAGAAATCGACCACATAAACCCAGTTGTTTTTGGTGGAATAAATGACCTGTATAATTTAAGAACCCTTTGTTCAGAATGCAACAAGGGTAAAATGCTCCTAGAAGAAAGGGGGCTGAAAAAAATATGAACCGTCTCCCCTATTTAGATGATTTTATTTTAAATCTAAAAGCTAACAACTTTTCAGAAGAAACTGCGTATAATTATGAACGCGACCTTAACACCTTTGAAAATTTTTTGAACGAAGACATAAACAAAGCTTTTGAAACTATAGATAAGACTGATATTTTGCGCTACAAAGCCTATCTTTCATCATCTGACCGTAAAACATCTGTCTCCAAAGAAAAAACTAAGAAAAAACTAAGTAGCTATTCAACCAATAGAATGCTGTCAGCCCTAAGATCCTACTTAAAGTTTATGGAAGAGATGGACCACGAACCACCTATTTCTTCAATGGCTGTTAAGCTAATAAAAAACATCAAAAAACATGGTCAAGTACCTGAATTCACAGAACTAATAAAGCTGATTGAATCGCCGATGAAATATGAAGATAACGAACAGGTGGCTCTACGTAATCGAGCTATGCTAGAAACCCTTTTTGCTACTGGCATGCGTATATCTGAATTATTATCACTAAAAGTTAACCAGATTGATCAAACTGGGCGTATTTATGTGCTGGGCAAAGGAAAAAAGCAACGTTTTGTCTATTTAACACCAAGGGCTCTTACCCATTTAAAAAACTACCTTGCCAAACGAAACAGTGTGTCTGAGATGTTATTTGTCCCCTACCGTGGTAGAAATAATAATGAAAAAAATAAAAAAATATCTACAAACTATTTACAATTTAAAATAAAAAAATATCGAGAATACCTTGACATCAACATCCCTATCAGTGCCCACACATTAAGACATGGTTTTGCCACTTATTTGGCTGAAAATGGAGCTAATCCCGCCGCCATCCAAATTCTTCTCGGCCATGAATCCCTAGACACAACCACTCGCTATGTACACGCTTCTGATAAATTTGCCGAAAAAACCCATCACGACTTCCACCCTTTATTTGATAACGAAAAGTAAACTACAAACTAGCTTCAATAATATAATCAAGCATCTCTGAAAAACTAATCCCAGCTTTACCGGCCGCTTCAGGCAGAAGACTTGTTGGTGTCATACCTGGAATAGTATTTGTTTCAAGGATATATAATTTTTTATTTCCAGTAAACGATGCTGAAGTTTGGGAACTTTCATCGCTTAAATCAGGTTTTTTAATTTCCTCATTCGCATAAAATATATCGGTACGAGACATGCCTGAACATCTCAAAGCTTTGTGAGCTAACAAGGCTAATTTTTGTATCTGCTCATTAATCTCATGAGGAAAGTCAGCCGGACAAATATGAGTTGAGCCTCCAGCTTTATATTTTGATTTATAATCATAAAATTCTCCTGCTTGTGGCAAGATATGTGTTGGGGGCAATGCCATAGCTTGTCCGTCTTTTTCTAGAACTCCACATGTCGCCTCTTTGCCTGCAATAAACTTTTGTATCATTATCCAAGAAAAAGATTTGAAGGTCTTATCCATTACGTTTTTAATCTCATCTTTTGATTTAACAATACTTACTCCTACAGCTGAACCCTGATCAACCGGCTTAACCACACAAGGGAAACCAATTTTACTTTCTATATCTTTTAAAACTTTTTCCTTATAATTTTTCCAACCATCTTTCTTGACGTGAATAAATTCAGGATATGGCAATCCGTTTGCATGATAAATCTGCGCTGAGAAAACTTTATTCATCGCCAAAGCGCTGGATAGCACTCCCGAACCTGTATATCTTATACCTAAGGTATCAAACATACCCTGCACTCCCCCATCCTCTCCCGGTGAACCATGCATTGCAATAAAAATAATATCAAAAAGTTTCTTATCTTTGTTGATAAAATCTAACTTTCTCTTTTTCTTATTATTTTTTTTTAACAACCAAAAAAGATTGTCTTTTGACATCTCAATTAAGGTTGGAAGATATTTCTTTCTATCTAAATTATCAAATACGGCTTTTCCCGTAATAAGTGAAATTTCCCTCTCGGCTGATGGGCCACCCATTAACACTCCTACTTTAAATTTTTTTGTCATATTTTAGTATTTCAGAATTTAGTGCTTAAGATTTCTATTCAAGGTATCCCATCGGATCAACCGGAATACCATTTAAGCGTACCTCAAAGTGTAAATGGGGTCCAGTGACAAACGGACCGGCACCAACCGTGCCTGGCTTACCTCCGGAAAGACCAATAACATCACCTTTGTTGATAAACTGATCAGCAGACACATTTACCTGACTTAAATGACCATATAGAGTAGAGAGATTGTCTGTGTGAACTATCAAAACATAGCTATAACAACTAGAGACAGTGCAAAGTTTGGCTCTAGCAACATATCCCGAGGCTGCGGCTCGAATCGGTGTGCCTTGAGAAGCGCGAAGGTCAATAGCACTATGCTCAAAAACGTTTCTAAACGGATAGTCTGGGTCGTGAAATCTGGAGGTAATGGTGCGGCTGGAAAGTGGCCAGCCAAAAGCGCCCACACTATCGCTGAGTTTGTTTTGTTGTGCCAGTTTTTTTCGTACTTGATCTTCGTACGCACGCTGTTCGTTGATAACCGTCTGATATTGTTGCTTCAGACTAGAGAGCAAAGTTTTGTATTTTGATTCAGACGATTTGGTAGCTATTAATAACTGCTCTTTAACTTCTGACTGACCTTCCAACTTAGCTCTTTTTTCATCCAAAACTTTTTTTAAATCTTCATAGGATTTTTTGGTAGTTGCTACTTGATTATGTTTTTTTTGTAGATCTTCTTTTATAATTCGCAGTACCCTTGCCGACTGACCAATATCTTGATAAACCCTCACTGTATATTGCAGTTGATCATAAAAAGAAGTGAAACTATCGTTGGTCAACAAGATTTCAAGATAGTTTTTCTGTTTGTCAGCGTTTATGCCTTGCACCATCTTGGTAATTATTTTTTTCTGTTTTGCCAAAACGGCTTCCTTGCCGGTGATTGATAATTCTAGAGCTTCTATTTGTAATTGGGCTTGATTTATTTTTGCCTCAGTAAGCTCAATATCGGTTTCGGCTTTGGCAATATGATTATCAAGAATACTTAGTTGGTTTTTGAGAGATTTAGCTTCGGTTTGTTTTTGAGTTATGTTAGCATTATACTTAACAATGGTTTCCTCTAGCTGTCTGATTATCTCTTTTTTGGCAGCGATTTGCTTATTTAGCTCGTCAATTTCAGAGGTTTGCGCACGAACAAAAACTGGGTTTAAACTAAAACCCAAGACTAGGATAAATAAAAAAATTAACGCGAATTTCTTCATGGGTGTATTATACCACACTTCTAATAGAGCTTGTTTATAGCTAATTGAAGGCGTTTTATAGTTTCTTCTTTCCCCAAAACCTCTGCAATCTCAAACGGCCCGGGAGAATTTTCTTGACCAGATAATACCACACGCATTGGCCACATAACTGAACCAATCGTATAGCCTTTTTCTGCTATCCAATCTTTGGTTTTGACTTCCAAATCTGCCTTATTCCAATTTATTTCAGCCAAACTATTCAAAAACACAGACAGTTCTGGTAATATTTTCGCCAACTCTTCTTTTGAACTCTTTTTCCAAACCAACATCTCTGCATTATAATCTGGAAGGTCAAAAACAAACTTAATCGCCCCAGACAATTCAGATAAAACTGTAATTCTTTCTCTTTCTAGGCCTACCGCTTTAGTCAAAAGAATTGAGTTAGGTATGCCAGCCTCTTCCAACCACAGCTTCGCTTTTTCTACTAGCTCCGGATTAGATAAATTTTTCAAATATTGCTTATTATACCAATTTAATTTATCAACATTAAAAACAGCCCCAGCTTTACTTACCTTATCCAAACTAAAATCAGCAATCAGTTCTTCCATGGTAAAAAGTTCTTTTTCTGTGCCCGGATTCCAACCAAGAAAAGCGAGAAAATTTACCAGTGCTTCGGGCAGATAGCCCTTAGTACGATAACTTTCAGTAGAAACATCGCCTTTGCGCTTGCTTAATTTTAATTTGTCACTGCCAATTACATTAGGAACGTGCGCGTGAATCGGCGGAGTCCAACCAAAAGCTTTGTACAATAATAAATGTTTCGGCGTAGAAGAGATCCAATCATCGCCACGAATGATATGAGTAATTTCCATCAGATGATCATCTACAACCACCGCCAAATGATAGGTAGGAAAACCATCTGATTTGAGCAATACTTGATCGTCTACTTCTTTACAATTAAACACAGTTTTACCATAGACCAGATCATCAAAAGAAACTTCGCCACTATCAGGAACTTTTAGACGCACCACGCGCTGTGTGTCGCTGGCAAGCAATTTTTTGAGTTCATCTGGTTCAAGCGTATATTGATTTCGCATTTGCGCACGATCATACCTAGTTGGCAGTTTTTGCGCTTGCTGTTTCTCGCGCATAACCGTGAGTTCTTCTGCTGTATCAAAAGCATAATAAGCATTACCACTCTCAATCAGCTGTTCTACGTATTTTTTATAAATATCAAGCCTTTGGGATTGCACATATGGGCCATGACTCCCCTTTTCGATTATACTACCATCTGCGCTAAGCGTTGGGCCTTCGTCCGGCACTATACCGACCCAAGCGAGTGTTTTGAGCATACTTTCCATCGCTCCCGGGACTAATCTCTCTTGGTCAGTGTCTTCCACGCGAATGACGAACAAACCATTGTTATGTTTGGCAAATAGATACTCAAAAAGGACAGTACGTAAATTGCCAATATGTAAATATCCGGTCGGGCTGGGGGCGAAACGGGTTTTGATCATATGGATTTATTTTCAACATTATTTAATTTTGGTTTTTTAAAAAAGAAAAAATAAATTTGTAAACACCAAACAATCAAAACCGTCATAAATGAACCTATGTTAATAGCTGTTTCGACCATATTATCAAAAAGATCTGGAAATATAAAGCTTATATATAATATTCCAGCTATAGATAAACAATCGAACACTGCTATATAGCTAAGCACTTTATACAAAGGCAGTTCCTTGTTTTTAAACATCGTAATTATAAAAATAATAATACTAAAATAAAATAAATAAAATGACAAACTTGCTATAAGAAAACTATATACAAGGTAAGAAAAAATAAAGTATATTATGCTTAAAACAACTAGACTTACATATTTTAACTTCATATAACAATCTTTAAAATTGCCAACACCGCCACCATCGCCCAAATAATATTTAATACCACAGGTTGGTAATCTTTTTTAGTCAAAGAATGATAAACAATCGCTAAAGCTCCAAAAATATTTAAAATCTGATAAACAAAATCAGTGGGGCCTAATATGCCGAAATTTGATAAGGCATAGGCAACCAGAATCATCACTGCTCCTATCCAACCAAGAATCTCAATTTCAGTTATAATTTTCATAATCGAAATAAGTGAATAAAATATTTAGCTTGCTGAAATATTTTTGACCGAATGAGATTATACGGGCTTTAGCCCTTATAAGAGTTTTGATCTCAAAACTAAATAACAAAACTTAACCGTCGCATTAAATATTCGTCCGAAACGTCGAGGTTCTTGAACTAATCTATACAACCATTCTAATCCAAGTTGGCGTAAAAATAAAGGGGCGCGCTTGGCTTTGCCTGAGATAAAATCAAATGACCCACCTACTCCCATAGCTATCTTTACACTTGGCATACTTGTCAAATTTTCATAGATCCATTTTTCTTGCTTGCCCATGCCAAAGGCGACAAATAGAATATCGGGTTGGGCTTTGTTGATTTTTTCTATACTGTCATCCTGAACCTGCCTACCGCAGGCAGGCGGAGTGAAGGATCTCTGTCCGGTCGAGAGGGATTCATTTATTTCTGGCCCTTTATCATATCCTGATATTTTTAATGAAGGAAATTTTTTCAATAATTTTAAGAATACCTTATATACTACTTCATCATTTCCAGAACCCAACAGATAGATTCGTTTACCCTGCTCTACCGCCAATTGACAAAGTTCAATCATAAAATCAACACCAGGAACCCTTTTGACCCCCGTAAAAATCCGCACACCCATACCATCACATAAATTCAAATCACTAGAATTTAAAACTTGTTTAAAATATTCATCTTTTTGCGCTTTGACAATCATCTCCGGATTAGGCGTAAAAATTTTATACTGGCCTGGCAATGATAAAAAATGAGCCACTTCTTGTATGGCGTGTTTTTTATTCATGTCATCAATTCTTACATCCAATATATGCATATTTTATAATTGTAGTGAAGCGAGAGAAGAGGTCGCTTGCGAACTTTTCCGAGCGAACTGCAAATATATCCTGAAAGGTTATTTTCCAAACCGTCTCTGTCGTTTTCCATATTCCACCATGGCTTTATCAAATTCTTTTTCATCAAATGCCGGCCAATGGGTTTTGGGAAAATACCATTCGCTATACACGCCTTGCCAAATCAAAAAACCGGAAGTTCTTTGCTCACCGGAAGTACGAATTATAAAATCAGGTTCTGGTAAACCAACTGTGTCCAAATTCTCCTTTATCAGATCAAGCGTCACTTCTTCGGCATTTGCTCCACTTTTAATAATTTTTTGTATTGCTCTTTTCAGTTCATCTCGTCCACCATAATTGAGAGCAAAATTTGCGACAGATCCTTTATTATTTTTAGTTAATTCAATTGCCTTTCTAATTTTATTCTGCAAAGATAATGGTAATTCTTTTAGCGAACCAATATGATTAAATTTAACTCCTTGTTTGTGATAATAATCAAGATGTGAATCAATCATTTTTTCAAACAGTTTCATCAAAAAATTTACTTCTTTTTCTGGCCGTGACCAGTTCTCAGTTGAAAACCCCCACAAAGTAATGAATTTTACCCCTAATTTTTGGGCATATGTAACAATGCGTTTAGTATTTTCCATACCCTGACGGTGACCAAAAAAAGCAGGTTTTCCTTGCTCCTTAGCCCAACGACGATTGCCGTCCAGAATAATAGCGACATGATTTGGAATGTTTTCAGAATTAGCATTTGTCATAATAAACTTCTGTATTAAAAATTAAAAGGTTCGGAATGACAGCCACTACCAACTTTTTCCTCCACCCCCACCAAAACCTCCACCAGAAAAGCCTCCTCCACTAGAACCGCTACCACCATAACTAGCAGAGCCAGAAGAGCTACTGGTGTTTGCATTGACTGTCGATTTCAAACTAGAACGAAAATCTCCAAAATTATTAATGAGTGCTAAGGTAGAAAAATTGCTAAGTTTCGATCCCTCGTACCAATCTGGAGATGTGGTGTAAATATTTTCAAACTGTTTAGCCCATGCCTTTTCTACACCAAGCACCATCGCAAATGGCAAAAGTTTTTCAAAAATTTGTGGACTTTTTTCCGGCGCATTATGAAATCTGATTCTATCAGCTTCGGCAACTTGTAAATAATTTTCAAGTCCCAAAATATGTTCTCTAGCCAATACTCCTTTTTTAGTTCTCACCGGCATCCATTTAGAAAAAATTATAGGAATCAAGCCGGAGATAAAAAAAGACATTGCCGCCAAGGCTGGAGTAAGAAATAGCCCTATCGAAAAAAATCCAAAGAAAATAATTAGCACCCCAGTCAAGATGTACATTCCGCGCACAAAACTAGGATTGGATCTAAAATATCCCTTTCTTATAAGTTCTCCAATCACTAATCCATCAACTCCTCTAATCTCATCAAACGTCTTAGAAGTGTACTGAATCCCAATAAGCGCCACTTTTTCTGGTTTAACATTTTCCTGATCTTTCCCAAACAAAGCTGTCATAATCGTTTTCTCGTGCTCGGATTTGAGATCTTTACTTGGTTTGAGCTGGGTAAATTCAAAACTTGGCTTTCTTTTTATCAAACCCTCTTCCTCTACAGCGCCGATTTTGAGGTAACCCCTCACTGCCAAACTAACAATCTCGGCAGAAATATCTTTATTATCGCCTCGTTCGTCTATTATCATCCCCACTTCCAAAGGGCTTAGGTTATCTGGCGCCTCAAATTGGGTAATAATAGTACCCTGTCCAGATGGATCCTTGCCATATTTATTCCATAGATATAAAAGTATTGCCAATACCAAGAATGGTAAAATCACTACTATGTTACCTAACAAAAAACTTAATTTTTTCTCCCAAGACGTCGGTTCATGCACTATTCCTTTGGGGAAAGAAATAGCGATAGTGAGCCCATTCCAAGGCGCTAAATCATTTTGACTAAAATAAACCGGATTGCCTGACTTTTTATTCTCACATGGAGTATCATCCCCTGCCGGACCAGCATAACAAGAAAATTCAATTTTTTCTAAATCTATCTGACCTGGCAAAAAAATATTAGCTGAAGCGATATCCCTGTTTACTTCCCAATCATTACCAGTCACATTCCAATAAAACTCGTCATCATTTTCAAAAAAGTTTATCGCGTTTTTAACTTTATAATTTATAACATAGGTCTTTACACCAGTCACGATCTTATCCTTATCCCCTATTTTTATAACAACATCCACCCCTACCGTAGATTTTGAATATTTTAATTTTGTACCATTTTCATCGGTCACGGAAAAATTATTCAAACGCAAATTATGATTTCCAATACTAGATTTATACTTATATGGAATATTGCGCAGAATTCCGTGCTTTTCAGCTAAACCAAAATCATACTGAATTTTTTCTGATATATCCACTGTAGCGTCCTCTTGAATTTTGGCAGTCACATCAAAAGAGATTATCTTTTCTTCGTTGATAACAGGATCCACAAAATCAGCCTCTTGGGCACTCACCCATCGCGGGCTTAAAATTAAAAGGCTAAAAACAAAGGTAGTAAGGAATTTTTTTAGCATATTTTAGCTATATTTTAACTATGATATAATAAATTAATCGTATTAATTTTATCAAACTTGACACTTTTTAACAAGATGTTATACTATTATCACTCTCACTCAATGAGTGCTAACATCGAACCCACCCCTACCCCGCCCAAGCGGGGAATAAACGACTCTACAACTTATTTATTTTAAACTTAATCTGCTTATAGCTTATAAGCTTATTGCTAATCTATGATCCCTCAAAACTTTACCAACAAATCCCAAGAAATAATGCAAAACGCGGCCAGGATCGCCTATGAAAATGGGCAACCGCAAATAGAACCGCCGCATCTGTTTTTTGCGCTTCTTGAGGACACAGATGGCGTTGTTGTTTCTGTTTTACATAAATTTAACGCCAATATAATCGCCCTTAAAGCCGGCGCACAATCACTGATAGATAAACTCCCAAAACAACCGGGCACTATGCCGGGCGGTGGCGTTGGCCAAATATTACTTAGCCAGGCAATGCTCTATATCTTCCAAACTGCTGTGGGAGAAGCTAAAAAAATGGGAGATGAATATATCAGTGTTGAACATTTATTCTTGGCGTTTCTCGTGGGCCACAATCCGGTTAGTGACCTGTTAATTACCAACGGCGTCAGTTACGATGAAACCCTCAAAATTTTAGCCGGTATTCGTGGCAACCAGAAAGTAGATAGCCCTGAACCGGAAAGTAAATATAATGTTTTGGAAAAATACGGTAAAAATTTGACTGATCTGGCTTTCAAAGAAAAACTAGATCCAGTCATTGGCCGTGATGATGAAATCCGCCGAGTGATGCAGATACTTAGTCGCCGCACCAAAAATAATCCAGTACTTATCGGCGAACCTGGTACTGGTAAAACTGCCATTGCCGAAGGGTTGGCGCAACGCATTGTTAATGGCGATGTGCCAGAGTCATTGAAAAATAAAGAAGTAATTGCCCTTGATATTGGATCACTGCTGGCTGGCACGAAATTCCGTGGTGAGTTTGAGGATCGTCTTAAAGCGGTGTTGAAAGAAATAGATCAATCAGCCGGAAAAATAATTTTGTTTATTGATGAGCTCCATACCATTGTTGGCGCGGGTTCATCCGAAGGCTCGATGGATGCCTCCAATATGCTCAAACCCGCTCTCGCTCGTGGCACGCTTCATACCATTGGTGCTACTACCCTGAAAGAATATCAAAAATATATTGAAAAAGACGCGGCCTTGGAACGCCGTTTCCAACCGGTGATGGTCAGCGAGCCATCTCGTGAAGACGCTATCGCCATCCTACGCGGTATCAAAGAAAAATACGAAGTTCATCATGGTGTGCGGATTACCGACACCGCTATTATCTCGGCCGTTGACTTGTCTCAGCGCTATATTATGGATAGATTCTTGCCAGACAAAGCCATCGACCTGATTGACGAAGCGACTTCCGCTTTGCGTATGCAAATAGACTCCATGCCAGATGAACTGGATAAAATGAAACGTGCGATGATGAAAATGGAAATTGAAAAACGGGCACTCAAGAAAGAGAAGGAGCAAGAAGCGCAGGAACGGCTAGAAAAAATTGAAAAAGAATTAGCGAACCTCAAAGATAAGAGCAACGAACTGGAAGCCCGCTGGAAAAATGAAAAAGAAATTATTACTGGCATTCATAATCTAAAAAAAGAAGTGGAAGAAACCAGACAAAAAGCGGAAATTGAAGAACGCCGCGGAGACTTACAAAAAGTGGCCGAGATTCGCTATGGAAAAATTCCAGGCCTGGAAGCTCAAATCCGCCAAGAAGAACAAAGACTGGCTAATATTCAAAAAACCAACGGTATTCTCAAAGAAGAAGTGACTGAACAAGACATTGCCCGCGTGGTCGCCCGCTGGACTGGCATTCCGGTTTATAAAATGCTCATGACCGAAGCGGATAAACTCACTCATATGGAAGATGAGTTGGCCAAGCGCGTGATCGGTCAAGAAGAAGCGGTTAAAGCTGTGTCTAATGCTATTCGCCGCTCTCGCGCAGGAATTGCCGAACCAAATCGCCCTATTGGATCATTTATATTTCTTGGTCCGACCGGAGTTGGTAAAACCGAACTTGCCAAAGCGCTTGCTGATTTTTTGTTTGATACGGAAAATGCCATGGTGCGCGTGGACATGAGTGAGTATATGGAGAAACATGCGGTCTCAAAAATCATTGGCTCCCCTCCTGGCTATGTGGGCTATGAAGAAGGCGGACAGATTACCGAAATTGTACGTCGCAAACCATATTCGGTAATTCTCTTTGATGAAATCGAAAAAGCGCATCCCGATGTCTTTAATATTTTGCTGCAAATTTTGGATGATGGCCATGTGACCGATGCCAAAGGCCGGAAAGTCAACTTCAAAAACACCGTCGTGATTATGACCAGTAACATTGGCAGTAATTTGATTTTGGATTGGAATAAAAAAGGAGAATTTGGATTCAATGGCGCGGAAGGCAAAAACAGTGAAAAGAATATGAAAGATAAAATCATGGAAGGCTTGCGCGAACATTTTAAACCTGAATTTCTCAACCGGGTGGATGATACGATCATATTCCATTCACTGACGGAAAAAGATATTTCCCAAATTGTGAAAATACAGTTAGAAAAAGTTATTGCCAGAGTTTTGGAACAAAAAATTACCTTGGAAATTGATACCAGTGTCGAAAAATACTTGGCCAAAAAAGGATTTGATGAAAATTATGGCGCTCGCCCACTCAAACGTGTTATCCAAAGCGAACTTCTGGATCTCTTGGCGATGGATTTGATTGAAAAGAAATTCAAAGCTGGAGATAAAATAAAAGTGACTACTGGAAAGAATAAAATTTTATTGGAAGGGTAAATACGGCTGTCATCCCGAGCGTAGTCGAGGGATCCCTTATGCTTGGTAATAGCAAAAACTATATTTAAGGGATTCCTCCACTCGTCTTGAGACTCGGTCGGAATGACAGTTTCTTCACCATCAAAAAACACCTCACATTTCTGTGAGGTGTTTTATTTTGAATTTATTCACGAGATCGCCATGCCAATACTCACGAAATTTATAAGCATTGGCGTAAGACGACCTCGCGAGAGAGACCGACCTGCGCCGAAGCTTGAAGCTTCTAGCGCGGTACGGCTACTACTGCCCCGTCCGCTTGGTGGCGAGCGCGTGGAGTCTGATGCCGGGCTGGGTACCACCGACCGCGGGAACATCGTCGAAGTCCGACGACGAGCCACGGGACCGTTCCTCATCCTTCTTGCGACGGATGAAGTTGACCGTACCCATGAACTCGCCCGCCGTGAGCTCGGTCACCGGTGCGGCGCCTGCCATGAAGAGAGACAGCAGTGGGCCTTCCACGTTCCTGCGGTCCCGTTCGGTCATGTCGAACGGCAGAGCACTCTCCTTGATGTCCTGACGGACATCTCGCTCATCCTCGTACAGGACGACCTCCTGCACCATCAGATAGTCCAGCAAGAGGAAGGCCACCTCCTGGGACTTGCACTCTGACGGTACCTTGCTACCGTCCCGCAGGATGATAGTGCCAGTGTTGTCGTGAACCTCAAACATCGTGCGGGCCATACGGCTCCTTTTTGTGCGGCTATCACTCATCCCCTGAAGTGACGCCAAGTGGAACGTCAATGATGTACTTACTGTCGGGGAACAAATTAAAATACCATAAAGAGAACCTTTTGTCAATCATCCCTTTCTGTGCTATCATATCCCAATGATAGAAAATAAATCCCGAGCACTCGGGGCTAAATTTATCGCCATTTTACTCATGGGAACATATTTGTTGTCCCCTATTTTTGCATCTGCCGCAACAGTAGCTTTTAACCCTCAATACATTATCTCCGATGAAGAAATGCAAAGTACGGCCAACTGGACAACAGCTGACATTCAAAAATTCCTCCAAGATCGAGGCAGTTACCTGGCTACCCTGACCACCGCAGATTATAATGGCCAAATCAAGCCTGCTTCACAGATTATCCAAGAAGCCTCCCAACAATATCAAGTCAACCCAAAATATATTCTCGTTACGTTGCAAAAAGAACAAAGTCTAGTCACCGATGATACTCCTACTCAAAAACAGCTAGATTGGGCAGCCGGTTATGGCGTGTGTGATAGTTGTAGTATGGATGACCCAAAAGTGATAAAGTTTAAGGGTTTTGGCAAACAGGTAGACAATGCGGCTGGCATTATTCGCTGGTATTACAACAACACCAGCCACTCAGTTGTCAAGAAAAAAGATCAAAATATCACGATTGATAATATGCCGATTGTTCCCCAAAGCTGGGCCACGGCTTTTTTATATACTTACACGCCACACTTACATGGAAATCAAAATTTCTGGCGCATTTGGAATACTTGGTTTAGCCAAATGTATCCAAATGGCAGTCTGCTTCGCTCTGAAACTAGCGACGAAGTTTGGCTTATCCAAAATAATGTCAAACGTAAATTCAAAAATCAAGCCACATTACTCAGTCGCGCTGACCCAAAGATGATTGTGAGCGTTCCAGATTCAGAACTCAGCAACTACCAACTAGGCGCTGATATTGCTTTCCCTAATTATTCTATCCTCAAAACTCCGACCAATTTTTATCTCCTAGACTATGATACCTTGCGTCCCTTTGCTTCAGCTGACGTTGTCAGTAAACTTGGCTATAATCCTGAAGAATATATAGATATAACTGAGAGTGATATTGCGGGCTATGCTATAGGAACGCCAATCACCGCTTCCACTACCGCTCCCCGCGGTGTGATTTATCAAATTACCGATCTCAATAACGCTTACTATCTTTTCAAAGACAATATCCTCTCCCCTATCACCGACAAAAGCATTATCGCCGTCAATTATAAAGATTTAAAAATAGAAAAACATAAAGTTAGTGAAATAAAAAACTTTGAGGTAGCAAATCTACCAATAAATTTTAAAGACGGCACTTTGCTTCGCGCCGACGGTAGTAATAAAATCTATGTCATTGAGAATAATAAAAAAAGGCTGATTGCTGATGTGGATACTTTTGCTGCTTTGGGTTATAAACGAGAAAATGTCATTTCTGTTAACCCCATGACCGCTCTAAATATTTTAAATGGCGAACCGCTCTTTATTAACGGTAGTTTGATTTCTTCCCGCAATAAATATCTGGGAGATAGCGAAGTACAAGTAGATGATTTATTTAAATCAAGTTTACCTGGATACCTAATAGCCGAATATCCAAGCGGTCGGATTATTTCCGGAAAAAATATAGACAAAGCCAGACCAATGGCCTCAATGGCCAAACTACTGGTGGCCTACGAAGCGCTCAATCAAGATTTTGATTTAACAAAGTCTTCTGCGTACTCCACCACCAAACACAAAGCTACGGGTCGTAATTTAAATTTAAAAAATGGCGCTAAAATAAAAAATACCGACTTACTCAGTGCTATGCTTGTCGGCTCTACCAATAACGCGGCGCGCATGATTGCCCAAAACAGCGGTACAAACGAAACAGATTTTATTAACAACATCAAAACCAGATTGGAAAATTGGGGAGCAGATGATACTAGTATTATTGATGTGACTGGCTTAGATGCAAAAAATAAATCCACACCTCGCAACTTACTAAAAATCAGCACAAAGATTTTAGAAAACTCAACTATCAAAACCACTCTATCAAAAGAAAAATATACCTTTAAAGTTGGTACAGCAAATCAAACTTTAACTACTCCCGGTGCAGGATCTCTGGTAGCGAGTAAAACGTATAAAATTTTGGCCAGTAAAACGGGATCCACTGACGAGGCCGGTGTAGTCACTATGGAACTAATACAAACCACTAGCAAACCAACCAAACAATATATTTTAATTACGATGGGGGGCAAGGACTTAAGAAATCAGGAAGCAAACAAAATGGCCAAATGGATAGCAAGCGGCACTGTAAAAATAACTAATAAATAAATTTATAAACTGTCATCCTGAACTTGTTTCAGGATCTCACATTAACAATGGGATGCTGAAATAAATTCAGCATGACAAATTTAGCCTAATTTATGTCCCTAGTTTTCTCCGCCATCACCCCTCACCCTCCCATGCTTATCCCGAGCATTGGCCAAGAGGCTATCAAAAAACTTGAAAAAACCAAGCTAGCTTTAGAGCACTTGGAAAAAAAATTATACGTCACTCATCCTGATATTTTAATTATTCTTTCTCCGCACGGCAGTTATTTCAAAGATGCCTTCACGCTCAATGCTAATCCCCACTATCAAACCGACTTAAAATCTTTTGGGGATTTGGCCACAAAGATAAAATTCTCAGGCGAGACTTCACTCTCAAACCTCATTCGTGAAAGCGCGAGCAAGGAACATCTACCTCTAACTATGATTAGTGAACCCAAGCTAGATCATAGTTCGTCTGTACCTCTTTTTTACCTGGCTCAACACCTGTCAAAAATAAAAATTATTCCTATTGGTTTTTGTGATCTTGATTGGAAAACTCATGTGGCTTTTGGGACTTTGCTTAAAGAACAAATTGCCCAAACCAACAAACGAGTGGCGGTCATTGCTTCCGGCGACTTATCACACGCCCTCATGACTGACTCTCCCACTGGATATAATCCAGCTGGAGCTGAGTTTGATAAAAAAATCCAAGAACTTCTCGCTAGCCATAATCTGGCTGGTATGCTACAAATGGATAAGGAGATGGTTATTGGCGCCTCAGAATGCGGTTTTAGGTCATTTCTGATTCTTATGGGTATCTTGCAAGGTATGCAAACTACCTATAAATCATTCGCCTACGAAGCGCCTTTTGGTATCGGCTACCTCACCGCCAACTTTGTTTTGTAAATAGTTATGATAGCTGAAATCATCCCGGCTAAAAGAATGCCGCTAGCTTTGCCTTTTTTGGATTATTTGGTTTCAACTGAAGATGAAACCAAAATTCAAATTGGTCAACTAGTCAAAATCCCCTTCCGTAGCCGTGAAGAATTCGGGGTAGTTTTTGGTATCAAAAATAATACCTCCGCCATAGCGGGGCAAGCTGACAAAACCTCGTTAAAATTAAAACCAATTACTGAAATAGTTTTTAGCAAACCAATCCTAGCCAAGGCTCAGCTTGAATTTCTAAAAGACATCTCTGATTTTTATCATGTTTCACTCGGGTTTTTATTAAAAAATAATCTTCCGCCTTTGCAAAAAAGAAAACTAAAAAAACTAATTACCAAAGACGACGAACCTGACAACGAGAAATCCGCCTTCGTTCCGAACAAATCGGAACTTCGGCGAGACAAGCCCGAGTTAATTGTCTATAAAACCCAAGAAGAAAAAAATAAAATCATTCTTGAAAACTTAGACCATACCAACGGCCAAACTTTGTTGTTAGTTCCAGAAATTACCTCCTTAGAAAAAATAAAAACCATCTTACCAGCAGAAATTTTAGATAAAACTGTTTTTATCACCAGCGACCTAAGCCCCAAAGAAATTTTTGCCACCTGGATAGAAATTTGGTCAGGCGAGAAAAATATTATTATCGGCACCAGACGCGCTTTATTTTTGCCTTGGTTTAATCTGACTAGTATTATTATCGAAGACGAAGGCAAT
>CAYIJG010000005.1:0-29267 GCA_964363685.1 uncultured Gammaproteobacteria bacterium
TTCCGCGCCGGATTGAATATTTTTCTTTTCTTTTATACTAATAAGACTGGCCCCCGCGGCGCTACCGACATCCAAAATATCTCCCACTTGCGGAGCTACTTTAAAACCAAGAATTCTGACCGGACAACTTGGAGGCGCAACTAACAAATTTTCTCCTTTATAATTTTTCATGGCGCGGACTTTGCCGTAGATTTCGCCATTGACAACCAGCGGATCATTGAGTTTGAGCGTACCGGTCTGGACAAGTACCGTTGCTACCGGTCCTTCGCCTTTGTCAACATGGGCCTCAATCACAGTGCCAGCGGCAGCTCTATCTGGATTGGCCATAATCTCACCAGCATGCACATCAGCTACGAGCAACAACACATCCAACAATTTATCAATATTAAGATTTTGTTTAGCAGAAATTTCAACAACTGGCGTATCCCCACCCCATTCTTCAACGAGCACATCATGTTGTGACAAATCAGCGCGCACTTTTTTTGGATCCGCGCCTTCTTTATCAATTTTATTTATCGCTACCACAATCGGTAACTTCACGGCTTTAATAATTTTGATCGCTTCTATTGTTTGTGGTTTCACACTATCATCGGCGGCCACCACCAATACTGCAATATCAGCCACCTTGGCGCCACGACCACGCATCACCGAAAAAGCTTCGTGACCAGGAGTATCAATAAAAGTAAGCGGAGATTTTTCTTTGGTTTTTGGATTTGTCCAAATTACTTGATAAGCACCGATGTGCTGGGTAATACCACCAGCTTCTCCGCCCATCACATTGGCATTACGAATAGAGTCCAATAATTTTGTTTTACCATGATCAACATGGCCCATCACGACAATCACCGGCGGACGAGCCGTAGTCGCATCTTTAGTCAGAATACTTTCTAAATTTTCTACATGAGCGGTATCAACTTCTTCAACTTTAGTTTCAGCACTCGCTTCCGCGACAGTAAAACCCATTTCTTGAGCCACCAATGCCGCCGTATCATGATCTACATTTTCATTTTGCGTTGCCAAAATACCATTCTTCATGAATTCCATAATCAGCTTGGTCACTGGCACTTGCAACAAATCAGCCAGACCTCGCACGGTCATCTTATCGCCAATCGCCACGGTCACCCCACTGCTTTGGCGCGCTTCTTTTTCTAATTCTTTTTGTTTTTCTTTTTCTTTTTGCTCTCTCTCTTCCATTACAAACTTAATGCGTTTCCACTGGCGTTGGATTTGCTGAGCCACACGATCATCAACTTTCACCGCCCGCGCGCCAATATCAAAACCAAACTCAGGCAATATTTGCAAAAGCTTTTGGGGATGGATGCGAAGTTGTCTGGCTAGTTCGGAGACGTTCATATGCGAAATGAGTGAGTGAAGTAATAAGCTTGCTTAATTACTTCCGAACGAGTGAGTATATATGGGCTTTAGCCCATATAAGTTTTTAACTTAATTAGAATAAATCATATTATATAGAAGAAAGATTATAAAGTCAATGTACAATAACAAAAAAATCCCGATAGTGTATCAGGATTTTTTATGTAGTTAATTTGAGTATCCAGCCCGTCCCGATGAGGACAAATATTTTATCCTAATTGGGACGTCGAAGCTGGGTACTGCTCCATCGACGACGTGGCTCACTGCCTACCCCACCTTGATCAGATGGTGCACGGCGTGATCGGCGCGCGTGGTGGCGTAGCCGTCCTGGCCATCGGGCTGGGTCACGACTTGACCATGCTGGTCGAAGCCCTTGACCCTAGCGAGTCGACCACGAAGATGGGTGTAGCACTTGTCGCTGTAGCGCACACGGTCACCCGCGTGCAGTCCGGGGACCTCGCCCGACGTCGGAATGAGGTCTTCATCACGGATCATCATAGCTGCTTCCCTCCAATTGGTTTAGCTGGTGTTACACACCAGCCATATAGGCACTATAGAGAGACCTTTGCCACTTGTCAATAACTCACAGCCCCATTGCCCTTTCTCCCAAATTCATCCATACTATATATATGTCCTTTCTCCTCATAAACAAACCGGAAAATTGGACCAGTTTTGATGCTGTGGCTTTTGTGCGCAACAAAATCAAAAACGGTGTCGTCCTGAACGAAATGAAGGACCCCTCTCAAACGAATAAAAGGGATTCTTCGGCAAAGCCTCAGAATGACAAACAAAAAAGCAAATCACAAAAACTCCGAGTTGGTCACGCTGGCACGCTTGACCCTTTTGCTACCGGACTTTTAATTATTGGCGTTGGACGAGAATCAACTAGACGGCTAGATGAATTTAAAAAAATGCCAAAGACGTATGTTGCCGAAATTAAACTGGGTCAAGTAAGTGATACCTATGACAAGACTGGAAAAATATCGGACTTTGATAAAAAACCTGCAAATCCTAATAAGCCAAAAAGAAAAGACATTCCGAGCATACTAAAAACTTTTATCGGCAAACAAAACCAAACGCCACCCATGTTTTCCGCTAAAAAAATAAACGGCCAGCGATTGTATGACCTGGCTAGGAAAGGCATAGAAGTGGAACGTAAACCAAGCGAGATTGATATCAATAAGATAAAACTGATAAAATACACTTGGCCTATCTTAAAAATTGAAGTACAATGTTCAGCAGGAACCTATATTCGCAGTTTGGCTCATGACATTGGCCAAAAGCTTGGCACCGGCGCCTATTGCCAAGAACTAGTCCGCACGAAGATCGGCAAATTCTTACTTAAAAAAGCTATTAAATTAGATACATTAAAATAAATATATGCCTAGACCAGAAATACATACAGCAAACACCCCAGGGATAGGATTACCACCTGGCGAAATGGCTAGAATAAATGAAGAGGCTAAAAAAAGAAAACCCGCACAGTGGCCACTTGAAAAAAGAGCACCTTCCCCTGATGATCAAGAACCTGCCATAATAGACATACACCCCCCTAAAACACCTGGTGATTCTAACACTTGGGAATTCTAACTAACATAGTATATAGCCAGTTTGACAAAACAGACCGGCAATGGTATTATATTCCCAGGTTTAATTTTCGGGCAAAGTGAGAGAAATGAAAAATTTTTTTCATTTCCGAACGCGCCCAGAAAATACCCTAGTCTAATTAATGATCTTTGGGACATTACTATATCTTTGCAAGAAGAATCAGGGGAATATCACAGATAAATGCACCAACAGTAGCTATTATGCCAACAAAACTACACCAAAACCTCCAAAAACACTTTATTCAGACAGATTTGTCTGAAGTTTTAAGTTTTCTAGGCAAGTAAAGGCTTCTTCAAACCCTTCTTCAGATTTCACTAGTAATAACTCAAGATTTTGAGGAAATTTTTGTATATGAATAATGTAATGTGGGCTATTGTTGTGATAGTCGGCGCTGGCACAGGGTTTGGCATAGGATATGTCTTAAGAAAAAAACTAGCCCAAGCGCAAGCCAACTCAGTCGAAGCCAAGGCTGAAAAAATTCTAGTGGAGGCCAAAACCCAACAGCAGGAAATAATCCTTCATGGAAAAGAAAAGGCTACTCAAATAGTAGACGAAGCCAAAAAAGAAGAAAAACAAGTTCGTCAAGAAATGCACAGCGCTCAAGAAAGACTAGAAAGACGAGAAACTCTATTTGATCAAAAAATCTTGGAGATAGAAAACGACAAGAAAAAACTCCAAGAGAAAGCCGACCAAATCCAACAGATAAAAGTAAACATCGAAAAACTGCATGAGCAAGGCGTCGTAAAATTACAAAATATTTCTAACCTCACCAAAGACGAGGCTAAGGAAGAATTACTCAAACGTGTCGAAGAAGATAGTAAAACTGATTTAATGTCCCGAGTTTTGAAACTGGACAAAGAATCAAACGAAGTCTACGAAGAAAAAGCTCGCAACCTTATCGCCGACGCTGTCCAACGTTGCGCTTCTTCGCATGCCGCGGAAATCACTTCCACCACTGTCCAACTTACCAGCGAAGATATGAAGGGACGCATTATCGGCAAGGAAGGACGCAATATCAAAACCATCGAAAAACTTACTGGCTGTGAACTTATTATTGATGACACTCCAGATGCCATTTTAGTTTCCGGCTTCTCCCCTATCCGTCGTCAAATTGCCAAACTCGCTCTTGAAAAACTTATGGCTGATGGGCGTATCCAACCAGCTCGCATTGAAGAGTTTGTCGAAAAAGCCAAACAAGATCTAGCGCTTGATATCAAGAAAGCCGGTGAAGAAGCGCTCTATAAAATGGGTATTACTGGCATTGATCCAAAACTTGTCAGTATCGTTGGTCGTCTCAAATACCGCACCAGTTATGGCCAAAATATTATCAACCACTCTATGGAGACCGGTTACTTGGCCGGAATGATCGCTAGCGAACTGGGACTGGATGCTGCCAAAGCCAAAAAGTGTGGCTTCTTCCATGATATTGGTAAAGCCGTGGATCAAGAAACCCAAGGCTCTCATCCAGAAATTGGCAATCTTATCCTGAGGAAATTCAACATGGATGAAGATATCTGCCAAGCCGCTCTCACCCACCACCAAGACAAACCGTACAATATCTATTCTTCTATCGCCAAAGCCGCTGATGCTATCTCTGGCGCTCGTGTAGGCGCTCGCAAAGACAGTTACGAACAATTTGTGGCGCGCTTGGAAGAACTGGAAAAGACTGCCAAAAGCTTCCCTGGCATTGATAAGGTCTACGCTATCCAAGCTGGCCGAGAAATCCGCGTCTTTGTCAAACCAAATGAAGTGGATGATTATTCTGCCTTCCAATTGGCCAAAGATATTTCCCGCAAGATTGAGCAAGAATTACAATACCCTGGTGAAATCCGCGTGACTATCATCCGTGAAACACGAGTGGTAGAATATGCGAAATAAACTGGTTGTGATATAATGAGTTGCTACTTCTAGCTAAGATTACTCAAAATAACTACCAAACGTATGTACATATCACAAATTAGAAAGGGGGTGAAACTATGAATAAAGCAGATTTATCACAAGCAGTGGCTGAAAGTTTAAATTTGCCAAAACGCCAAGTTGAAGACACTTTAAACGGTATCCTTGACACTATCGTAGCCCAATTGAAAAAGGGTGAAGAAGTCGTTTTGACAGGTTTTGGCGCTTTCTCAGCCAAGCAACGCGCTGCTAGACAGGGCGTTAACCCACAGAACCCTACTCAGAAAATCCAAATCGCGGCTGTCACCGTACCGAAGTTTAAAGCTGGAAAAGGACTTAAAGATGCGCTCAAATAATAACTTAAACAAAACAAAAAATCCTCGGAGTGATCTAAGGATTTTTTGTTTGAAAAAGTTTATTTTAAATAAGCCACCAAAATCCGTCCATCTGATTTATATTTCCGTACAATAAATTTACCAGAATCAAAATATTCGTCTTTAATTATTTGCCCACTGCTCCGAAGTGACGAGATAATATAATCTCGTTCTTCATCAATATTCTTATCAACCTTATGGCTAAGCTGGTAAGTCATTCTAGTCAACCCAAAACCAATATCTTTACTCCCACTACCTACCCACATCGTCGCCTGATTAGGATCAAGATCGTGTTTATGCAACCAGTATTTCAAATTCGTCAAATCTACTTCCGGATCAAGATTGGCTGCCCATAATCGGATATGGTGACGATGACGAGGACCCTTGCCAATCGGCAGTTGAAATCCAAAATCTTGCTTACGACCAAAAAGATACTGATAACTAAATGGAGCGGTAAAATAATTTGTATTCCGAATAAAAGCCAGGCTCATTTTGAAACTCGTTTTCCAAGTAAGTTCATCCGCTCCGTACCAGCCGGTCGATACAAAAGCTTTTTTCAAAGACTCTTCTGACCCAACCAAAATAATGTTAATCGGATCAGCCATCAGACCATCAGCGGTTCTAGTAAATCGAGGAATCCGACCACGACGAATAACCATGAGTAAAAACTGAATGATGCGAGGGAAAAGAATATATGCAGCCAGTATATAGGTAATAACCCCTGCCAAAAAAACAGGCATTCGATTATCGAGCCGTTCAAAAATCTGCATTACCGCTAACCATAATAAACCTAAGCTGAAAACAGCTACCACTAGGCGCTCAGCTATTCTTCTTAAGAGATCCATAGTCCTTTAATTTATTTCCTTTCCATCTGCTCACGCATCTGCTTCACAGCCCGACGATAATAATACAAAGTCACAAGTTCTGCAATAGTAAACAAAGCAAACAAAGTAATATAGATATAGAAACGATAAAACCATGAGAATAGTTTACCTGACCACATATTAATGCGTATGGTCACTGGTTCGGTAAACGAACTTTCAGCGCCGTTATCAAGTATTTGACGAGCCCGCACCGAATAAACACCCGCCTCAATTTCTTTGGCATATACCATGCGCCAAGTTCCATTATCATCGGTCTTTACCGATACAACCATCGGTTCTTTGCGTTCAAGCACAACCTCCACCTGAGAGCCTGGCGCAGCCCGACCATCAATGACAAGTCCTGTACCAAGCGTATCTGCATTATGAGGGTAATAAGTAATGACTGGAGATACAATCGGCTGTACCACTAAAGATACGCTGGCATCTACAGAATTACCTGCCAAATCGAACGCCTGAATTACCAAATCTTGCCTAACTTCTGGCGAAAGTTTGGGTAAAATAAAAGTGTTATCTCTTTCCAAAGGAATATCCAAATAATCTGAACCGTTGAGGCTATATACATACCGGTCGACACCGGACATACTATCTTCGGTAAAAAATATCGCTCGCGGTCGAGGGTTAGAAGTAGAATGAATACCACGACTATTTGTCTAAGCATCTGCAAAATCAATCGTAAAATGTTTTGGCTCGTTGAGATCTATAAAAAGCGGAAAGTGCAAAGTCGGTCCGGCACCGACTGAATTGTAGAAACGAATATGGAAATAATGTTTGCCTTCGTTCAAAAATGGCAGGACTTGAGAATTATTGGTTGTGATATTATTATTTTTTGCTGGCGGTTCAGTATCAGGCTTATCATCAAGCACGCTCGCTACACCTGTCGCTTCGCCCGGAAGATTCCAAGTCATTTTGGCATAGGGGCTGTTACTCCATTTTGGATCAGCGTCACTGGTATTAAACAAGACATCCTTGCCTACCATATCCTGCACCCAGTACTTTATTTGTGGGGTTGGTAAAAACTGATTACGTGGCAAACTTGGAATACTTATTGAACCGCCCGGATTAGATGGGCTGGTTGGAAAAATTGTTTGGGTAACGCCTCGTGTCAAAGTATAAACAGCCGAACCAAAAGCACTAAGCAAATTACTCCCCTTGCCATCATTTGCCAAAACCGAACCAGAAGAAAAAGTAAGGTTGGCTACACCGGCATCTTTGACTCGAAAAACCAGATCAAGCACCTTGCCTCTAGAGCCGACAAAACCAGGATTGAGCTTGATCGCTGAAAATTGCAAAACTCCGGTTTGGCCACTGTTGGAAAAAGATGGTTCTTGCACCCATAGTGACATAATTGATCGGCCCTTGCTAAAGCTAACGAGTTCTAATTTGTTGGTGGGAAATTCCAAGACACCTTCCACGCCATTTATCGCCTGGTTGGTATTAACTTCAATACTGACAGTAATTGTATTTGGAGTGACAAAATTTCCAGTGGCGGGAAAGATAGAAAGAGTGGCCGCAGATACTATATTCGCAAAAAATAATTGAGCGATACCAACGCCCAACACAAAAAATAATCTAGCAAAAATTTGGCTGACTTTACGAGCAATACCTTTGTTCGGATCGGACATAATATAAAAACAAAGTGGCCACAATAAGCCAAATATATTATAACAGAAAAAAATAGATTTTCATATATGCTAAATTGGCTATAATTCCAAACAAAAACCCCACTCTTTGTGAAGGGTGGGGTTTTTAAATATTAAGATTATTGTACAAATTTAGGCCTTCTTGAATCGTACGGTAAACAATGGTTCGTAGTTATTGTTATACTGATCTGTCACCTGGACTGTCTCCCCCTTCATCAGCTTGGAAAGCGCCATATCACTAAGCATTACTGCATCAGACTCTAGGTCAATCTTGAGATCATCAAGTTTGGTAAGTTCACCAGCAAAATTTTCTTTAATAGACGCCTCAATCTGTTTCTTACGCGCCCGCAAAGTATCAATCTTTTCCTTAATTTCCTTATACTCTTCAGATGAGGCCAGGGCTTCTTTGTAGGCGCTACGAATATCTTTCTGTTTTTTCTTGGTCTCTTGAATACGGTTGAAAATTTCTTGAATGTCAATCATAAAATAAAAATTATTTGAATATAAGGTGGAAATAGTATATACTTTTTTACAGATAAAAGAAAGGTCGGAACAAGAGATATACACACCATATTTTGAAAAGACTTGCATTATTTGATAAATCGTATATTATATAGGGTAGTTAAGTTTTAATTCATAACCATAAACATATGGCAGGTTTAACAAAATCAGCCTTGCTCGCCGCTATGGCGGAAAAAACGGGCATGAGCAAAAAAGACGTAGGTGGATTCTTGGACGCTATGACAGAAATGGCGTACAAGGAAGTTAAGAAGAACGGCGTGTTCATCTTACCAGGACTCGGCAAATTAGTTAAAGTAAATCGCAAGGCTCGCCAGGGACGCAACCCAGCTACCGGCGCGACTATACAGATCCCAGCTAAGACTGTTGTTAAATTCCGCGTAGCCAAAGCTGCCAAAGAAGCAGTGGTCTAATCTAAAACAAATTAAAAAAATCCCTTGAGTTTCGGCTCAGGGGATTTTTTTGTAGAGTTAATCGAAGTGGTTGGCAAACTTCTTAAAACAAAAACCAGACGCTGATTATACTTCCAAAATTTGGGAATATAATCAGAAAACGTCTGGTTCTGTAAGGCTATGGCTCTCTGCCACCGAGCACTTGGGAACCAAGGTTGCGACTACATCAGAGCTTGCAGCGAATAGAAGGCGAACGTTGCGACGACCTTGGCTTCCTGCCCTGTGATCGTGCGCGCTTCAGGAACCTGCTCGAAGGTAGACCACGAGAAGCCCTTCACCTGGCCGATTGGTCCAGCCGGGTCGCAGGCCATCTGGTGCTTACGCTCTTCGATACAGCGAAGTGCCTGCTCGACCGAGTAGACGTAGCAGATCTCGATGTCATCTGCATCGAAACGAAGATGACGGATCGGGCTGATACCCGGCAAGATAGGCTTGCCGAAGTCGAAGTTGCCGAACACGATCATTCCCCCACTGGGGTTAGCAGCAAAAAACACCTTTACCATGATTACCGAACCTCCGTTGCGTTTTTTTGTCACAACTAGCCACGATGCTGGCTAGCCAAGAACTGATAAGTTCTACCAAAATTACTTAGCTTTGTCAATAGATTAAGAATAAAAGTTTTATTCCGGTTGATTTATTTTAAAAAATTGCAAAAATTTTACATAGACAACAAAGCCCAAACAAGCTACAATATAGCCACCTAATCTGAATCTCATGTGTTTTTCTGCTACTGCCAGTTTTACCGCTAGCGCTGTCCTCACTCTTGTCGGTACTGCCGGAATAATAAAAACTAAAAACAAAAAAGTTTGGCCTCTGATGGCCATGCCCTTATTTTTTGCCCTACAGCAATTTGTTGAGGGTCTGCTCTGGGTATCGCTCAAAAGCTATCCGCAATACACATTACCACTCACTCATGTATTTCTTTTTTTTGCTTTATTTTTTTGGCCCACCTATTTACCACTAGCATTCCTGTCGCTAGAAACCAACAAAGTCAGAAGAACCATTATTTCTTTTTTTTGTCTTGGCGGAACAATCGTCGGAGTTATTTTCTATGCCAGCTTCTTACTTCACCCCGAAACCGCTGAGATTGTCAATCGCTGTCTATACTACCCCGACCTAGCTCCATATCCCCACCTGCTTGGGTATCTCTATATTCTCACCACCATCGGCTCCGGAGCAGCTTCTAGCAAACCAATGGTAAAACTATATTCTCTCCTTATATTAGTCTTTTCTCTTATCACCTGGTATTTCTACGCCGTAAATTTTATTTCTGTCTGGTGCTTCTTCGCCGCTATTATCAGCTTGGTCTTATTTTTCTATCCGGAGAAATCATAACGCCTCTTTTTTAAATTTATATATTAAAAAATCCCTCAAGCGTTATGCCTGAAGGATTTTTTGTCTTAATATACTATTTACTGCCTAACAAATTTACAGTACTTTTTTACCTTTAATTAATCTGATTAAAACCACAATAATGGCAACCACTAGTAGAATATGAATAAACGATCCTAATACATGGAAGGCCATAAATCCTAAAAGCCATAACACGATTAAGATGACGGCAATTGTCCACAACATATAGGTAAAATCTAAAAAATAAATAACTGCACTGACTTATCTTATAAAAGTAGAAGGCGACTTTTACATGTACCATCAACTTTTAATAAAACTTCTCTCTTTTTACTATAAGCCTCTTATCAGAGTACGTCAAGAAAATACTAAACTGTTTCTCCTACAAACTCAACTCCATAAATGTATCGGAACGAGCATTGTCTAAATATGGTTCAACTTCTTTAAAACCAAATTTTTGAAATAGACTATACGCTTGAGTTAGTTTTTTACTTGTATCTAATTTAATATTTTTGAAACCTCTTTCTTTTGCTTTTTCTATAGACTTGGTTATTAATTTTTTTCCTATACCTTGCCCACGATAAATGGAATCCAAATAAAATCGCTTGAGTTCAACCTCGTTGGGACTCAGTGGTTTAAGAGCTACAGTTCCTACCACATCTCCCTTCTCATCTAACACAACCCAAAACTCACCTCCACTTAACTGGTATGTACTAGAAATATTAAAAAAATCCTTATCCCTGCCTTCTGGCTCCCAGCTTTTATTAAATTCAAACCATATCTTTTGAATGAAGCCTATAACTTGATTTTTTAGATGTTTATGATAAGAAACTATCTGCATATTTTTCAATTAAAAGAGTTAGCTTATTATAAACTTAACCAAAAACATTAGCAAATTTGCGTTTGCACCCTTCTCGACTTTTTGTACGTATTAACTTATGGGCTGCCACCAGCCTAGAAATTAACTTCACAATTTTATGCAAAAGAAGAAGAAATACATCATTTTAACCGCGGTTGTAGTTATTACCTTACTCACTACCTCTGGTAGCGCTATCGCCCATGCGATGGGTGGCAAAAATCACATCGAATTTTCTTTTAATTCAAAAAATGGCCATAGAGGAGGCGGGCCAGGAATGGGCGGGGCGGTAGCGGCCATAGCCTTAAATGGCACCTCTCTGACCATTACCGGCCAAGATGGCACTACCTACACGGTAGATACCTCCAAAGCCAAGATTACCCGAGGTTTTGGACCTAATACTGAAGCCCTAACCCTAGCAGACATCAAGGTTGGCGATAAAATTGGCGTTATGGGCACAATCTCTGGCACTAACATTACTGCTAAAACTATCATTGACGGCGTCGGTATGTTGCGTGATAAAAAGACAACTGGACAAGAAAAGACACACATTGTCGGCAAGATCCTTACCGTGAGCCCTTTCTCTCTCACTATAGAGGTAAAACCGTTTCGTGATCATATGATGGGCGCCTCCACTGAAACCTTAACTTATACTGTAGATAGTACTAGTAATACTACCGTCACCAAGGATGGCGTTACTGCCTCACTGGGAGATCTAGCGGTCGGTCAAATGGTAATTGCCACCGGCAAGGTAGATAGCACTGCCAAAACCGTGGGCGCGACAAAAATGAATATCATGACTTTAAAAGCAAAACCAGCCGGACTTTTTAACCGCATGGGACGGATGATGAGAAAATAAAATTGGATAAATAAAACCCTGTACCAGAACGGTACAGGGTTTTATTTATCCTTTCTGCTTCTTCTTGCCGAAAATTCTCCCAACTCCCCTATTATACAAATACCCCACTCCCAAAAATAATCCTAAATAAATAATCGTGGCCATGCCCGCCGGAATTTTGCCATACAAAAAATTATAGCGATACAATAATGGCCAATGCAACAGATATATTTCAAAAGAAAATAATCCAAACCAGTACAAAATTTTAAAATTAATTTTTTTGAACAAAAATATCGCCATGATTGCTCCGGCGGTAATCAGACTTGCCACCACTTCCCTCTTCCAACTCTGACCATAAGTAGGATGATAATACATATAGATAAAAACATAACTAGCCGTGGCAATCAAAGCCCAACGACAAATAGTGGCCAAATATTGTTTTTGAAAATAAGGCGTTAATCGTTGAATCAATTTAGTAATGAATACCGGCGGTTGATTAACCAAAGCGCCAATAGCCATACCCACCGGAAACGCCACAAAATGAAACCGATACAACTTGAATATCACTTCAAAAAAAGTGCTTGATCCGCCAACATACTTCACGCCCCACCAGCTTATCATCGCCATGGCCAGAGCCGACAACAACGGAAACCGGCGCCAAAAGATAAGCGGAAACAAGAGATAATACGCAAGCATGGGTGTAATATACCAGAGTGGAGAATTGAGATCGCCATATAGATCCGCGTTTGGAAAAAATCCCAGTATATTTTCTATCATGGTTTTGAACGGATAAGTTTTGTGTAATACAAAAAAATCAAGGACCAAGAAAAATACCACAGTAATAAGCACTGGCACATACACGCGCGCCAAGCGTTTGAGATAAAACTTGCCAATTGATAATGGCCGACGCAAAGCCGTCGCCACCAGTCCATACCCAGATAAAATCAAAAACAAATCCACGCCTACACCCGCGTAATTTGATAACGGCACCAAAAACTGGCGGTCACTCACCAAAAAATAGCCAATGTGTGACAATACAATCATTAGTATTGCCAGGCCTTTCAGTTCGGTCGTGGTTTCTATTGAAAAAAAAGCAACGCCCCGTACCGAGTCGCTAGGCGGCTCTGGTACTGGGGAAGGCTCTTTGCTGCGACGGATAGATACTATCAACGCAACCAAAAGCACCACCTCCACAATATGAGTTTCGCTAATAGCGTTAATAATCGAAATGATCATATGAAACATTAATCCAAAAATCGTAGCCCTCATCGGAAGGATGGAAACCGTCGGCAGAATAATACGGCTGATCAGCAAAGGCTTTGCCATGCGTCAAAGTATACAAATCAATCATATTAACCTGTCGACCAACCAAGACATTACTTAAGAAAGAATTATAGCGTTTGGTTTGCCAGTCAAAATACAATCTATAGGGCGGTAAAAACACAGACCTGTCTCCGGTAAAAGGAACATTGATAATATTGAGATGCTTGGTGGTACTCGACAGCGTATCAACAATCTCAGATATTGTTTGCGCAAACAATTTACCTGGCACCTGATTATGCATATCATTTATACCCACTGCCACTGAAATAATATCTGGATGAAATTGTGCTACCTGTGGCACTTGGTATTGTAATACATCTTCGGCTACTGCTCCCGGCACAGCCAGATTAATCAAAATCACTTGCGCATTTTGTTTTTCAGCTAACATTTTGGCCAACAGATACGGATAAGTTTTATCTTCTCCGCTTGCCCCAACTCCCGCAGTCAAACTATCTCCCAACGCCACATAAACTATTTTTTTGACATGAGTTTTGGATGATGGCAAAATTATACTTTGATGCATAGTGGGATTGGGCAAATCTTTTTCAGCGATATTGGCATAGATACGACTATACGCCCAATGGGAATATAGGCTGATGGCTATGACTGTGAATATGATTATTAGGTATTTCATAGCTTTCAGTATAGCAAAAATACGATGGGTTTACTATTTTGATTTATAGAATTAATCGAGACAGGTAGCGATCCTACCTTAATCCATGCTATGCGTTGACTTTACCCCCATAGTCGGCTATATTTAATTGAGTTATTATCATAGTCGCACGATATGTCTATCACTGCTCACTGTCTGGTAAAAAATGAAGAAGTTTTTGTAGCTCAGGCCATAAAATCGGTCATTGATTTTGTGGATTTTATGATTGTATATGATACAGGCTCAACAGACCAAACAGTGAAAAAAATCGAACAGCTGGTCAAAGAGTACCCGAATAAAATTATTTTTGAACAAAAAGGTCTAAGCGATAAGAAGCGCCATACCGAACTGCGCCAGGAAATGTTAAGTAGAACCACAACCGACTGGTTTATGATTCTAGATGGAGATGAGGTCTGGACAAAACGGGCTATGCAGGAAGCCCTAGAAATAATGAAGCGACCTGAAATAAAGTGTGTTGTTGCTCCCTTCTATCTCTGTGTTGGCGACATTTATCATCACTATCACAAACGCGGTGAGATGAAAGTTTTAGGACAAAAAGACTTTTTGGCAACCAGATTTATTAAAAAAACTGATGGGGTTCATTGGGTCGGTGATTTTATTCAGGATACTCTTTATAACGATCAGAAAAAAGGGTTTGAGAATACATCAAATACCGTCATCACATCTGCCCGATACTGGCATATGACCCATCTGAAACGTTCCTCCAGCGATGATCGTGATTACAGTTCCGGTGGCAACAGGCTTTCCAAGCGACGCCTGACTTACTTTATTATCGGCCGAAAAATTAAGGAACCTGTGCCAGAGGTATTTTTTGACAAACCATATCCTCGGCTCGGATTTATTACTTCGGTGGTGAATTTCTTCAAATTAGCTCTCCACAAATAAGTTGGTTGTTTTTGAAGAGAATACAACAGAGAAAGTTGACAAAAACAACTTTCTCTGTTAGGGTACTTCGTTACCTAAATTTGCGTAACCCCCTCATGAGGAATTCATGAAAACCCACTCTTTCACAAGGTGACCCATGCCCTCATGGTATCTCCCCGTCATCCTCTTCATCCTCGTCGGGCGTCTGATGGGCCCGATCGTGCTGAAACGCATTGCGAACGCCAAGCGAGGTCGCACCCGCCGACTCGTCTGGCAGTTCAGCCTGGCCGGAGTGCTCGCGCTCACCGTAGCGCTTATCTCGGGGAAGCTCCCTGAGGCCAGCCTGATACAAGTGGCAGTCGTGAGTCTGATCGGCCTTGCCAACTCGTTCGCCTGCTACTGCCAGTGGCGGGCGGTCGCAGTGAGCCAAAGCCGGACGGCACTGTACACGCAGGGCGACGATCTGCTCTGTATGCTACTCGGCTACCTGGTCTTGGGTGAGGGGCACTTCCTAAGCCTGCCGCTCGGGTTCGGTATCGTGCTCGCGGTGGGATCTGCTGTCGCCTACAGCCTGCTACGAGCCCGCGCCGCACAAGTGCCCGGGGAGCCCGTCGACAAGCCCATCGCACACTGGATCGCTCTATACAGCGTGATCTGGGGAGTGGCGGGCTTCTCCAAGCGCTACTTCGCGCTGGACGGCCTGTCGGTCTTCAACTACATGGCCATCTGGTATGTGAGCTCCGCGCTCGGCACGCTCTTCATCTACAAGCTCGGAAGTGCCGAGGAACGAGGCGACCCTCTGCCGAAGAGGCAGGTGGTCTCGCTAGTGCTCCCAGCCGCAGCCACGATCGTGGTGAGCAACATGCTGGCCTACTGGACGCTCGAGCTCTTGCCCATCACGGTGTTCCAACCCATCGATCAAGTGACGGAGATGGTCTTCCCGTTCCTCATCGGGATTTTCGTCTTCAAGGAGGGCAGAAAACTGACTGCTGGAAGTAAGTGGGCAATGGCCCTGGGACTGGTCGGAGGCACCATCATCGCCTTCAGCTACTCCTTCTACAACTAACTGGGGCCCAACAGCAATCCCTCGACCTGCTACTGCAGGGGGCCGAGGGGGAGAGGCAATACATACCTGCAGTACTCTTTAAAACAACTCATTCTGTGGGTTGTTTTTTGTTTACTAATCACAGTTTTTGACAATTTGGCTAATTTATGATAAAAAATATACTACCTTGCTGAAAATAAAAAGATTAGCCCAAATAAACCTAATTTATCACCATATCCTATGGAATTGGTTATTAAACCAGAAAGTAAATGGTGGCACATAGATCTCAAAGAGCTCTGGTTCTACAGAGAATTGTTTTATTTTCTGACCTGGCGTGATACCAAGGTAAAATATAAACAAACGTATATTGGTGTGGCCTGGGCGATTTTTCAGCCGTTCATTACCATGGTAATTTTTTCTGTCATCTTTGGTAAGTTTGGCAAAGTTCCTTCTGACGGTATTCCTTATCCGATTTTTGTGTACGGAGGCTTATTATTCTGGGTGCTATTTAATGGAGGCCTGACCAGCGCTAGTAACTCATTCGTTAATAACGAGCGAATTATCTCCAAGGTGTATTTCCCAAGAATTATTCTTCCGGCTTCAGCTATTCTAACGAATATTATTGATTTCTTTTTTTCCGCCATAATTTTTGCCGGTATACTCGTATTTTACCACCATACGCCAGGCTTAATTGGATTACTGCTGGCTCCGTTGTTGGTTTTATTGACTGTATTTTCCGCGTTTGGCATGGGGCTGTTAATTGCTTCATTTAATGTGATATTCCGTGATATCCGTTACGCACTTCCGTTCTTTATCCAGATACTCATGTTTGTCACGCCAGTTATTTATCCAGTCAGTATTTTTCCAGACAAGTACCATTTGCTCCTTGGGTTAAATCCAATGTCTGGCATTATTGATACGGCTCGGGCTACCTTGCTTGGGACTGGATCAATTGATTGGGCTCTACTAGGTGTATCTGTCGCCAGCTCATTGGTCTACTGCGCGCTCGGATTCGTGTACTTCAAAAAGATGGAACGACACTTTGCTGATTATATATAATCTATGGCTCCAATTATTGAAATAGAAAATTTAGGCAAAAAGTTCTATATCGGTGAACATCAGAATTACCTTACGTTTCGCGATGTTTTGGTAAATCTGGCTAAGATGCCAAAACGGAAGTTCCGGTCTTTACGTGCGGATAGAAAAGAACAAACCGAAGCTTCTCAAAATGAATTCTGGGCTTTAAAGGATATTAACCTCACCGTGGAAAAAGGCGAAGTGTTAGGTATTGTTGGCCGCAACGGTGCTGGTAAAAGCACTTTATTGAAAATTTTGTCCCGCATCACTCCGCCAACAACCGGCAAGATTACCCTGCGCGGTTCAATCAATAGTCTCTTGGAAGTCGGCACCGGCTTCCATCAGGAGTTAACTGGTCGCGAAAATATTTATTTGAACAGTGCCATTTTAGGTATGCGCCGCAAACAAGTAGACCGTCTATTTGACGAAATAGTTGATTTTGCTGACATTGGCAAATTTTTGGACACCCCGGTAAAACGCTATTCATCCGGCATGCAGGTGCGTCTGGCTTTCGCTATTGCTGCCCAGCTAGAGCCAGACATTCTGATTATTGACGAAGTCTTGGCCGTTGGTGATATAGCCTTTCAGAAAAAATGTCTTGGGAAAATGGAAGAGGTTACCAAAAAGCAGGGCCGTACGGTACTGTTTGTAAGCCACAACACAGCCGCCATTGAGTCGCTCTGCAATCGCTGTGCCTTCTTGGATGCTGGCCAAATCGTGGCGGTTGGTGAAACTCGAAAAATCCTGGATATGTATTCCAAAAAGATGATTACGGAGAGTCCTGCCGAGCATATTTTTGAAGTAAATCCACGCAAACGATTCCAGATATTATCAGTCAAGTTGCTTAACAAGGATAACCAAGCCAGCAAAAATTTTACCTGCGATGATCCAATTAATGTTGAAGTTAAGGTGGCAGTACGTCAAAAAGCTCAGCTTAAAGGTACTGTGCGCATAGTTGATAAATACGGGAATGTAATATTAGATTCCAGTTCTTCAGATGGGGCTAACGGCTTTGAAGTCCTGGAACAAAGCGATGAACATACCATCATCATTACCATCCCTTCGCGAACGCTAGGACATGGCGGATACTCTATCAACTTAACCTTTGAAAGTTTCATGGAAGTGGTGGATGCCGCTCATGATGTGTGCGGCTTCACCCTCACTGATCCGCGAACACTTACGGGCAATGCCCGTGAAGGACACTTCAGCACCCTGCTTGATTGGCAGCTAGTAAAATAATATGATTGACTTTCCAAAAGATAATTTTTCCGAAGCAGACATACGATACTGAGGTGTTTTCAATGAAAGCCCTTAATAAGGCTCATCACCAAGCTAACTTGCCCTCTGAACGAGAGCATGTTACTCCATATATATGGAAGCATCCCGGTATCTTTAGGCTTGGTTCTGTAATCAATAATATTGATTTTTCTAAGGAGCGATGGACACTTGATACTAAGGAAGATCTAGAACTCATCAAATTAATTGCAGAATAACTTGATAAGCAAGGGATGAAGGGCAGTATGGAAGAAATTTTAAAAATAGTAAAAGACAATCCCCAATGGACAGGTATTAATAGTCGCTATAAGCGGAACGAGGGTTATGCTAAATCTTTAAATGAGGATGTGTCATTATGAAAATTCTTTTTTATCCTACTTGTATTACCACTCAGCACTTTGAAACACAGCTCGAACTGATATATAAGCATATCTTGGCGGGCGATGAGATATATGTCGCTCTTTGCCGCCGGTTCCAGCATCGCTGTTTACTCAATACTGATTACGATTGGGTCTCCTGTATCTCACAAAAAGCCAGATTGAAGATGGGCTTGTCATTTTTTGGCAAAGGAGCTGTTAGGGAAATTGTGATGCCGAAAATTGCATCATTACCAAAAATTCCCGACTCGTTCGCAACAATCGATGACCTCATGGATTTTGAAGTCAACGGTATCGGACTCGGTCGCGCCGTAGCCGCCCAATTGATCAACCGACACAACAAGGATCCGAAGCTAGATACCATACGCTATAAATCACAAGTAATAAACGAACTGCGTAATGCTTACTATGTAGTACTATCATTTCAGAAACTTGCGGACCAATTGAAACCCGATGCGGTCTATATCTATAACGGACGTTTTTCAACCACTCGGCCGATCGTTGATTACTGCGAGAAAAATAATATAACCTTCTACACGCACGACGCTACAACTATTAATTCACGATACGCTTTGTACAAGAATACTATTCCGCATAACTTATACCATAACGCTGAAATGATTCAGCGGCTGTGGGAGGAAGGGCCATCTGACAAAGACGAAATCAGCAAAAAATGGTTTGAGAACCGGCGATATAGAGTAGATCAGGGATTTTTTTCGTATACGGGAGAACAAATGGTTGGCAGAATGCCCGCTGGTCTTGATCCCAACAAAAAAAAAGTAGCTATCTATAATTGCACAATCGAAGAATACGTTACTGTGCCGTGGTGGAAAAACCATCTGTATAAAGATGAAAATGAAGGCTTGCGCCGTATTTTTGAAACTTTTAAAGACGACCCCACCATACAATTCTGTCTCCGGACCCATCCGAATCTGAAAGGTTTTGATAATTCCCAAACAAGAGAGATTAAGCAATTGGCAGCGCTGTATCCTAATGTTTTAGTTATCTCCGCCGAGGATACTGTTGATTCGTATGGTTTGTTGGCCGCTTGTGATGTGGCGCTGACGTTTGGATCAACTATTGGGGTTGAGGCATGTTATTGGGGAAAACCGTCAATTTTGGCAGGACGCGCACTGTACCAATTTCTTGATTGTTGTTATAAACCAAACAATCATGAAGAGCTTGTTGCGATGATTAAATCCGATTTGAAGCCAAAACCGAGGGAAGAGTCGCTCAAATACGGATACTGGGAAGCCCGCCGTGGCATACCGTTTGAATATTTCAAACAAACCAGCATGTACGGAGGAGGTATTTTTCTTGGGCATTCGACCGCGCTGAGCAAGAGTAATAGCTTTGTGCTAAAGTTACTTCGTCTATTACAGACTAAGACCTACGCTAGATTCTTAAGGAAGTTGTACCGATCTGCTTAATTAAATACGCACCGATAAACCAGAATGTTTCATAAATGTATGGCATTTAAAAATAGTCTGATCAGTAAAATTTAACATACTGGCAACTGAAACGGCCGATGCATGTCCTTTTTTAATACCATCTACTAAGTCTTGCACTGTTCCAACACCTCCAGAGGCAACCAAGGGAATTGAAATACTATCTGATATATTTCTAATCATATCTATATCAAAACCCGACATAGTACCTTCTTTGTCTATCGAAGTTAACAAAATTTCTCCTACTCCATATCCTTCTACTTTTTTTGCCAATTCCAAAGGATGAATACCTGTCGCTTTTTGACCACGCATAATAAAAACTTCATCTTCACCAAATTTATTTTTTTTATAATCTATCGAAACTACAATTGTAGATGATCCAAATTTATTTACCAATTCCTTAATAAAATCCGGTTGTTCCACAGCCATCGTATTAATTGCAACCTTATCAGCACCATGTTTCAAAATATCTGTTACCTGATCTATTGTTCTAATTCCACCACCAACAGTTATCGGAATAAAACATTCTTCCGCCACAGAGGTTATAATATCCAACAAAAAATTACGCTTTTCATTTGTAGCGGTTATATCCAAAAAAATTAGTTCATCAGCATTCTGCGCTTCATAAACTCTTGCTACTGTTTTAGGATTTCCAACATCACGAAAAGTATCAAATTGTTTCGTTTTAATTAGACGTCCATCTTTCAAAAGTAAAGTTGGTATTAAACGGACTTTAAGCATAATATTTATTACGGTTGCCAATTCACAAAGTTTTTTAAAATTTTTAACCCTTCTTTTTGGCTTTTTTCAGGATGAAACTGAGTGGCAAAGATATTTTCATGTTCTATAATGGAAGGAAAAATATTTCCATATTCAGAAGTAGCGACAATATCATTTTTATCTTGACAATCTAAAAAATAATTATGAACAAAATAAAAATCTGCATTCTCTTTTACATCTTTAAGCAAAATACTTTCTCTTACCTTATTAATATTATTCCAACCAACATGTAATTTTTTTAAACCAAAATTTTCTACTTCATTTTTTCTAACCACACCTCTTATCCACTTCAACCCATCAAATTCTCCGTTTTCCAAACCGCTATCAGCAATAAGCTGTAAGCCAAGGCAAATTCCAAAAAACGGCTTCTTATTTTTGATAACCTCCTCTTGTAAGCTCTCAAAAAGACCTCTCTCTTTTAAATTTTTAATACCATCAGGAAAAGCGCCAACACCAGGAAGAATAATGTGATCTGCTATTTTTAAATCATTTGGATCCCCAGAAACTTTTACATCTGCACTTACCATTTCAAAAGCTTTCTGAACTGAAAACAAATTACCTAATCCATAATCTACAATAACAATCATACTTCTAGTTTATTTTATTTTTTTAGCAAAGTTATCAGTATAGTAATTACTAAAAGTTTTCTTTTGTTTTTCGTAATCACCCAACTCATTTACACCTTTTTCTATATCATTATTAATAGTCCAATATTTTTGATCCGGAAGCTCAGGGCCACGAGGTACTTTGCTCAAATCTGGTGGAGTGTGCGGAGCCACAACATGAGACAAAGCAATTTTATTAAACTCATCTTCAGTCATATTTATAGCTTTCAAAAAAACATCAAGACTAGCCGGACGATATCCTTCATACATTTCTATCATTTTTAAACCTTCTTCTCTTGTCATGCGTCCATTGCGTATATCTATAGAAGCAAGATGTGTCATGCGTGACATGCCGCGCTTAATCCATTTAAGATAATCTTGAACACCTTGAAAAGCGTCCTCAATTTTTTCATACCAATAACGTTCATATGGTATACCCTCAACACAATCACCTTCCCACCCTAGTTCTTTATTAATAATTTCTGATTGTTTTGTCGTATCCCAAGGAATATAATTACCCAAACAAATAGATCTAAAATTTATTAATCTTAAATCTTTACTATCCGGATAACGATATGGTTTTAAATCACGCTCTGTCACCTCACCATTTAAAAATCCAACCATATCTTCAGCATTGATTCCTAAATTTCCACACACATTAAATCTCTTTTCATCCACTTCTTCATTTTCTTCAAATGAAGAATAACTGGTATATTCCGCTGTTGATTCCCCCCAAATAATAAGAGGAATTTTAAACTTAGCCGCTATTTGCATTGGATAAGCATAAATTCCACAGTGGGAGTGCCACATCACATCCCCTTTACGTATTAAAGATTCTCTCATTAATTTTTTTACTACTTGCCAATCAGATTTAAACTTCAAAAAATCAACACCTAATTTTTTTACTGTGCGTTCAACATTTTTTAAATGATTAGGACGATAAAAACCATGATCAAAACTTACTATAAGTGGTTTTAAATTAAATTTTTTTACTAAAACATAAGCCTGAAAAACACTATCTTTGCCCCCACTAAAAGGAATAATACAATCATAATCAGCTTTTCCGCGAAAATCATTCAAAAACAGGTTCAATTCATTTTCCTTTTGTTCCCAATCTATCTTTTTTTTATATTCAATATTACGACAAACTGAACAAACACCATGTTCATCAAACATTAACATGTCATGTGTTTCCAGCATCACACATTTTGAACATCTTTTCATATTAAAATTATTATTTATTTTTTTATTTCCATTAATACTTGATCAAAAATACCATTAGGATATTTCACTGCACCATCTACAATTTTTATAATAGAAAATCCAAGTTTTTGATATGTTCTGATTGCTGATTCATTTTGCTTGATAACCCCAAGATTAACACTCTTACATCCCAAATTATTAAAACAATAATCAATAAGTAATTTCATCGCTTCCCCCGCCAACCCTTTTCCCCAATAATCTTTATCACCCACCATAATTCCAATTGTAGCTTCTTTTTTATCAAAATTTACTGGCTCTAATTTGACCGTACCTATATGACTACCATTATTATTTATAAAAATTCCAAACAACAATGCATCGTTCTGAGTATTTTTTTGTAAAATGTATGATTCAAGTTCTGAAATAGTAGCTCCTTTGGTGGCAAGATATTTGTTTACTTGAGGATCGTTTAACCAGCTACAATATTTTTCAGTAGCATCACCCTTTTCCATATGTCTTAAATACAACCTTTCACCAACAAAATTTTCAGATATTTTCATATAAACTACCTAACACGACTAAGACAAACCGACCATTTGACGAACTTTATCTTTATCTATCCAGTTATCATTTTCATTACTAATATAAATAAAATTATCATCTAATTTTATCCCATCAGAATATTTATCTATTTCTAAAATATCTTTGTATTCCGGAAAAATTATATACTTGTCTTTAAATTCTAAAGAATGCCTCGCTTCTTCCGGGGTAAGTAATATTTCGTGTATTTTTTCTCCCGGTCTTATACCTACCACTTTAATTTTACAATCTGGAGCACATGCCAATATAAAATCTTTTACTTTCATGCTTGGGATTTTTGGTACAAAAATTTCTCCACGCTTCATATCTCTCAAGGATTCTAAAATAAAATCAATACATTGTGGAACCGAAATCCAAAATCTAGTCATTTCTTCATGCGTAAGGCTAACAACTCCATTTTTTTGCTGTTCCTTAATCAAGTCTACAAAACTACCACGACTGCCAAAAATATTACCAAATCTAACAGCGCTAAATTTTGTTCCAGGACTTCCATAAAAATTTCCCCCAATTGTCAGCTTTTCAGCGCAAAGCTTAGTTGCACCATACAAACTCGTCGGGTTGGCAGATTTATCTGTTGAAATAAGTAAAAGTTTTTCAACTTTTTGATCTATTGCCGCATTAACTACATTTTGCGTACCGATAATATTAGTTTGTACAGCTTCAAAAGGATTGTATTCTAAAATATCGACATGTTTCAAAGCAGCTGCATGAATGATATATTCTACACCATGAAAAGCTCTATTGAGCCTATCTATATCCCTAATATCACCAAGAAAAAAACGCAACCTATTTTCATACTCTTTTAGCTCAACCGACATGTTTAGTTGCTTAAATTCATCCCTACTAAAAACAATTACTCTTCTGGCTTCGCTTTTTTCTAAAAGTTGTTTAACACAAAACCTGCCGACCGTCCCAGTACCACCGGTGACTAATACTGATTTTCCTTTTAAAAAATTAAGATCCATACTACTCAATTACACAAATTAATACTTATTAAGCTAACACAAATTAACTTAAATTACAAGCTTTTTATCTTAATATTTTTATTAAGCTTTCAACAATATATTTAACATCATCTTTTGTTAAACCAATATAAAAAGGTAAGGCCAACGAACGATTACTAACCATTTCAGAGATTGGAAACTCACCACCAATATATCCAAACCTTTCTTTATAAACCTTAAACAAATGAATTGATGGTAAATACTCCTTGGAAGACACACCTAAATCACGCAGTTTAAACATAACTTGATTTCTATCCAAGTTATTATTAAGCAGTTGAACCACATAAACAAACCAAGTGTGCGTATTACCATCAGCCACAACTGGTATCTTTACTAAATTTGAAAATTTGGCAAATTCTTTATTATACAAATCAGCAATTTTTTGACGCTCTTTAACAAACCAGTTTATTTTTTCCAATTGAGCTATACCAACAGCTGCACTCATCTCATCCAATCTATAGTTATAACCTAAATATTTATGATCTAACCACTCCATTCCTTCTCTGCCTTGGTTTCTCAAACTTTTGCAATATTCATAAACATTTTTGTCATTTGTACAGACCATACCACCTTCTCCGGTAGTCATTTGTTTATTAGGATAAAAAGCAAATACAGAAGATTGCCCAAAAGTTCCAACCGTTTTACCTTTATACGTAGCGCAAATACTCTCACACGCGTCTTCAATGACCAATAAATTATGTTTTTTAGCAATATTCATAATAGGATCCAAATCAGCTGCCTGACCAAAAATATGAACAACCAAAATAGCTTTTGTTTTTGGAGTGATAACAGCTTCTATTTTGGCCGGATCAATATTGTTAGTTTTTTCTTCAATATCAACAAAAATAGGCCTTGCTCCGACATACAAAATACTATTTGCTGACGCTATAAAAGAAAAAGGGCTTGTAATCACCTCATCCCCCTCGCCCACACCGGCAGCAAGCATCGCTAAATGTAATCCGGCAGTTCCATTGTTAACACCACAAGCATATTTTGTACCTATAATCTCAGCAAATTTTTTTTCAAATTTTTCAACTTTGGGACCGATACTCAAGATGCCGGAATCCAGAACTTCATTCACCAATTCTTTCTCGCGATCACCCAAATACGGCTTTGCCATTGGATACTGTTTCATAAAAAATTGAATAAAATTTATATATTAAGACATTAATGATTTTATAATACGCACAGGACAACCTACCGCTACTACATTATCAGGCAAATCTTTGTTTACAAAACTATGAGCTCCAACTACGGTATTTTTTCCTACAGTCACACCTGGCATTACAGTAGTATGAGAACCGATTTTACAATTTTCTTTTAAAACAACAGCGCCGGCTTTGTCATCAATAGTAGATATAGAATATAAAGAACAATGTGATCCAATTTGTACATTATCTTCAATTGTTACTCCGTTTTTAGCGTTAATATAAGTAAATGCCCCTATATCAGTATTTTTGCCCAAAACAAAACGTTCCTTATTCTGGACAACCCAGTGCCACTTTGTGGGTTTTCCATCTTCTATTACCGGCGGTTGCCAATTTTTAAATCTATCTTTCATATAAGAAACTACATTTTAATAAGTAATCAATTTTTCCAATAATTTTTTATCAATTTGTATGGCTACCAAAATCTCAGCGATTTTCTTCCCAGCCGTACCATCACCATATGGACTAACACAGTTTTGCACTTTCTTTTTAAACTTTTTATCATTTAAAACAAAATTTACTGCTGATTTTATATCTTCAAAATTATAACCAACAGAAACAACATTCTCCGCCATCTCTCTGCCATACTGTCTTGATCCGATATTAACTGCCGGCAATTTGAAACTTGGCGCTTCCAATATTCCACTGCTTGAATTACCCACTAATACAGACGCATATTTTAATAAACTCAAATAATCCTTACGCGATAAGTTTTTATAAGATTTGATTATATTATTATGATTTGATTCAATTACTTCAATTATATCTTTACTTCCTGAATCAGCATTTGGATAAATCAAAATTGTCTGAATTCCAAAACTTTCAATCGCTTTTAAAGTATTTTTAAAATATTCTCCTGATTGCGCTGATTCAGTAGACACAGGGTGTTGCACTAAAACAATATAATTTCCAGATAATAATGAATATTTTGCTCTGATTATTTTTTCATCATAAAAATCATCCTGAAGAATAATGTCAAGCCCTGGCGCGCCAACCACATGCACTCGCCAAGGTTCTTCTCCCATTTTTATAATTCTTTCCGCTGATTTTTTTGAAGCGGCAAAATGAATGTGTGACAATTTTGTAGTCGCATGCCGTACCAACTCATCCACCGAACCGGACACTTCTCCACCATGAACATGTACTACGGGAATATTCATATGAGCACCGACAATCGCCGTTGCCAAAGTAAAACCCAAATCAGTCATCGCAATCAATATATCAGGTTTCGCTTTTTTAACATATTCCGTTAAACCAAGAATAGTTTTACCAACAGCATTAGCCATCACCATTCCATCAGCTTGATTTTCAGGAAGTGTTTCTATAATACAATCTATTTTGAATCCGTCTTTTTTAATTAATTCAATTGTATTTCCATGACCGGACAACAAATGCATACCAGTCACCACCAGCTGTAATTCCAAATCAGAATGTGATTCTATAGCCCGAAGAATAGGATAACTTAATCCATATTCTGCGCGAGTGCCTGTAACTAAACAAATTTTTCTTGCCATAAATAATTATTCAATATCTTCCCATTTTATAATAGTATCCGCCGGTATATTTACCAATGTTTTTTTTCCAATAACTTCTTCAAGCTGCTTAGGTTTAATACCAGTTCCAGGTCTTTTGATTACAATATCTGATTTTTTAATTATTTCTCCCGCTTTAATATCACGAGCGGCAATTAAACTTTTTTGTGCGACTTCCGCCACCTTCCTCGTTATTTGACTGGCTTTTTTCTCACTAGACCCAAGGGCCTTTTCTATGTTTCGAATCGCTTTAACCATTGCTTTTAGTTCATTCGGCTCAAGTGAAGCTTTGTGATCCGGCCCTTCCATATTCTTGTCCAAAGTAAAATGTTTTTCAATCACTGTTGCCCCGAGTGCTACGGCCGCGATTGGCACTTCTACACCAGCCGTATGATCAGAATACCCGACCAAGACATCGCATTTTTCCTGCATAGTCAACATAGCTAGCAGATTAACTTCATACATGGGGGTTGGATACTGTGAAGTACAATGCAATACTACAATATTTTCATTCCCAAATTTTCTAATCGTTGATACCGCCTCAATCACGTCATTTAAGTCTGACATGCCCGTAGACACTATCATTGGTCTACCTTTAGCAACCACATGTTGCAAAAAAGGTAAATTATTTGTGTCGCTTGAACCAATTTTAAACAAAGGCACACCAAGTTCATCCAAAAAATCCACATCACTTTCCGAAAATGGTGTAGATAAAAACATAATCCCTTTTTTTTCCGTATAATCCTTTAAACCTGCATAATGCTCCCTTTTTAATTCTAATCTCTTTAACATTTCAAATTGCGATTCTTTTCTACCGATATTTTCAATCTGATAATCAGCTTGCTTAGCATTTTTTGTCACCAAAGTTTCCGCGCTGAATGTTTGAAATTTAATTGCATCTGCTCCCGCTTCAAATGCAGCATCCACCATTTTTTTTGCAATCTCAATATCACCATTATGATTAACGCCAGCTTCGGCAATTATAAAAACAGGACATCCATATCCAATACATTTTCCTGCAATTTCAATTTTCTTGGTTATTTTTTTCATAATGTCCAACCACCATCAACTACTATATTTTGTCCTGTCAGATAAGACGAGGCATCAGATAATAGAAATAATAAAACGCCCTGTAAATCATCAGGTTTGGCCATGCGTTTTCCACATTTTACATATTGCACGTATTTATCTACAAAATTACTATCCTGATTATCAAAAATACCGCCGGGAGAGATCGCGTTTACCCGAATATTATAAGGCCCCAAATACGAGGCAAGATATTTGGTGAGATTTATTAAACCACCTTTAATCGCCGCATACTCTACCGGCACAGTCATTTTCGTATTTTCATAAATCTCAAAATGCGGCGCGTGAAAACCGTAAATTGAGGCCAAGTTAACAATATTGCCACTTTGTTGTTTTTTCATTATTTTAGAAATTTCTTTTGTAATAAGAAAATAGCCACCAAGATGCAAATTTACATTCTCACAAAAATCATCATACGTAACATCCTCAAATTTACGCCCATAATTTTTATTTTTGGGATAAGCGCTATTTACAAGACAATCAATCTTTTTGTATTTTTTTGAAATTTGACCCAGAACACTTTGTATTTGTTTAGTGTTGGTAATATTACAATTATAAAAATAAACATTCCCTTTATTGTCCGAACTCTCTTTAATTTCATTTATAATTTTTTCATTATTTTTTCCATCAATGTCCAAAACCACCACCTCCGCGCCATTTTGAGCGCATTGTTTTGAAAATTCTCTACCAAGCAAACCCAACCCTCCTGTGATAATACACACTTTACCCTCAAGACTGTATTTTTTTTTATTATTTTCCATAAAATTAAGTTAAACGTTTAAAACCATTATGAGCAACAGGTCCTTCAAGCTTACTTTCCACATTGTTTTCATTAATTGCTTTACTTATAATTGCAAAAACTTCATCTACAGCCATAAGATATTTTTTTACGTCTTTCTCGGTATGAGTATAAGATAAATATACACTAGCAGTCGCTAAAAATTTTCTCCTGAGCATCTCTTGAGTAAAAAGAGTCCTAATTGCTTGATTTTTTTCTCCATACCCGAGACTAAAAGTGGCCAATGCCGCCGGTGGCAAAATACTTAATTTTATTTTATGTTTTTCTGCCAATTTTGACCATCCGTCTTGTATCATTTCTCCAATATTTTTAAGATATTTAGGCACATTTAATTCTTTCATTCTCTTTATTGTAGCAAGAGCGGCGACTAGCCCAATTTTTTCTGTCCAAAAAGTACTACTTATAAAGGTAGATTGGGCAGACTCCATTATTTTCTTTCTGCCAATTATAGCACCCATCGGATAACCATTAGCCATTGCTTTGCCAAATACGGCAATATCCGGTTCAACACCATAAAAAAGATGCGCCCCACCCACATTTAATCTCCAACCGATTGTAATCTCATCAAATACCAACACTG
>CAYIJG010000006.1:0-25700 GCA_964363685.1 uncultured Gammaproteobacteria bacterium
AGCTTCAAGCGCTTCCCGTTTTGATCCAATCTGCTTCTCAAGATCTTCTATCCTTACCTGTTTTTTAACGCCACCGTCCGTCGTTGTTACTACTTCCTCTCTTAACTTTTTAAGCTCTGCCTCTATTAATTTTATTTCTTGTTTGTAGCCCTCTTCCTCTTCTTCCGCTTGATGACCTTTCTTGGCCATTTTAGCTCGTGACTCAGCTTCATACATCTCGTCTCCGGCGTCTCCATGATATACTTTACGCTCTTTACCTATCATTGCCTCTTCACCAGCGGCTTTCTCACGTCTCAATTGCATTTCAGCTTTCAAAAGGTTGCCTTGTTCTTCTCCCTCAAAATCACCCTCGGCACCACCCAGCAAAGCCCCTCTTTCCATCTCTCCGGCCTTTCTCTCTCCTTTCGCATGTTTTAATTCTTCCATTCTTTTCTTTGTTGCTTCTGATTCTCGTTTAGATTCACCCTGCCAACTACTACCGACACTATAATCTAATTCATCCGCTTCTTTCTCCGCTTCATACGCTTCCCAAGCCTTATCCGCTCGTTCCATTTTTCGGCCTCCAGTTTCCCATAAACCAGCTAAAGCACCCTTAACAGCCGTGTTATTAAACATTTTCATTAGGGTATTATCTAAAGCACCACCGCTTGAATTCATCTCTTCACGTTCTGCTTTAATCTTGTCCATTCCAGCCTTATACTGCTTATCATTAATAAATCCATGTTTTTTCCCAAATTCAAGATCTCTTATTTTTTTATTTTCCTCTTCAAGGGACTTTGCTACCCTGTTCCGGAACCGATTAAACTTCATCAGTTTTCTGCCACCCCAACCACCAATTTCTTTTCCTCTTCTTATCCAAGCCTCACCGCCAATTATAGGAGCTTTCATAGCCGCCCATTTACCCGCTGCTTTTGCTCCAGTCGCCACACCATGTGCGACACCAGCACCAGCCCACCGTGCCGCATTAAACCCAGAAGCATACATCGCCACCTTCTTGCCAATTTCTCCAGCTTTGCCCATCATCTGCCCGCCAGCCATGCCAAGTTCGGTGGCCATCTTGGCGCCAGCGAGTAACATGGCAATTGCAATTGCAAAATTGGCCATCTTGGCCCAACTCATAACATCGGTAATACCAGTACGTTCTTTTGGATCAGTAGGATCTTCGCCCATAATATTATCCCCCTTTAAATCATTATGTTTTACAATTTCATCATGAGCAGCACCGGTACCAACTGTCACAAAAGAAAGCCATAAGAAAAAAACAATGACTGGCCCACCCACCACATGACCACCAAACTGCCCCCACCATTGGCTAGCATATTTTTCTGTTTGTGGCAAGACATTTAGCACAAACGCAAAAGGTGACAAAACAATAAGTACCCACAACATAGCCATACGAGCCATCAGCAGCAACAAAAAAGTAGCCATGGTTATAAGCATCATCGTGCCAAAAACCAGGGCGGCAATAGAGGCCACAAATACAGCACTTGGCTCTGTTAAACCTGCGCTTGAAGCTGCGCTGGTTCCTCCATTACCTAGTTTAAATATCTCTTGAATATTAAACATGTTTACCAAATTACCACTAGCTGTAGCAGCGATTCCATTAACAAAAGTAAGCATGACTACTTGGGCAATATCAATAATGACACCGCAAATAATACGGCTGAAATTTACAATCACCGCGGCCATGAGCACTTTCACCAATAATTTTTTATATTCATAATGTTCCAAACCAAGAATCGTGCCAAAAGAAATAATAAGAAGCACCACAATAAAAAACATATTGGTCATGTCGCGCACCATCACCCAACCTACGGTCACTGCCGGAGAATCGATATAGCCATTGTAACCAGCCACTTCAATCACAAATTTTAAAACCCAAAAAGTAAGTTTAATAAAAAACCCAGCTATAGCAAAAAATATTTCTGCAAACCAATTCATAACACCATTCGCGGTGGGGAGAATATCTGCATGAACAACTTTGGTACTAACAATTAAAAAAACAACTACCGAGGCAGATAGAATAACAAAACTCACCAAACCAAGCTTATTCTTGGGACGCAAAAAAGACCAGCTTTTGGTAAAAATCAAACTTAACTTATTTTTAAGTTTAGCAAACATTTTTGTGACGATTAATTTGAGTTAATTGTACCACAATTACTAGGGGTAAGCAAAGTGGAAAACTATTTTTCCACTTTTGAACCCCGACGTAATTGTCCCGACCGCGGTCGAGGATCCTCGATTCACTATCGGGACAAAGCTTGCTTCTATTTTACCTTCGTCAACAATCTGATTTGTAAAGAAAAAAGTGGATAAACCCTGCACCAGAACTCGCTTCACTCGTTCGGTGCAGGGCAAGCTCTTTTTTTAAAAAAATACAGCTACCCCCTTGCCCCGTACCGAGCCACTCGTGCGGCTCTGGTACTGGGGTTGACAAAACCAAAAATACCGATCTCTTTCTATTGAACAAAACTACAAAACGTGTATAATAAAAGTATATGTCTGCTGTCTTGACAACAGACCCAAAATAGTGTAAGATGTGTAGTTGTTCTTTACAAAGTGCTAAAGCTGGGATTTATCCCAAATTTAGCCAATTATAAGACAGATGTCCCGATTTTGTTTCGACAAAATCGAGGATCCGCGATTCTGACCGATGTCAGAATCGGGAGATAAACGGAGGTGAAAAAAGAAGGGGTCTGAAAAGGCAAGCGTGACCTAGGTCGATAATTGTTTCGTAATTTACGAGATAGTTACTGACCTAGGGCATCCCGCCCGCACTCTCAATCACCGAGTCGCCTCGAAGACGACCAACCACGGAGAACCACGATGAGTTTTTCGACCGCCTTCGCCCTGGCGACCCTCGTCGCCGCCCTCACCACCGCCTGTACGGATCCCGAGGATCCGAGCGGCCCCAACCCGAACGATCAGGATGCGACGGTCACCGATCCGCCGAACGACGCGATGACTGCGGCCGGATGCACGGCGAAGTACGCCAGCATCATCGGCAAGAAGGAGATCTGTGACGGATCGTTCCAGGCCACCCCCTGCGATCTCGCCGCCGCGGTTGACAACGGCGTCTGCTACGTCGTCTGCATCGAGGCATGTGCCGAGGCTCCGCCCATGACGGATCTCGAGTCGGGCAGCTTCAGCTGCACGACGCGCACCAACCGCCAACAGACCTGCCGACCGGCCACGACGACGCCGTGAACGATTCCATCTGTCCCCGTCGTCAGGGCACCACCGAAGCCAGGATGGTGCCCTACGACCATCCGCCTAACAGAAAACTTTTTTCTTTTGAGCGGAACAAAAAATCACCCATTAATAATTGGTGATTTTTTGTTTATTTGAATTTTAATTCGGTGCTACAATTATTTTCCCGACTCCATTATCAAATTTTGTCCAAGGAGTTACTACTGAATCATTTATAACACTACATTCCTTATTGAAAGTAGCTTGGTTACCCCAATCTTTTTCGTAGCACCCAGGTCCACCCGCGGGCAATCCTGCTGGATCTGGACAACTTCCATTACACCATCCCCAATTATCCTTGAGCTGTACTGCTGGGATGAATTCACAGCAACCACCATACAATGCTTTCATTTGTTGATTTGAACAATCTGGCCCGCCTTCTCTTCCATCTTTCCACCCCTCACCTCCACGCACGCACTGATATACATGATCAAATTTGAAATAGGTATTATCACAGGTCTTGTTGGCAATCTGACCAAAGTTTGGCGCGGTATTTTCAGGGAAACAGCTATCTATGTAGGCACAATCACTTGGAACTGCACAACGTGTCTTAGTATCAAAATCATTAATACCAAGATTGTTAACATAACAAGTCTTAGGTATGCTTGGATCTTCTGTTTTACATTCACCGTTTAACAGACCTCTCTGATTACGGAAGTATCCGTCAAGATCAACAATTATACCATCACCCCAATTTACTTTTATTTTTCTAATCGGCATTTGATCTTTATCCGCATACCCATAGAACTTAAGATTAACTTTCGCCACATCGGTTGGAAATACTACATTACCATTTGATTTACCATTGACTGTCATTCCCGGAATATTTCCTTCCAAACATTTCTCTCCGGTTTTACAATTGCCGAGTGGGTAGACTTTGGGCGCTTTAGTATCGTTGGTTGAATATCCAGTTAAATTATACGGGTTTACATCTTCATCCTCCAGATCAGCTATTGGGGTAGTGATAATATTTTCTTTATAAGAAACTCCACTACCACCTGCTAACCAACTCCAAACACTACTAATTTTAGCAAAAATTTCAACTAAACGACTTTTGCCAAAAGTTATACTTTTTTGAGAAGCTGCTCCACTACGACCCGGTATAAGAACATATTTCTCAGTATCAACATTAAAATAATTAGTATCTAGGCAGTTTTTATTAATACCACAACTATATGGAGAGCCGACTATGGCCGGCGGCGAATCAAAGACATCAAAACTACTATTACTATAATGACTATAAATATTTATGAGCGGATCAGTTTGAGACAAGTTAGATAATGCCAAACTACCAAATGGTGAGCCCGGCAAATCAAATTTGTATCGTAAGTGGTTGTTGCCTGGGAGATTATCTATAATGTACCGGCTTCCCTGCCATAAACGATCGGTCCAACCCACAGATTCGTAAGGTTGTTTTTCTGTTTGAGCAATATTAATACAAGGCTCTCGTAAAAAAACGAAAACATCAAAACTGACCTGCCCCTCATCTTCCCCACTTCTGTCGCCTGTATAACAAACAAAATTAATTTTTTCTAATCGCCCACTTATAGGATTAAAATTTACTCTTACCGCACAACCATCATCACGATCATCTGCGTCAACCTTTAGACAGCCGTCCTGATATTGTGGTTGTGGACCTACACCAGTTCCTTGATAATTGTCACCACCACTATTTGTCTGTGCACCTGTAACATCTCGCAAATCATCTATACTCGTACAATGCGTACTACCAAAACTACCAGCGTCTGTTAAGAGATCTGCGAAACCGTTAGCTTCTGGGTCAGCAAACTGATACTCTGGCTTACCTTCATCTCCAATCTCACCATCATCATATCTCATTATCCAAGCATGGTTATTTTCTGGATCCATTCCTCTACCATCTGACCACACATACCTACCAGTTGGCATAGAAGTGATTTCTCCATTAAACCCTCTAGGGTTTTGTATTATCTCACCATCTTTTTTAATTATGCTGAATTGTGATCCGTTGTATTTTGTCAACAAACCATTCCTAATAAAGAATCCTGCTCTACTGTACGCTGGAAACCAATTGCCACTACCTGTTGTTCTAATTAATAAATAATCAATTTCATCCCGATAAATTGGATCATTAGGATCCGTATTTAAAATACCTTTTTTTCGATCAAACCGATGGTCCCCATCATATACAAGAACTTTTCGTCCCAAATTCTTCCAATAAGCATCCCCCGGCATACCAGGATCAAGTACAAGCCTCTGATTTCCTCTTGCCCCTAAACAATAATATTTTCCCCCTGCGGTAGATGCTTGAAAACCAGCTTCAACATGCTGATTGTTTATATCGAGCGATCCAGAAATATTATCTTTTGGAAACCAAGTCAGACAAGCAAATTTATTTTGTTCAGCATTAAGCGGTCTCGAAAGATCGGGCTCTAAGCAATAGCCTTCCCAACCAATCAAACGTGATTCATTCTTTTGTTTTTGACAACTACCGTTAGTACAATCACTATCTTGAGCGCAAACCCTTCCTTCCTTTTCTCCTCCCAAACACAGTCCGCTAACTACGCCTTTGACTAAAATATTGTTCTTATTAGCTATGCCGTCTTCGTTTGGTTTATTAAAATTCCAATATTTTATAGTTGAATCGCCATAAGAAACTTTCGTATAGCTACAATTACAGCTATAAGCCCTTGTATTATCAGTAGTAATACGGCCGTTGGTTTCATTACAGTAATTAACAGAACCGTACGGGAGAGACTTGCCGATTGATTCGGTATTTGGAAATGGCGAAGTCTCTTCAGGATAAGCTCGACAAGAAGACTGGATAGATTGAGTATTAACATTACTTGAACCATCAAAATTCTGAACACATGTTCCACCCAAACACATACCCAAACCACTACTACCGCACACCTGTCCAGAATTCGTACAAGCCGAACTACTACCATTTATAGATTTACAGTTGTTTGCCGGATTACCACCACAACGCAATGTTTTTGCTAAACGCCAATCAGCAGACAAGGCTGTTCCAGCATTTATCTCAGATAATTCTTCAATTGGGAAAATATTAAGCAAACTCAAACCACTAAAATCTTGGCCCTTCCAATCGGTGCTACGGGCGCGGTAGATTTCATCTGTTAACGGCTGACTACTTGAATCATAATTACCATCCAGCCAATTGGCGCAGTTTATGATTCCGCCCTCGCTACCTTCTCCGGCTTTATTACAACGACCAATATCGTCACAGACTTCTTTGTAAGTTCCAAGTTGCTGATCAAATACTCGGTGAGATGAACGACATTGAAGCCACTCGCCACATTCTCTATCTCGATTTACTTTGAGAATTACGTTGGCGTCATTGGTTGTACTGACAACTGGCGTCACCAAACCACTATTTGACTTGGCGCTTTCGGCATACGAAGCATTGGTATTCCATAATTTGTTTGGCTGATCGGTTCTATCAAGCAAAATACAGCCGGCTTTTTCGCTTATTTTACCATTGCATTCAGCCTGATTTGTTTTGAGACGATCGTCACTAATTATATAATATGGTTTGTTATTTTCATTATGGTCTATGAATTCGGTACAACCGCTCTGCGTAGATGGGCATTCACCAACAAAGTTTTTGTAAGTATTTGTCACCCCATAAGACCACAATCCATAATTATTGCCTGATTGTAAATATTCTGGATAGCACGGCTGTTGATCTCTGTCAGCGCAGGTCGCGCCTGTTTCTCCACATTCGTTATCACTGCTACAGGCGTTATTGTTATTAGAACATTTACCAACCCCTTTCCAAAACCAGCCTTTGTAGCTCACCCCGTTTTTGGAAACATCATTTCTATAAGCGCAGATCTTTTGACCTATAACAGTTGGGTCTTTAAAATACAAAACTCCATCGGAAGAATTATAAGAACCACAACCAACCGCTTCGCTTTGACAGAGCGTACTAGAAAATGTAGCTGGATCTTGTTTTATTAAAACAGGGCTATAAGTTAGTAGACCAGTCAAAGTCTGAGTTACTTTACCAGCTTTGGTACAACCCAAATCTACAGCGTTACAGGTCGCTTCTTGATTGGCTACCAAATAGATCGGTGTGGAGCTGGCTGTGTCTGGCGGAATGTAAACAGTAGAAGTAACGATAATACCTCCAGTAGAAGTAATAACTGCTAAAGTGGCGCCAACTGTATTTACATAACAACCATTCTGACCCAAGGAAATCTGACAACTATATTGTTGGCCGCCAATATTTTGGGTAATTCTTTGACCGCTATTACCGCCAAACCAAACATTGTAAGCACGTGCGCCCGTTTCATCTGGAGTGTTATGAGTGTCGTAGAGAGCAGTGCAGCCAATCGCCTTTTCACGACAAAGAGAAGTAAATTTAGTAAGGTACAGTGATTGATTGTCTGGGTTTTTGTATTCCGAACAACCAAGAGCTTCCCCGGGCAAATTATCGTTAATATTACTATCACAAATTGGATCTACTGTGAGAGTGTTCTTAACCAAATACAAGTAATCTGCCACTTCTTTAAGATGGACATTGTCCAAGAATAATTTGCCATTTATACTAAACTTTAATCTGGCCGTACTAGTAGTTCCGCTAAACGCGACTGGGCCTAAATGATAACTCTGCCAAACATCACTAACACTTACAGTGCCTAAACTGTCTACAGGAGCAACAGCACTCCCCCCAATACCACTTTCCAAAGTTACAACCATATCTTCCACGCCGGCCAAACCTTTCGCCCAGAAAATAATATCGTAACTTTCACCTGGTCTTAAAGTTAAATTCTTGTACACGCCATCATTGCCGTTATAAGACAAGGAATGTTCGCCATTATGAGTTGATTCCAAAGATTGGTTTATACCAGCGACCGGTCCCCAATCAGCTAAAGCATTGGTACCTTCAAAATTATCACTAAAAATATTACGGACATTATTACCGGCATTGCCTTTGTAAGCGCGACAGGTGTTGGCTGAAGCTGAACAAGTCTTGCTCATGCCAGCGGTGTTTGGCGTACCGCCAGGCAAACCATAATAAAAACACTGACCATCACGATACTCACCATTTTGGAAACAAACCTGACAGGAGCTTCCATCCCACCTTCCCTTTTGCACAGCACAATCATTGTCATTTAAAACTACACTATGCAATTCCGTTTCATTTAATCTGTACGGCGTACAAGACTGAGCGACTGCAATAGTTTTGGATAATAATTTATAATAGACCACACCCTTATCATCATTAAACTGTCGACAATCTGGACTGGCAGAACCTTGCTTATACAAAGCCTCACTACAAATATTATCATACCCTGCTAAATCTTCGGCCGTGCGATAAAAATATTTTGGACTACCATTAGCCGCTTTTTCTAAAACAAAACCTTTGAGTTGGAAACCACCAACCTCTGAACCTTCATACGTATAGAAAGTTTTTTGTTTCGTCGTGTCAGGTAAAATACATGGACGCAAATAAGAAAAATGTTCTACTTTTTCCAAACCACCTTGGGTCGTAGCAAGATTAGTAAAGCTAGAACAACCTTCATCTACCGCATTACATTTAGCGTCAGAAGATGGAATAATATAATCTATTGATTGGCCGTTGGCATAATTACTTGGCATCTCACGGTAAGCGGCATAACCAACACACTTATCATCGCATTGATCATTCCAGACTATGCCATCTTCCAACACTTTGGCTGGTGTAAATTTACCTGGAATATTATCCCCTGCATAACTAATTGGCGAATACCAATTACAGCTAACCTCGTCGGCAATACAGGGTTGAGAATAATTATTACAAGTCGTGGTTGGTGTAAGCCTGTTCAGATCACTAGCGCTCTGTGGCCAGTCAGTGGCTGGAGTATTTCGGTTCGTATCATAACAACCAAGATAATATGGCGCTTTCTTAAGATAAAGCTGATTTGGCAAACCTTCTGCTGTCTGAAAAGAAGAACAGCCATCAGAGTTTGCTGAGCAATTAGTAGAAACTTTATTATTAAAATGGATCACGGAATTTTCACCAAAATCCAAATCACTACGTGAATAATCGGTCCAATTGCCAGCGCTGTTTTGTTTGAGACTATATTGAGCACAACCAATAGTTTCTTGAGTACAATAGCCAGTATCTAAGGTGCGATATAAATAACTAACATTTTTACCTGTACTATCCTGGAAAGTGCGACAGGTGCGATTTTCCGCCTCACATTTGGCGGCGTCTATTTCCCAAGAATTTTTTTCTCGGGTGCAGTAGCCTTGAGTAGCGCAGTTACCGTCTTTGTCATAGGCTACGCAGGTAGTCATATCTACACATTCTTGAGTGCGATTAGGTGTGCCAGCCACATACGGACTAGCACCATAGGCCATAAAATTACATTTTGACGGCGGCGCTTTGATAACCCAATTTGGATCTATAAGATGACAAAATGGTTTATAGACTGGATCATTATCCACCCCCACGACTTTACCATTTATATCTTTGATAAAATTACAATCATTAAACCCGTTCACAATTTGTTTAAGGGTCCATGGTTGATCTGGATTACTATTTAAAGCGGCAATCTCAAAACCAAGGGGCAAAATTCTAGCTTTACGCAGCTTGGCAATATTAGCGTAACAATAAGCGCGCTGATGACAGGTTGGGTCAACATTATCAGCCAAACGCTCTGGTGAAATAAGTTTCCACTCACCGTGAAGCCAATTTTTTTCCAAAGCATCGGCAATCGTAATCGACTTATCTGTATTTGATTCTTGAGCTGCTTGTGCTAGACCAGCGTCGGCCACACAATTATCTGGACCATGATTAGCCGGACAGTTGGTAAAATTTGATAAAACATTATAGTCGTCGGTAGCAATATTAGGTGGGGTTAACAGGTAGCTAAACAATGCCTGAGCCGCCAACCTACCTCCTCGAGAAACTTGACCTTCTAAGCTAGTAAGAGCGTCTTGTGCAGCTTTTCCACAATGAGCACCGCCACTTTCTCCAACACAAGCGCCAAATGGAAACATACCTTTGGTTTGAAAATTCTTAAGCATCTGTGAGGCGAGGGTATTGAGAAATAAAGAACCGGCACTGGCGATACTTCCTACCGCGCCTGTTCCTAAAGTAGACCCGAAAATAGACCAACTCATTTTTGCCTGTTCGCTCGGAGCGGCATCCTCTGCGGTCTTGGCCACAATTGCCGGCGGGGTAATAATTGTACCATCAGCTATACCTTTCACTCCTTTAAAACCATTTCCTTCTTGGCGTTGTAATGTTGCATCTTCGATAGCCTTGGCAGCAATATCTTCCAGTTTTTTTGTTGCACCCATAAAAATACCGATGTCTGTTTGCTCAACTGAAAAAGCGACGTTAAATTTCTTATCTATACCGCCACCGGCCTCAGTGGAAAATTGGCTTTTCCAACTATCCTCGCTAAGTACATTTGCATTAAATTCAGTCCAAGTACAATCAGGCTTACGCACTCCTTCAGAGTCTGTTTGGGTATTCAAACCAGCGTTCGTATCTAAAAATTTCTTAGTTAAACCAATACGCATAGCCAAATCTATCTTTGGATCAGGAATCTTGCAAAGATTAAGACCATAAGGAGCTCCTAAAGCATCTATTGCCACACCAAATGCATTATCGCCCACATCCTCCATATAACTACCAAAGTCTTTATAATGAGCTAAAGGGCTTTGTCCTTTTCCGCCGGAGGCTAGATATACGGCTGTGTCATATGCTACCCGGCGTAAAAAATAAGAGGCAGACTGAATGGCTACATTAATAACTGCCTGTCTAAATCCATCTTTTATTAAAGCTCTCACTTTATCAATTGTGCCTGGGATATCACTTGTAATAGTGACTGGTAATTGCGCTCTAACCGGCTGAGCATAAAATAAAGAACTACCAATAACACCAAAGGTAATTATAATTAATAAAAATTTTACGCCAATTTTTTTCATACCAACTATGGAGTAGAATTAGTACTGGAAGAGTTTAAAACTTCTTTTACCATATTCATTAAATCTGCGTCAGATGTTTGATCTAGGATCTTTTTATCAAAACCGGAGGCTAGTAACATTTTACGAATTTCAGTTGGACTATTTAAAGCCACCTCTAAATCTTGCTCTGGTGGTAATGGTTCTAAAAGTGTGCTGGAAACAGATGTGTCAAGCAATCCTTCTCCTGTCAAAATGGGACTATTACAATTTTGGCCTTGTGGGCAAAGTGGATCAGAACCTTTTTCTACTTCAACTTTATCGCCAATACCATCAGAGTCAGTATCGGCCAAATACGGGCTGGTTATATAAACATACAACTCATCAAAATCATTCAAGCCGTCTTTGTCAGTATCGCGATAAATAAGAGCTTCGTTTGTATTTATATCTTCCTTAACTGTATATGGAACACCGCTATTTAAAGCAAAGGGGGCATACATGGTATTGCGAATTTGTAACAAACCCAGGCCAACGGCAAAAACAGAAAAAATAGAAAGTAAAACTACCCCTATCTTTTGGCCTTTTTGGAGACCTTGCCTTTCCTCTTCCTCTGGCATACAACAATCATTTAGACTGATTATAGTATAGCACAAACTAAACTTAATTTTAATGGGGATAAGTTAAATAGTAGGTTGTGGGAAGTAGGGAGTAAATTACGAAAAAAATCTTCCTGTCTTATTCGTTACTTACTACGCCTTACTCACTACTCTATACTCCTTACAATCGTTTTCCACTGCTCCACACTCAATTCCTGTGCTCTAACTTTTTTATCTATATTTAGCTCTTTAAAAATGTTTCTAATCTTATCTTTATCTACTACCGCGCTCAAATTTTTAATAAGCATTTTTCTGCGACTCGAAAACCCAGCTTTTACTATTTTAAAAAACTCTTTATCTTTTTCACTACTCCCTACTCCCGACTCCTTACTCCTTATCTTTATTATTGCCGAATCAACGGCCGGCACCGGCCAGAAAGACGAACGAGGTACATACGCCACAATTTCTGGCTCTCCATAATACTGAACAGAGACAGACAAAACTGACATATCCCCCACTGGCGCGCAAATTCTTTCAGCCACTTCTTTTTGTACCATTAGTACCATCACCTCAGGCTTATTTTCCATTTCTAAAAAAGCCCTCAAAATTTGCGAGGTGATTTGGTATGGCAAATTGGCCACTACTTTATAAGACTTTAGGAACTCTATAGACTTTTGACTTTCAACTTCGTGCAAAACATTGCCCCAAACTATTTCTAAATTATTATGTTTTTTTAATTCTTCGCTCCAATAAGGTTCAATTTTTTTCTCAATTTCAAAAGACAAAACTTTTGTTGCTTTTTCTACTAAAGCCAAAGTAAGCACCCCAAAACCCGGACCAACCTCTACTATAACGTCATCTGGTTTAATTTCGGCCGTTTCAATCATTTTTTCTATTGGCTCTGGATTTATCAAAAAATTCTGGCCATATTTTTTACTGGGAGTCAGACCATATTTTTGGCACAAATGTTTTAGATATTGATGATCAAATAGTTTTGGGTTCATAGTCAAATAATCAAATTTTACCCTCCAATTCCAAACCCTTATCCGTATACCGATTTGAGGCATTCCACAGCACCCAGCCATCGGCCCCGGCATCATCGGAGGCTTTTATCTGCGCGCGAATTTTATCAGAACCATAAACTGCGCCTACATTAAAAGCCTGAATCCAGGCTCGTACATGCGCGCGTTTATCTGTGGATTTAACCACCCCTTTTTTTACGGCATTATAGACAACTTCATATGGATAATCAGCCGGATTTTTGTAGCCCAGGTAACCGCTTGGATAGTGTGAAGGATAAACCATCGGCATCACATAGTCAAAATAGTCTACCGCATCCTCAAAACGCTGGCCAATCTGCATATCATCCTCGCCTTTTCTCTCAGTCGTCAGACCAAACAAGTCCGCGGAGATATATACCGGCTCGTCTTTCATCTGCTGGGCTACATATTCAAAAAAATCCGCTACCACTTCATAGCGTTTATTATTTCCATCGGTATAGACAATATTACTAAGGTTACCATCAGTGGGGAACCGAATATAATCAAAATTTATTTCATCAAAACCAAGTTGCCCCGCTTCTTTGGCCACTGACACCACATAGGCCCAAACTTTTTTATTAGCCGGGTCTACCCAGGCTAGATTATTTTTATCACGCCATAACCCTCCCTTTTTTGATTTTATTGCCCACTCGCTCTTACGTTCAGCTAACAAAGGATCTTGAAACACACTAATGCGAGCGATCTTATAAATATGATTATTTTCAAGTTTCTGCAATAGCTTATCTACATTTTTAATTCTCACATCTTGCAACTTCAACTCATCTACCAATTTCACTTTGGAATCATACAAAATATGCCCACTATAATCTTTGAGGTCTACCACTATGGCATTAAGTTCGGTATCATTAATCAATTTGATTATACTATCAACTTTTTTTTCACTACCTGCCGAATAAGCCGTCAGATATAATCCTTTCACTTTTATCGGCGCTTTTTTCTCTCGGGCAATATTGATATCTGAAATCAAATCCGCTTGCAAGATAGTTTCAACGCTTAATGATTCCACCTCTGAATTGGCCAATACATACTCCGCAACCCAAAAGACTGAAGAAAAAAATGAAACCGAGATAATTAGTACCCAAGCAGTAATATGACTAATGGTTCTTGAAAAAAAATTAGACATCGATAATTTTTAATTCTCCCTGTCTTAAAATTTTTATCTCATCTTCAGTTGCATCCACAATCGTAGTGGGTAAATTTATTGGCAACTGCCCAAAATCTAATATAATGTCCGGCTGGTTTGTTTTTCCCAAAAACATAGATTCCGCATCTTTGGCATTATAGATGTCTCCGGCTCCAGAAACATTGCCTGAAGTAGCCACGATTGGCTTGCCCAAACTCTCTGACAAAAACTTAACAATTGGGTGGCTAGTCACACGTACAGCTACGGTATTATTTTTTGAGACTACGCCTTGTGCTAAACCTGAATCTAATTTGTAATTTCCCACAATAGTAAGCGGTCCGGGCCAATACTTTTTAGCCAATTCTTCAAGCACATCATTCCAGACTAAATATTTTTTTGCCATTTCAATAGTTGACACCACGACCAAAAGAGATTTGCTTTCATCTCTAGCCTTTATTTTAAATATTTTATCAACGGCTTGTTGATTAGTCGCATCACAACCCAAACCATAAGAAGTTTCAGTCGGAAAAATCAAAGTTTTACCGGCTAATAACTCCACGACTACTTCTGATAAATTGCATTCTTTTAGGGTTTTCATAAAAACAGATTACTTCTTAATCCATCTCAAATAAGCCTCGCTAAGCGGAAGCAACTCCCCTTCCAAAACAGACTCCGGGTCAGTTGATTCATAGTCAGTCCGATTATCTTTGACTAGATGATACGGATGCAACACATAGGATCTGATTTGGTTCCCCCACTCTGCGGACTTGTATTCACCACGCAAATCTTGACGCTCTTTGGCTTTTCTTTCTTCTTCCAAAATATTTAGTTTTGATCGCAACACTTTCATGGCCATATCTTTGTTTTGCTGTTGCGACCGTTCATTCTGACATGAAACTGAGATGCCAGTCGGAATATGGACAATGCGCACGGCTGAATAAGTAGTATTCACGCTCTGACCGCCATGACCGCCAGCCATAAATGTATCTATGCGAATATCTTTTGGATCAATGGCACTTTCTATTTTTTCATCCAACTCTGGCAACACTTCAATCAGCGCAAAAGAAGTGTGACGCATTTTTTCGGCGTCAAATGGAGAAATTCGCACCAGCCGATGCACCCCATGTTCTGATTTCAGATACCCATAAGCAAATCGGCCTCGCACTTCAATCATCACTGACTTGTATCCTGCTTCAGCGCCACGAGATTCATCCAAGATTCGCACCTGCCATTTCATCTTGTCGCAGAAACGCATAATCATGCGCAACAGCATCTCTGCCCAATCTTGCGCCTCAGTTCCACCAGCTCCTGCGTGAATTGATAAAATAACATTATTCTTATCATACATTCCACTAAGCAAAACCAAAAATTCATAATCGGCAAATTCTTTTTGCAATTGGTTGGTTTGGTCTTCTATTTCTACTTTCAAGGACTCGTCTTCTGATTGAGCTAACTCCAAAAGATCGGCGACTCTTTTTTCCAAATCGGAAAATTTTTCAATTTCTTTTTTTATATCTTGATAATCTTGAGAAATAGCTTGAGCATTAGACGGATTACTCCAAAAATCGGGCGCATTCATTTCTTGCCCCAAATGCTCCATTTTCTTTTGCAACTCTTCGATGTTGAGAAGTTTTTTAGTTGAACTTATTTTGGATTGTAAGTCTTTTAAATATTCCATGGCCATACTTTAACAATACTTTTCTTGTCATGCTGAATTTATTTCAGCATCTCTAATTTTAATTAACTAATCATGAGATCCTGAAACAAGTTCAGGATGACAGCTACACATTATTTAAAATAGTTTTTCAATCCCAACAGATATAAACATTGTCACAAACGAAGAGCCGATTACTGCTGCCCAAATATACGGGACTGAATGTTTGAAAGGCACACCCATTAAAAATGCCAACATCGTACCGGTGAAAATTCCGCTCCCTGGAATCGGTAAGGCAATAAATAACGCCAAACCAATCAAGCCGTATTTTTCATACTTCGCAAATTTTTCTTGCGCGTGACGCAAACTTTTAAGCCAAGCTTTGCCAAAAAAAGTTCCCGAATTTTTATTGACCCAGGCATGAAAATTGTCTGCGAAATAAAGCAAGGCTGTCGTTGGCAACAAATTACCAACCAAAGTAATCAGCAACGCTTTCCAAACCGGCATATTAAAACCAATAATTGCCATTGGCAAGGCTACTCTCTGCTCTAAAACCGGAGTCATAGCCACCAAAAAAGTAAGCACTTCAGGAGGGAAAAAAGTGAAAATAGGGGTAAGAAAATTAATTAACCAGGGCGGTAAAAGCCACGAGGGTAAGAACTGTAAAACAAGGGATGTGCTTGAATTCATAAGATAATAATTATCGATGCCAGGAAATTAACTGGCGAACAATTGTTTTAATTTTACTCTATATCTTTGTATTTTACAAACAAAAACGGCTACCCGTGGGCAACCGTCTTTTTCTTTCAACCTGCCTACCGCAGGCAGGTTTTATAACTTTCAACTCGTCTTAGTACATTCCTCCCATTCCTCCACCCATACCTCCCATGCCTCCACCCATCGGTGGCATAGCCGGTTCATCTTTCTTTGGAATTTCAGTAATGACCGCTTCGGTAGTGAGAAACATCCCAGCGATAGACACAGCGTTTTGCAGGGCAGTACGAGTCACTTTGGCAGGGTCAATAATACCAGCCTTTACCATATCCTCATATACACCGGTGGCTGCATTATAACCATAGTTTCCAGTTCCCTTTCTTACTTCTTCAGCGATTACCGCGCCATCCACACCAGCATTGGCCGCGATTTGACGAAGTGGCTCTTCTAAAGCACGACGTAAAATATTTACCGCCACTGCTTCTTCGTGTTCTAATTTCATAGTTTCCAAAATCTTGATAGCGCGTACCAAGGCCACACCTCCGCCCGGCACAATACCTTCTTCTACCGCCGCTTTGGTTGCGCCTACCGCATCTTCAATTCTATGTTTTACTTCTTTCATTTCAGTTTCGGTGGCAGCGCCAACTTTGATCACCGCAACTCCGCCAGCCAATTTGGCCAAGCGTTCTTGAAGTTTTTCACGATCAAATTCACTATCAGTTTGATCAATTGCTTTTTTGATTTGAGCAACTCTATCTTGTACATCTTTGGCGATACCTTTACCGTCTACGATTGTAGTATTATCTTTGGTAGAAATAACTTTACGGGCTGAACCTAAATCTTCCAAACCAGCATTCTCAAGTTTTAAGCCTACTTCTTCGGTAATGACTTTGGCACCAGTAAGAATAGCAATGTCCTGCATCATCTCTTTGCGTCTATCGCCAAAACCAGGCGCTTTGATAGCCAAGACATTAAATGTCCCTCGCAATTTATTAAGCACAAAAGTAGTGAGCGCTTCACCATCAATATCTTCGGCAATAATCACCAAATCTTTCTTACCACTTTGCGCTACTTTTTCTAAGAGTGGCAATACATCATGGATAGAAGAAACTTTTTTATCAGTAATTAAAATATATGGTTCGCTATATTCAGCTTCCATACGTTCGGAGTTAGTCACCATATAACCGGAGACATAACCTTTATCAAAGCGCATACCTTTGACGGTTTCAATCGTCATGCCAAAAGATTGAGATTCCTCAACGGTAATAACACCGTCTTTACCAACTTCTTTCATCGCTTCAGCGATCTTACCACCAATTTCTTTATCATTAGCAGAAATAGAAGCGACATCAGCAATCTCATTTTGTTCTACGGGTCTAGCAATATTGTCCTGAATCTCCTTCACAACTAAAGCCAAACATTTATCCAAACCACGTTTAAGCGCAACTGGATTTGCGCCAGAAGTCACATTTTTCATGCCTTCCTTGATTATAGCTTGAGCTAAAACTGTGGCAGTGGTAGTACCATCACCCACATCTTCGTTGGTTTTGCTAGCCACTTCTTTGACGAGCTCCACACCAGAGTTTTCAAACTTATCTTCAAGTTCAACTTCTTTGGCTACAGTTACACCGTCTTTAGTAATCATAGGTGCGCCATAACCTTTATCAATAACTACATTACGACCTCTTGGTCCAAGAGTTACTTTTACGAGATTAGCCAAAGCGTTAACCCCGCGCAACAATGCTTGTCTAGCTTCTTCACTGTAAATAATTTGTTTTGCCATATTCAATAAATTTAGGATTTATGATTTAAAATTTAGGATTTATTCAAGAATCGCCATTATATCCTCCTGAGAAACAATCTTATATTCTATTTTATTTAATTCCACTTTTTCTCCGCCCCAGTTCTTTAACAAAACTTTATCACCTACTTTTACCTCCATCACACCACGCTCGCCATTTTTTAAAATCTTACCAGGACCAACCGCGATAACTTCGGCTTCAGCTTTTTTCTCATCTTTTTCCGGTAAAACCAAACCGAAAGAAGTGACTTCGTCTGCCTTAATTTGTTTGACCAATACGTTGTCTCCTAATGGTTTTATATTCATATACATTTGTTACTGTCATCTTGAGCGGAGTCGAAAGATCCCTTATACTAAGCCTTTGCAAATATTGTGTTTAAGGGATTCCTCCACTTCGGTCGGAATGACAAAGTGAATTATTAATAAATTTTTTAGCACTCAATAAATACGAGTGATAATTGTAGAGCCATTTTACTACAAAGAAAAAAACTGTCAAGGGGTTGTATATTTAAGCTTCTTAACTCTTACATAATTTAAAAACACCCGTTTGATAGGGTGTTTTTAATTATATCTCTTCGGAGACCTTCATAGTTATACATACAAACTACTCATATATAACTATGTGAAGGCCTCCGTCCTTACTCCATAGGAGTAGTTGCCCATGACGATCCACGGATGTACGCGGCTACCTCCTATCTACGGGGGAATTGCTCCTCGGTGTAGCAGATGACTGTAACCAGCTGATTAGGCACCTGCGAGGCGACTACGCTAATCACGACATCCACATGCACACGACCTGCCACAATCCCCACAACCGCTGCATTGACGGAATTATCGTGCACCAGCGCACACTCTTCCATCGACGGCCTTGTCGTAACGACAGTCTTTTGCTTTCTGACTCTCATGCATGGCCTCCTTTTGCAACACCATGCTGTTAAGGACATAGCAACACTAGCAATTCTCATTAGAAATATCAAGTATTAGAACGCCCCACATAATCCACCAAAATACCAACCCAGTAAACATGCTAAAAAGCCAGTGGTCAAAGAGACCGGCCATTAGCAGAACAAATAAAACAGGAAGAAAAATAAGATTATTTTTAAAAACTTGTTTAATCAAACATAGAATCATCAAACCCAAAAATAATCCGAAGAACACACCAAACTCTACTATAGATAGCACATAAATATTATGCACTGGCTGAAATTGCCACGAAGTTAATTTTGGGTATTTTTTTGAGACCGCAAAAGTATAAAGAGCTGGCCCTACCCCGAAAAATGGTTTGTTTTTTATAAATGACAGAGATTCTTTATACTGACTCTGTCGTTCGGCAATAGAATAAACTTCCAACCGATTATGAATATTAAATCTCGCGCTAAATATCGGAAAAAATATTCCTACCCAAAAACTAGTTAAGACAGTAATAAATAATACTTGTTTACCAAAACTTCTTATGGCTGTCTGTTTGTCATCTTGAGCGAAGCCGAAAGATCCCTTATACTTTGTTATTACAGAATCTAAGTTTAATTGCTGAGTCGTGGTGTAAGGGATTCCTCCACTACGGTCGGAATGACAATGTATAATTAAAACAAAAAAAAGCGTAACAATTCCAACTATAGCCGACAGCCACGCGCCTCGAGAAAAAGAAAACAACAAGCCAGACAAAATTATCAACTGTCCAACGCTAATTAAAATTTTAGAAAATGGTCGCTCGGTTTTTAGATATAAAATAAAACCTAAGACTAACAAAACCGCTAGATAAATTCCCAAAGAATTTGGTGAGCCAAAACTGCCATAGGCACGAAGCCATCTTTGGTCTGCAAACTCCACGACACTGGCTCCACCTTGCATCGCATCCTGCGCTGACATGCCCAACCACTTAATAGCAAAAACATGCTGAGTTAAAAATTGATAAATTGCTAAGAGGCCTTGGACTACAGCGCCAAACCATAAAACGAGCAAACATTTGTCATTCTGAGGAAGAAAAGCGACCGAACCTGCCTGTCCGGTAGGCAGGGAATCCCTTTCGCTCAACTGAGAGGGATCCTTCGCCTTGCTCAGGATGACAAAAAAGGCCATTGCCCCCAACCATCTAAAAACATACTGATATGAAACCCAAAAATTTTCACTAAAGCCAAGTGATAAGCCCATTAAACCTAAAAAAATAACTGGCAGAATAATCCCGAGCACTCGGGATTGAGCTAAAAATCCTGTTCGTATTTTTTTATCAAATAAATGACGAAAAAAAAATACTAAAATAATTACCCAAAGCAGAATCTCAACTCCGTAAATACTAAAAGTGCCATACTCCCAATGACCGCCATTCAACTGTCCTTCCTGCCAAATATACCTGGTCTGCCAAGGCAGTAAAAACAAAAGGGCTAAAAGCAATAAATTTTCTATTTTTTTAAGAATCATATGTTTGGGTTGTCATCTTGAGCGAGGCTTTAGCCGAGTCGAAAGATCCCTTATACATAGTAATTGCACATACCGTGTTTAAGGGATTCCTCCACTCAGTCCTCGCCTAGGCGAGTCCTTCGGTCGGAATGACATTAATTTTATTTAACCAAGCCTCTCTATACTCCAATCTCGTATCCTTTTCATGAAACTTCAAAACTTGATCCGTAATAACTACTCCTTTATCATTTCCTCTATCTATTTTTTTGCCAGAGAATCGCATCTTTGAAATCTGAATTTTTTTAGCTTCGCCGTTAATCATATCTCCGTAAGCACCTGTCCACATTTTCTCCCACGCTCCTTTCCAAAATTTTCCTAACCTAGATTCTGTAATATGAAAAATATATGAAGTCATTTTTTTTGAATCTATGTTAGGCAAATATTTTTTTGTCCAATTGTTGGCTTGTAAAAATTTAGCGTAAAAATTTTCCGGGTCAAAAATCGGCAACATTTGGTTGATCCAATAAGCAAAGTGAATATCATCATCAATTACTCTCAAATTTGCCAGATTCAGACTATCGGCGGTCACATAAAAACTCAAACAAATTTTATTTTTAATGCGATTATTCACCCGTCTTAACCTAAACAATCCCAACAAAAAAGTCACCCACAAACGAACAATCCAGATTCTATTTTTTTCCGTCACAATAAAAAAATAAATATCACTATCCTCGGTCGCTTGTTCCGAACCCACGGTATTCAACACAAAAATCGATTTTAAGAATGGCACGGACCGGACGATTCTCGCTGCCCTACGCGCAATCTTTAATTTATTTTCAGAAATGAGTAGCCGACGGCGTCTTGTCTCAATCAACTCTTCCCGTCCAGATAAAAAATAATAGCCACTTTTCTCCACTATAGGCATTTTTATTTCAGACAATGACAAAAGAAAATCAGAATAGCTAGTAGTTGGCTTGCCCGTCGAAGCCTTAGCGAAGTCGGGCGGCTCCCACAAAAAATTATACAGTTCTTCTTTAGTCAAAGGAAAATTGGCTAAATCAAAATAGGCCAAAGTTTTTTTTAGCGACAGTCGCAAAGAGTCGGAAGTATTCATAGATTTTACTCTTCTAAAGCCACGCCCGATGTTTTGCCTTGATAGTCTGAAACCACACTATCATAGACCACTACCTTATCATCTTTAATTTCTTTGATTTGACTATTCTGAATCAGAAAAGATTTTACACTAAATAAAATTGGCCGGACAAAATATCGCACCACTGTTTGACTATCAACATCCATTTCAAAATCAACAATTTTACCAAGCTTGGCGCCTGATTCCGTATAAACCGGCAAGCGTAAAAATTTTTGAAGATTAATTATCATACGCGTATTTGCCTACTGCCGATGATTAACTACTTAACTATCTCACCTTCAATGACTCCGTCTTTAGGTTGATATTTTTTTGAAAGCCACATCTGTTGCGCGATCATAAGCAAAGTTCCAAAGAACCAATACAAAGTTAAACCACCTGGCAATTTAAAACCAATGACCACAGTCATAATCGGCATCAAATAAAGCATTTGCTTATTCATCATTGCCATCATCGCTTCATCCTTGGCGCCTTCGCCAGCCTGTTTCGGCGGAGATTTTCTCATCATAGTTTTGGCTTGAAAATACTGCGCTGCGCCAGCGAGAATTGCCAGAACCGTATTAGGAGTAGCCATATTCAAAAAGCCAAGAGATATTTGGCTGATAGTGCCCGGATTACTGATAAAAGGATAGAGCGAGTCAGCTAAATTTTTGGAATGTAGGCCATCCTGTAAAACAGTATACAACGCAATCAAAATTGGCAACTGAACAAGCATTGGCAGACAAGAAGCCAGTGGGTTTACTTTATTATTTTTATACATTTCCATGATGGCCTGCGTCTGTTTTTGTTTATCATTTGCATATTCCAACTTGATGGCCGCCATTTTTGGTTGCAAATCTTGTAAAGCGCGTTGCGACTTGATTGAAGCGCTAGTCAGGGGCCACAAAATCAAACGTACTAAAATAGTAATCGCCAAAATTACCAACCCGACATCATGGCCGGGAATAACATTGTATAACCAAACAAATAGGTTAAAGATTGGTAAATAGAGAATGGTATGAAATAGAGCTAGCATAGATAAAAGTTGTTAGTTGTCATTCCGAGCGAAGCCGTAGCTGAGTCGAGGAATCCCTTACACTTTGAATTTGCAATAACCAGGTATAAGGGATCCCTCCATTGCAGTCGGGATGACAAACGTTTTTAATTATTTGATTTATTCCTCCTTTTTTTCTTCTACCTCAACAACTTCAGGAGCGACTTCTTCTGCTTTCACTTCCTCACTAGACAACTCTTGTTTACCACCATCTTCAACTACATCTATTCTCCAACCAGTAAGATCAGCAGCGAGGCGTACGTTTTGTCCGCTACGGCCAATGGCCAAAGAAAATTGGTCAGCAGCCACACTCACTTCGGCAACTTTACTCGCTTCATCTAATTTAACATGCAAAATTTTTGCTGGCGCCAAAGCGTGGGCAATATAGTCAGCGGCGTCTTCACTGTATTGGATGATATCAATTTTTTCTCCGCCTAACTCTTCAATAATAGTGTTTATTCTACTGCCTCTTTGACCGATACAAGAACCGATTGGATCAATGGATTTGTCATTGGTAGACACAGATACTTTGGAACGGAAACCAGCTTCGCGAGCCACGCCTTTTATTTCTATCAACCCATCACCAATTTCTGGAATTTCTTGTTTGAAAATTTCACGCACCATACCCACGTCACTGCGAGATAACAAAACCTCAAGTCCGCGCGGACTCATCTGCACGGATAATAAATAAAATTTCATGCGGGCGCCTGGCTTATATCTATCACGACTATTTTGTTGATCAGCTAACAAGACACCAGTCACTTTGCCAAAATCAACCAAAACTTTACGGGCTTCAGCGCGCTGAATTGTACCCATCACCAACTGACCTTCTTGGCCTTTGAAGTCATTAAACATGATACCTCTTTCCGCTTCGCGAATTTTTTGGATAATTACTTGCTTGGCAGTTTGGGCCGCCATTCGTCCAAACTCATGCGTAATCTCAAGTGGAATTTCCATCACATCCCCTAATTTTACTTTTTTATCAATGTCTTTGGCAGGAGTAATCATCAACTCTGTCTTTGGATTAAAGTGGACCAAATCAGCCGTTTCTTCTTCGGTTAATTCTCTTTTTTCTTCCTTGGCTTTTTCACGTCGCTCCGCCAACTCTGCTTGAGCGGCCTCTAAATCTTCTTCAGAAATATCTTCTACTACGGTTTTGACATCCCAAGCTTTCATATCGCCGTTTTCCGGATTGAATTGCACTTTGATATTTTGCTGTTTATTGCCAAAATCTTTGCGGTAAGCAGCTGCTAAAGCAAACTCAATTGCCTCCATCACCGATTCGGTAGAAAGACCTTTTTCCTCGCATAACATCTGAATTGCCTTTGTTATCTCTGACATATTTTTACTTTAATACTTAAGTTAATAAATGATACCACAAAAATGGCTAACAAAAAAGAGCATTTCTTTATGAAAGCTCTTTTTGATAATTGAACTATACCACCTTTACAGACTTATGTCAATAATCCACAATACTCCCCAACAGATCCGTCCGCAGAATCTCCATCCCCGCTCTCTCTAGTTTCTTCATAACCCGCCGAGATGGGTGGCCATATTTGTTATTTTTGCCACTTGAGATTATCCCCTTCTTGGCACCAACCGCTTGCAAAAACTCTTCTCCCGAAGAACTATCACTACCATGATGACCGACTTTTAAAATACCTGCTTGGAGAGCGAGACATGGTTCGGTGGAAGTAACGATACAATATTTTTGGAGCAACGCATTTTCCAAAGGCATTTCCGTATCAGCCGTCAGTAAAAAACTTTTGTCGTTATTTTTTAATCTAAACACAATGGAGTAATTATTACTATCTTCCGCGCCCACATCCAAAACCAAATCCTTATCTGGAGATAAAAACTCCAACGTAGAACTGGCGATGGTCCAGACTTGCGGACTGCCGATAATTTTTATGTCCGCGCCTTCATTCTGCATAGCCTGATCAAACGTTTTCCAAAATGAATCGTATTTTTTCTGACCATTGGTAATAATTTGTTTTACCTTATAATTTTTCAGCACATCCACACAACCTCCATAATGATCCAAATCCGGATGGGAAACCATCAAAAAATCTATCGTGCGATCATAAAAAGGCAGTGCCTCGCCCAGCTGAGACAAAATCTTTTTATCTATGCCGCAATCTAAGAGCATTTTTTGGCCATTGTTAAATTGAATGAGAGTCGCATCACCCTGACCAATATCCAAAAAAGTAACTTTAAATTCTGGCGGACGGCGATTGTTATAGCGATAATAAAAAACACAACCTAGTAATAGGATTAAAAATATAACAGGTATAAGAAGAATTTTTTTGTCTTTGGACATTTGATTTATTTTTTTGCCAAAAGTATTTGATTAACCCAAACCCCGCTTTCTTTTACAAAAATTTCCTGTTCAATCTTGAAAGCCAAAGATTCCAAAATATCTCTTATTTTTTCCGGTCGATGATAAAAAGATTCAATAATAATATTCCCATCTTTAGTTTTTACTTCGGGCGGATCTGTTTGATTAATATTAGTCACTACAAACCTTCCTCCATCTTTCAAAACTCTATAGACCTCATCAAAAAATTTAGTCGGGTCTTTGAGATGAACAATCAAAAACGCTGCGGTTACGATATAAAAACTTTCATTTTCAAAAGGCAAACTTTCAGCATCAGCTACTATGGTTTGAATTTTCTTATTTTTTCTCCTAATAAGTTCCAACATTTTTGACGACACATCCAAAGCCATTACCTGCGCTCCGCCTTTTGCAAACTGCAAAGACAGCCGACCCGTACCAGCGCCAATATCCAATATTTTAATATCCTTAATATCTCCCAGTAATGGCGGAATTTTATTCTGCTCAAAACTATTTAAATATTTTTCTTTCTCATCATAAAACTCGGCGGCTAAATCATAACCCTGATCTGAAGAAAATACTTGTATTTTTTTAGACATATAAATAATTGTTCGTTGTCATCCCGAGCGTAGTCGAGGGATCCCTTATACTTGGTTATTGCAACTACTATGTTTAAGGGATTCCT
>CAYIJG010000007.1:0-25230 GCA_964363685.1 uncultured Gammaproteobacteria bacterium
GGGCCCTGGCCACCCAACGGCCTACCAAGAGGACGGCCTGGAGGGCCGTCGCCACCCCCCACGGCGGGTTGCCGTTGCCGGTGCGAGCGGTGGACGGGGGCGGGTTGGCCGGGGGTGCCGCGGGCGGGATGGGGGTGAGGATCTGGGCGGTGGGCTGCGGGACGATCGGCAGCACCACGGGCGGGGCGGGGGTCGGAACGACGGTCGGCGCCGACAAGATGGTGAACGAGAACTCGTCGGAGGGGTCGCTCACGAGACCCGTCGCCGAGTCCTTCGCGAACATCCGCCCGTAGTAGGTGATCCCGGGCAGGAGCCCCGAGATCACGTAGTCCGTACCCGTGATGTTGTCGGCCACGTTGTCGGTGGACCCGGGGCGCGTGCCCCACATGACCGCGCGGTGGATGACCGCGGGATCGGGGTTGCACTTGATCAGGGCGTACGGACCGGTGACGTGAACGTTGACGTTGCTCGGACGGTTCGGCTTGCTCATGACGCTGACTCCGATGACCCCGTAGGGTCGTTGAGAAGGGTGTCCCACAAGGCCAGACGGCTCTGCGGGACAAGAGGGTGTCGGGGTTACCAAACCACTGGATTACAGCCTGCACATACAGTGATTGCTGGCGGCCAGTGTTCGGGGAAAAGTACCCCGAATTTAATAAAGAAAAATATATAAAATGTTTCCTTACTTAATTCGAGATACAATCCGTTGTTCGATATAAATACTTTTTTGATTTATTATTGTAAAGAACGATAAATATAAAATATACAAAAACCTCTTCTTTGTGAGAGAGGCCAAAATAAACATAATAGCTTTTACCTTGTTGATTAGCGTCGACAATACTCTCTCACAATATTGTCTCACTTTTTCAACAATGAATCACTATACCACAGACTCTTAAATTTGTCAAGAGTAAGCCAATCCCGAGCACTCGGGATTGGCTAAAATAAGAGAAAAACACCCTATGAAAGTGTTTTTCTCTTAAATAAAGCTTGGGGGGGGTTATACTATTGCCCCACGGCCATTTTTCTGGCAGCCGCATAGCTGTTCCACTTTTCAACCACAACTCCCCCGCTATCTATTTTTACTAATTTGCCGTCTTGGACACTATAGGTAAACTTTGGATCACTAAGAATAATATCCGGCTTATTGCCAATATCTTTAATTCTGACCATATGACTATCGTTGGCAAGTATATTGGAATTTTGAGGATTAGGTTCTAATAATAATTCTAACTCTTCACTGCGTAATACCCCACTGAGATCTCCCCTTCGGCTATAGGCTCCTATAAATTTAATGGCATCGTCTAAATGATATGATTCGGGATTGGGATTTTCCCCAGCCGCGAATTTTTCCGCATAGGTTTTGAAGTTTTTTAATACTGGCTCTCTCTGTAATTCAGCCGCGATCAGATCTCTGCTATTTCCTTTGAGGTTAAACCCGGAAATTCTTCTCTCTATATCATCCAAAATTATATTGTAGTCATTTCCCAAGTCTCTCAAATTTTCTAGTTGTTGGGGGGTGGCCTCTGGTTTTATCTGTTCATTGTCATTGATAGCCGTATTTGTTCTGACTCTTTCTTGAAATAAATCATCATCAGTTTTTAGCGCCTGATTATCATTCGCCGAGGTTGCTTCAGCAACGGCTAAAGCATTGCCATTACTTTGACTCCGTTCGAGGCTGGCCAATTTATTGTTATTAGCAACATCTTCTCCTATCTTGCCGCCACCGCCGCCACTATATTGTCTGTCCATCCCTAGAATTGGTCTGGCATGAAACTTACCTTGCTTATCATAATAGCCCTGCTGGGCACGATCGACAACAGCGAGATGCTCATTTTTCAGTCTTTCAAACCTAAGCCTATCTGCTTCTACTTCTATTGCTGTGGCCTGTTCGTCTGCAGAAATTTCAGGTGCCCCTTGCGTATGAGCTGTTGCGTCAACTTGAGAATGATCAGTATTGTCTACAGCGACCTTAGGGACAGAAACTTCTTCTTCTACAATTTTTGGGATAAGACCACGATTGGCCAAAATGGTATTCTCTTCGCCTTGCATAGCGCGAAACAAGGCATGTGACATCTGCCCATTATCCAACTTATAATTTCTGGCAAAGGCTTCAAGATCAATATTGCCGTTAGCGTCTTTGGTAAGATATGGTGAAAGATAAGAAAGATGGCGCTGGCTGAACCCCTGATCTTCCAAAAACTTAGCGGCCGCGGCATATTGTTTATCTTTTAGAAGTTCCTCAAAAATCACCGCTCGGCGCACGCCTCCTGATTCTACCCGGCTATTTATAGTACTATTGGTAAAATGATTTTCTCTATGACCATCCATCTGTCCAGAAGCAAAAATACGTTTTAACGCTTCCTCGTCATGGCGCAATTCCCGAGGTATATTCTGTACATTAAAAGACTGGCTGCTAAAAGGTTCTTTGACCATAGCAGGGACAATATCGTCATCTTTTATGAGCGGTATATTTTCTATATTTTTATGAACAGGGTGGTTCTCTGCTTGAGCATCAGGCGCTATATGCAACACTCGTTCTAGATTATTAACTAAATTATCAAATGCAGCCTTTGGCAATCCTTTTTCTTTGACAGCATCCAAAAACCTATCCACTTGTTCTTCTGGTGAAGCCTGGTCTGAAAAAGTAAGATGGAGTATGCCTAAACCTCTGGCCACCGTGCCTAAGGCCCTGACAAAATCAATGCCTCGACTTATCTTATCTCCATTTTCTTTCGCGCCCTTACCTCTCAAAGCACGAACGGTTTCTCTCGTTGCATTAATAAAAACGTCCTTAAACACAAAAGTATTTTCCGATTCTGCGCCAATTAAGCCACTTGTCTGTTTGGCATGCTCTCTTGAGGCTTTTCGCGCGCGCTCTAACATGGATGTGCCCGCATACATAACACCTCTAAGGAGAGAAAGGCCGCTAGCAGTCAAGGCAAAATTGAGCGCGTCTTTGGCAATGCTTACACCTGATACTTTGGCATGAAGGTAGGCATCTAATAAACGCTCCACTTCTGCTTGTCTTTTTTCTTTGGCTCCTCCTGTTTCTTGTCTGTATTTGCGATAAATTAATTCTAATTTTTGTAAAATTTCTTGTTTGGCCTCCGGTGCAATATGAGCCTTATCTATTGCCATTTTTAATCCCGCTTGTCGCTTTTCTATCTGTTCATAATCTGCCAGTGGCAAATTTTGTTCAGTTTTTTCTACGGAAGAGACTAAGTACTCATAGTTGATACTTATTTCCTGTTTCAACTGAGCCATTTTTTTATTGTCATTGCGCCAATTCGCATAATCTCCTTTGCCAATAGCGGCTCCAAGTAAATTGGTCACTAATTTTATGCCCAACAAAGATGTGACTGTATCAAGGGCGGCTTTGCCAGCCGCTTTTCTCACTTCTTTATTGGTAAATAAAGTCTTGCCAAAATCTTTGGCTCTTGACCACCAGCCTTTTTTCTCTGGTTGTGGAGCTGGTGCGGCTGGCGCAGTATTGACAGCCTGATTTCGGCGACCAATTTCCTGCCAAAATAATTGGCGCACGGTTGGATCGTTGGTCGCAGCCAGGGCCTCAAGATCACGAAGTTTTTCATATACGTTTTTTAGCGAGCCGGTGTCCAATTGAACGCCCGCTTCTCCAATAACAGTTTGCACCGCACTAACCGCATCACTTAATTTTTCCTCCAAATTACGGTCACTTTTGGAATTTATTACTTGCAATAAAGTTTCAAAATCCTGTTGATATACGACAAATAATCTTTGCTGTTCTGGAGTGGCGGTTTCGGAAGCATCAACAATTGGAAGTTCTGTGTCAATTTCGCCGACTACTACAGTGTTAGAAATTTGATCAAGCTTGTGTATCAATAATGCTAAGTTTGCTTCATAATCGTTAATATGCTGACTGTATAGACTAAGATCTTTTATGTTAGCTTCAGCTTTATTTAAGGCCGCATGAACATCATTAATTTCTTGATCCATTCCCAGCTTTTCTCTAGCCATCTCAATCAAAAATCTCTCAAACCTAGCTTGACACCCTTCAAGCTCTGATCTTCTCTCTGCTAGTTGCTTTTCTTCTTGTTTTTGTTCTTCCAACAGCGAGTTTATGGCAGTATCTAAAGCTGGGTCTGAAACTGTGGTTATATCCGGACTAATAGAAAGAGTTTCCCCTGCAACTTTGTTCTTCCCCTCATCGGCTGTATCAATAACTTTCAGGTTGTATTGAGAAATTAGACTGTTAGGTAACTCCAGTGCTCCACCGCCATTTTTCTCATCTAAGGCGAATAAGCTCTGGAGGGTTTTACCCAGTGCTTGTGACTTTTCAACAAACAAATTAGTACCAACAACATTGCCCAGATCAGTCAGATTGACGGAAAGATCCGTAAGTACTGAAGCAAAAATTGTCTCCTGCTTACGCTTGATTATTTCTGCAATCAACCATTTAACATTTTTTTCAAGATTTTTAAATACTCTTTTTTGTATTGCTTCTTTTCCAATACCAAATTCCACATCTGGAGCAACCCCCGTTCCTTGTAAGGTGTCCCGTTTTGCTCTTACCATATAATTTAAATTATAGAATCTAAGGCTTTATTTGTATCTGCATTTATTTGAGTGACTTTTGCTTGAAAATCTTCATCTACTTTTTGTAAATCTTCGGCTAATTTTTTATCTTGATCCTGAGTCATAGCTTGTAAATAATTTATTTCTAATGCTTTAGTAAAATCTTCTAATTGAGCTTCGGTCATGTGGGGCAACAAACTAAGCATGGCCTCACGCTCCTGGTCAGTAATTTTTAAGGAAGCGATTAAAACCCCAAGTTTTCTTCCTTTTTCTTCAGCTATTTGTATATTGGACATATATTTTCAAAAATAAATTATTTTCCAAACAAATTATGTTTGCGATAGCGCAAGACCCACAAACTGGAAATCAAAACACCGACCAAGAAACCAATTCCGGCGTTGGCAAAGAAATTTGGGCGATCAGGCCAGCGAGAAATAAGCGAGTCACTGACAGATTTTATTGCCACATCGCCACCAAGATATTCCCAGCCTTGGGTCACCATAGTTTGAGTAATAGCATTTGACAAGGCCAAGGCCTCATCAGGACTATAACTAAATACTTTGATATTCATAATACTAACACCATAGGACATATTTGCTTGCACATCCTTTGTCCATTTTTTGCGCTGTTTTCTGTCTATGAGATCCTTCCAAGGATCCCTATCAAAAGAATAGGTGGCATTACTCATTACTTTGTTAAAAAAATCTGTGGTATTGATAAGTTCGGTAAGATTGGCGCCGACTTTTTCAGCTGATCTGGCTTGGGTATACGGGTCTACTCCCGTTTTATCTCGAGAAATAATTAGAACTTGGGAGGTGGCACTATACTGTTTTGGGAAAAATAAGCTAGCAAAAATTGAGGCTGTTAGAAAAATTAGCCCCCAGACTATAATTAGACCGCTGTGTTTTTTTAGGATGTTGAACATATATTAAGTTAGAATAAATACGAATAGTCGATTCTCAACTCACTAATTACACGAATGGATTTGTGTTATTCGTGGGGCTCGAGCCCATTTGTGTTATTATCAATATTATTTTGTTTGTATTACCTTCACATCCATCTCCAAAACTTTTCCAACTCTCAAGACTTTTACTTTGACTATTTGAGCGTTGCTAATAATATACCACAGATTGTCAACTGAAACAATTCTGCCATTTATTTCTGTAATCAAATCTCCCTTGCGAAGTAAATTTCCAACTGACCAAACATTAGAAACAAAAAAGCCTTGGACTTTTTCTTTAGCGCCTGTTTCATTTTTTGAATCTATAAAAATTGTTTGCTCTTCGCTAAACCAGCCTTCCACACCAAAAGAAGAATAAGATAGAGCTTGCTTACTTAATACTTTTGACAAAACACGAGTAATGTTAGCCACTGGAAGAAGTAAATTATTTTCTGAAATTAGTCCTACCACTCGACCCTGATTATTTATAGCCACTCCCCCGCTGGCAAAAACCCCATTCAGAGAATAAGCGCGTACTGGCGCAATATCTATATGCGGAATTTTATAATTTAAAACCGGATAAAGCACAGTACCATGATACCAGCTACTGTCTTGCCAGACAAAAATATCATCTAGGACGACACTTCCATCTACAAATTCAGCTACCTTAAATTGATCATTTTTTATCTTCAAATACAACACGCCTGAATACTTATCCCAAACCGCACTTTCAGCAGAATAAATTTTATCCCCATTGCCTACTACATATATATTTTTATAAATACCATCATAATTGGGCTGGTACATTGCCAACCAACCATCAGAACTAAGCATAATACCATCGCCGATTTTTTTATTAAAATAATTCACGCCTGCCAAACTAGTAGAACCTCGGTTTACACTTACCAAGCGCGAAGAAATTTCTTCCCGAATAAGATTTTCCAATTGCGCACGCGACAAACCTGGACGAGTATAAGAATTTATCCAAGTCTCATCCTCAGTAAATCTTGGCCACACCCAACCAAGCATCATCGAGGCACCACTGAGACCAGCCAATAAGCTAATCGCAATAATAAACAAAAACCATTTTAGTCTTTGCAAAAATTTTTGTGTTTCCGGGTTGGTTGTTTTTGGCGGTAGGTGAGGAGGAAGCATATAATGGTGTTAAATTTCCACCGCCATGAGGCGGGGTCCCGCTTTGGCGGGATAAATCCTAAATACTAAAACTACTTCCAACTAACGATAAAAATTAAAAAAATAACAAACAAAAAAACATTTGTGCTTAAAAATAAAATTTGTTTTTTCCAGTGTATACCTTCGGCACTAAGATTAAATCTCGCCAGTAACCAAACCACATACCAGCACCAAATAAGAATAAGACTGCTGACCAAATAGCCCAAGGGTAATAAATTCAAAACCCAAAATAATTCTGAAGTAATTAAAAACCAAGCTCCCAACCACACCCAGAAACGCTTGTTTATAGCTACACCATATTCCCACCACCACCAACCGGCGAATGCCGATGCCAATACAGATGCAAACGAAAGCCAAACCCAAGATCCAATATTTGGCGTGATCTGGAAAGAAATGATCGCTTGTGCACCTTCAAATATCCCCGCCAAACCAACGGCTGACATCAAAAACCTCCAGCGCAGATGAGGTTTAAGAAAAGCTGTCAGACTCACGTGGGAATCTGGTAATAACCAAAAACTAAAGAAAGACAAAAATGAAAATAAAACGGCAAATAAATACCAAGCAAAATTCCATTCTATAAATAACAAAAAGGCAAAAGATCCGAGAGTTAAAGCGATTAATGAAACTAGGTGTTTCCATCGGCTCATCTCTTTTGGATAATAAACCATCCACATGGCTACTCCCCAAATTATAACTCTAACCCCAAACCAAATACCTGCTACCCACCAAGAGTGAAGTAATGTTTTAAAACTAAATAACAATAGAACATTGATTGCGAGATCTATAGCCGCCGCCAGTTTTGGGTGAATAGATATTGATTTTAATTTGAGCATAAGTGTTTAATCTTTAAAGAATTGTACTCGTTTTTTAAAGGAAAAGCAAACCTCTAAAAACACATCGCCCCCGGGTGGATATCCCCGAGGGCGAGTGCTGTTGTTTATGGGAGTGGTGGAGGTGGAGGCGTGGGCCAACGCCGAGGACATCGCTTTGCATCCCCATTGGAATGCTTGTCCAGGCTCTTGCCAGGACCCATCTCGATGTAACCCCACTCATTACAACGTGGGTACTCATTGATCTGGAAGCACTCCGGTCCGGAATCGCAGAACGGATCGAGAGTCACCTTGACCTTCACCGGCGACTCGTTGGTGGGGGCGCTCTGCATCTGTCGCCACCAAAGGTGACCGACATGAGATGAACAGCGAAAGCAGAGGAAGCCCCAAGCCACCAAAGCGAGGGCAACCATAACACCGACGAGAACCCGAACACCAACGCGAAACTTGAGATTCGACATAACTCTCCCAACCCACCTCATCGGTGGACTTGATTTCATTTGCGCCAGTCCTAACGACCAACGCATATATCAATAATCATAAATATAATTAATAATATATGCGTTGGCTTACTCCCAAATTTTAAACGAACAGCACTCTTTTGAAATGGGTATACTCGCCTATTGTCTAGGCCTTATACCACGTTCTCAATCACCTCTATTTTATATACAGATGATAGTTGAAATTGGTTAACCCACCCCTATCCACAGTCACCTCCCGCGACGAGCGGGATCCTCGATTCTCAAGAATCGGGACAATCGAGGAATTAAACAGTGTATAATAAAAACCTTAATTTGTCAATCATAGCTATTTCTGCTAATATTGGGGTCAACCTAAAAAAATCAATATGCCCCTTGCCCAAAACAAAAAAGCCGAGTTTGAATATGAAATCCTAGAAAAATACGAGGCTGGCTTGGTATTGTCCGGACAAGAGGTAAAATCCGCTAAACTTGGACAAATCAATCTAAAAGGTTCATATGTGACATTTCATGGCGATAACGCATCGGTGCTAAATATGCATATTAACAAATACAAAGCCGCCGGTCCCCTGCCCGACTATGACCCAACCCAAACCCGCCGGATTCTTCTCCATAAAAAACAAATCACCTATTTAAGGGCAAAATCTATGGAAAAGGGCTTGACAATTGTACCTTTGCGAGTGTATACTAAGGGACGACTTCTAAAAATAGAAGTGGCTGTAGCTAGAGGAAAAAAACTTTACGACAAAAGAGAAGTTTTAAAGAAAAGAGAGTTAAAACGAGAAATAGATAGAGCCAAAAAAGAAAATTAGAAAAGGGGGTGCCGGGCTTTCGATAGAGGCTGCTGGCTACACTCGCATACCGAGGAAGCTCTGATCCTCGTTAATCACAAAGGGCAACATAATAAGTGCAAACTTGTTATCAAAAGCTAAAGTTGCTTTTACCAATATATTTATTGGTCATAGCGTTTTAGTTCCGGTAATGGCTTAATACCCATTTACCCATCACGCCGGCAATACCTAGTAGCCGAATCGTGGTGTCATTCACTAGGCGTAGTCATATAGGAGCGCCGGCTGTTATATGGCGAAGTTACTCGGCTCGTCAACCCAATTTTCGTCCTCTTCTATTGGATTGATTAAAGAACAAGAGACACTAAGTATGTAGACGGTTTAGTCAAAGTTATCTACACGCGAGTTCAACTCTCGCCACCTCCACAGCGTCTCGCCATAGCTCGGAACGAGCGACGGCGGACAGCGCCACGCCGAAGCTTTAGCGAAGGCGGGCAAAACAAATTTAAGTCGCCTCCGCTCTTAAAAAGAGCTCCGGCGTACCGAAGTATGCGTATATCCCACAAAAAACATAAACCAGAGCCGAAAAAAGTCTTTTTTTATAACCAAGGTATTACTGTGCCAGAAGTTATGGTGTTGGATAATGCCGGCGCAAATTTGGGAGTGATGAAAACTCCCGAAGCCCTAAAGATGGCGCGTGAACAAGAACTTGATCTAGTTCTTATCAATCCTAAATCTACTCCGCCAGTTGCTAAAATTATCGACTTTGGACAATTCCGTTATCAACAAGAAAAAGAAGAGCGCCTCAAACAAGCCCACGCGCATGTGACTGAAGTCAAGGGTATTCGATTGTCCTTACGCATCTCTCCGCATGATATGGAAATAAGACAAAACCAAGCGATGCAATTCTTAAATGAAGGCGACAAAGTAAAGGTAGAAATAATTCTTAAAGGCAGAGAACAACAACAAAGACCGATGGCCTCCGGAGTGATAGAAAAATTTGTCAGTAATGTTAATGCCATTTTACCGGTACGCAAAGATCAAGAAGTAGAATTTCAATTTAATAAGGTGACGGCGATAATTGCTAAGAAATAAATTTAATAATAATACGAATGGGCTCGAGCCCCACAAATTACACAAATTTATTAGTGTCATTAGTGAGTCGAGAATCGACTATTCGCATTTATCCTAACTTATATGCCTAAAATGAAAACACATAAGGCCACCGCTAAAAGATACCAAGTAACAAAGACTGGCAAAATCATGAAACGCACAGCCGGACAGAACCATTTCAATTCCCGTGAAAATGGTAATACCGGTCGAAATAAAAAGTCAGACGTGGTCACAAGCCAAACCTTACGCCAAGCAATGAAAACTAATTTACCTAATTAAAAAGAATAACACGAATGGGCTAAAGCCCCACTAATAACACAAATCGATTCGTGTAATTAGTGGGTCGACAACCGACCATTCGCATTTATCCTAAAATTATATGACACGTATCAAAGGTGGCCTGCTCCACGCTAAACGCAGACGAGGCATTCTCAAACACACAAAAGGTTTCCGCTGGGGAAGAAAATCAAAAATCAAGTTAGCTAAACCAGCTAAAATGAAAGCTGGTCAATACGCTTTCAACGATCGTAAGATCAAGAAGCGCACTAGCCGCGGTTTGTGGAATATCAAAATCAACGCTGCTGTTCGCAACTTCCAACTTAGCTACAGTAAATTTATTGACGCACTCAAGAAAAATAATATTGCCCTTGATAGAAAAATCTTAGCCAACTTGGCTCAGAACCATGAAGCCATCTTTGCCAAAGTGGTTGACGCAGTCAAGAAATAAAACTTTTGGTATCCCCTCCTTGGTAAGGAGGGGTGAGAGGTGAGGGGTGGTTTGTCCCGACCTCGAAGGTCGCGGATCCCGCTCGGCGCGGGACCTCCTTTACGACCTGTCCACAACCTAGACAGTTGACAAAAATCTAAAAATCAGTAGTATATAACTACCTCCAAGGCCCAGAGAATGCGTGGTATAAGGAGGAAACTTACCCTCCTTAGTTTCCTCTCCTCTTACCACGCACTATCTGGGTCTTTTTTAGTTATAATTTTTTATTACATTATTTCTTCGCCACCGATGTATCCTTAACTACCATATGATTTGTGCCAACAGACTCAACCATATTTAATTTTGCCACTCTGGTGGCAATACTATTTATAGAACTATTGTCGGCAATTTGCACTTGTAATTTTTGGACTTCCGCTCCCAAACTATCTGTTGTGTCATTCAAAACCTTCATTTGATACCCGAGGGTTGCAGAAGCGGAAATATTAAAAATATAAGCCCCGCCAAAAATAAATATAACAGCGAACAGTCCAACACGCATCGCTCTAGAAGTCAGCCACTGGGGTAAACTAATAGTCTGTAATGAAAATTTGAAATTCTGATATTTATTTTGGATTTGACGTTTGATAGACATACGGATTATATTTTTTCTATAACCCTTAATTTAGCGCTTCTAGCTCGTGGATTGGTTTCCAACTCAGCTTCCGACGCGATAATGGGTTTTTTATTAATTAATTTTATAGATCTGTTCTCTATTGATTTGAAATATTGCTTAACGATTCTATCTTCCAATGAATGAAAGGTAATAACTGCTAATCTGCCACCACTTGCAAGTATTTCTACAGCTTGCGGTAAGGCTTTTTTCAAATTTTCTAATTCGTGATTGACTTCTATCCGCAAGGCTTGGAAAACCTTTGTAGCTGGATGTAAACCGCCAATCCAAGGAATTTCTTTTTGCGAATTTAATTTTTCTCTATATGCTTGTAAAATTATTTCTGTTAATTCTCCGGTTTTTTCTATTTTTTTATTTTTTCTATAAATTGTTATCGCTTTAGCAATTTCTCTACTGAGCTGTTCTTCGCCCAAGTTTTTAAAAATCACGCTCAAATCATTCTCGCTATAACTATTTACGACATCGGCAGCAGTCAGACTTTCACCTTCAGTTTTGAGCATCTCGCCGGAGTCATAACGCATATCGAGAGGCTCGTCTGTCAAAAAACTGAACCCTCTCCCCCGCTCTTCAAACTGCGGTGTTGACCAACCCAAGTCCATCAAAATTGCATTTATCGGTCCAAATTCATTTTTTTCAACAATATTTTTTAGATTGGCAAAGTTGTCTCTTACTAGTACGGCTTTATCTTCGAATCTGTATAAAAATCTTTTAGCGCGTAAAATCGCTTCCAGATCCAAATCTATACCAAGCAATTTGCCAGTCGGCCTGCCTGCCGGTAGGCATGGCGCAATCTTCTCGAGCATGGCTTCACTATGCCCAGCATCGCCGAGCGTACAATCAATGACATTGCTTCCTGATTTTAGTTGTAAAGAGTCAATCGTTTCAGTTGGTAATACCGGTACGTGTTTCATATTGTTTTTGTTAGACTCCCAGCTCCCCCATCTTTTCTGCAATCGCTCCACTTTCTGCTTCGGTTTGATTCTTGTATTTATTCCATAATTCTTCATCCCAGATTTCTAATCGATTATATAGACCGGCTACAACTAAAGTTTTTTTGATACTAGCAAACTTGCGTAAGTACTCTGGCAAAATCACTCGTCCTTGTTTATCCAGTTCTACATCCATCGCGCCAGCCAGCATGAGTCTAGAAAAAGCACGGCTATTGGATTGACTGATTGGCAACGCGGCCAATTTCTCAGCGAGCTTTTCCCATTCGGTTTTGGTATAAAGAAAAAGACAATTATCCAAACCTCTGGTGACCACCGCGCCTTTACTAAGTTCACGACGAAATTTAGCTGGAATAGCCATTCTGCCTTTATCGTCTAGGTTGTGGCTATATTCACCAATGAACATAAGATTTTGAAATTTATGAAGTAAGAAGACAAGCATTTTCCCCACTTCATACCACTACAACCCATTTTACACCACTTCTAAACACAAGTCAACATTTTATACCATTTTAAACACCAGTTTTTTTGGCTAAGATAAAACAAAAACAGCCCCCTTGCGGGAGCTGTGGATAAGATTTTTTAAACTGCTTATGTTTTATTCAACTTCTATTCTCAATTGCGCTCTATTTTCTTCCATACTTAAAACTCTGACTGAAAAATTACGAGTAACATCTTCATAAGTATCATTAATATTTTGCAAAGAAAAAGCCGGGGCTTTAACTAAAACTGTATCCATATAATTACCGGCAGGTATAGCAGATATCAAACGTTCATTTGAAACAAAATTAATAAATATTTTTTCTTGATCAACTACCGGTGGGGTATTTTTTCTAAATTCTACTGAAAAATAACCATTGCCAGCTGGTATTTTTAGCTCTTCGTAATAAGCTCTATCTGCGTTATCTTTAAACCAATGTACCCAATAATCACCATTTTCATTTATAGATAAAGATGGCAACTCAAATAATCCATCACCAAATGAATTAATCAACATCTTTCTTTGCGCGTTGTTTAAATCTGAGCTTCCTGTGCCCATAACAGTACCTCCACCATACGGACTATAACACTCACTATTTCCTACAACATTTTCTAAAGGAATAGTGTTTAGGCATTTAACGCGAGGATTAGGAAGCCAAGCAGATGTATGACCAAAACCCACTGTATGTCCAAATTCATGCAAAATAGTAGCATTTTTCGTTTTATCTCTAAAATCTTTAACACACTGTCCTGTGGTCATAGCCACAGCCAAATTTAAAACTCCTTCATCGGTGATAGTGTCTTGAGGGGCATAACCAGACGCATAACCAGTACAGGTTCCAGAAAGGGTAGAGATCAATAAAACATGATCATAATTTCTAAGATCTACATATGGGTCAACAACATGTACGTTAAGGTTACCAGTAAATGTTGGAGGGTAGGAAATTTGAAAAGGTCCAACTACATCGCCCACGACATCTAACACTCCTTCAGAGTTTTCTTTGTAAAAAGTTTTTAAAGAATCAACTTTTCCAAAAATTATATCCCTTACCTCTTCATTGGTTATACTTAAAATATCAACATGCACTGGATTAACGATAACAACTAATAACCTTACGGTATTTTTAGATATAGGCCTAATCAATCTTGTTTGCTGTTGTTGTATAGGAGATGAAATTTGTATAGTTTCAGCTTTTACCAATAGGCTATTACTAAATAGTAGCGTTAAAACTAGAGATGTATAGATGATTTTTTTAGTTAACATACACTTAAGATTATTTATTAAATAACGCTAAATTATACCATAAAAGTAGCTATTTGTCAATGGCTTGAAATAAACCAGGGAGTCTAAGATAGATAATTTTAAACCTCAACCTCCAACCCAAAACTCACCGGCATTGCCTCTATCCCCAAATCTTCTTGCACTTTTTTTGCCAAAACTGCCGAGACTCCTGGTTCGCCATGATTAAATAAAACTTTTTTAGGTTTTATTTTATTGCTATCTATCCATTTCATCAGTTTGGCTTGATCACCGTGCGCTGACAAAGCCCCGATAGCTTTAACTTGGCAATGTACGGGAATATGTTCTCCCATAATTTCTACCGGCGACTGACCATCGAGAATTCTTCTGCCCAATGTATTTTCGGATTGATAGCCGATAATAAGCAAAGTATTTCTGACGTCAGACAAATACCGCATCGCGTGGTGCATAATGCGTCCTCCATTCATCATCCCCGAACCGGCAATAACAATCTTTGGTCCTGGCGTATTATTTATTTTTTTTGATTCTTCTCTGGTTTCGGTCATTACCAGTCCCGGGAAATCAAACAGCTCGTCGCCATTTTTATATAACTTCGCAGCTTCCACATCATAATAATTTGTATACTTTAGATAGGTTTTGATAGCCTTGATAGCGAGTGGACTATCCAAAAAAATCGGTACTCGCGGCAAAATTTTGAGACGATCTACGAGATTATTTAGTTCATAAATCAATTCCTGGGTTCTTTCTAGAGAAAAAGAGGGAATCATCAGTGTCCCGCCACGGGCAATAGCTTCGCGAATTAGGGTTGCCAAAATCTCTTGACGCTTGGTAATGGTTTCATGCAAACGATTGCCATAGGTTGATTCACAAACGAGCACATCGATATCAGCTGGCAGATTTTCTGTTTCTTTCAAGATCGGCACGTTAACATTGCCGATATCTCCGGAGAATACCACACGCTTCCCCTCGGCCTCAACCTCGACAAACGCCGAACCAAAAATATGGCCCGCATCATGAAGAGTAAAAGACACTTCAGGAGTGAGCGTAAATTTTTCATTATATTCAACCGGTTTAAATCTTTCCATCACTTTGGTGATATCGCCCTCATCATACAAAGCCAGAGTATTAAAATGACTTTGATTGTATAACATAATATGAAGCGCATCTTCCATAATCAGTTCCGCCAACTCTATCGTCGGAGGAGTAGCAAAAAAACGACCTTCATAACCGTTTTTGACGAGCAGTGGCAACCGACCCACATGATCGAGATGAGCATGAGTGATAATTACCCCTGAAAGTTCGGCGGGATTAAAAGGAAGCGGATCTTTGTTTTTAGCTTCACTAAATTGACTGCCTTGGAACATACCACAGTCAACCAAAAATTTCTCGGCACCCGCAGTAAACATAGTACAAGAACCGGTAACTTCGCCTGCCGCGCCGAAAAAGGATAATTTCATAAACGAAATGAGTGAGTAAAATGTTAGGCTGTCATCCCGAGCGTAGTCGAGGGATCCCTTATACTAAGTTTTTGCAAATACTGTGTTTAAGGGATTCCTCCACTCGTCTTGAGACTCGGTCGGAATGACAATCTGGATAAAGTATACCAAAGAAAATAATATAAAACAAAAAAGCACGCGGGTGCGAGCAATAATTGAAAGGGTTTATGAGTGCTGGGTCGAGAGGCGGCGACCCAGTCTTACGTCAAGACATGATGATCATCGCCTCAGTCTGGTGGTCAGGCTCGTCGCCCGACTGGTTGGTGGCTCAAGGCCACCGTCCGCCTTGTCGGCGGACTGCCCCAGGTGGGGCGGTTGTTCTCAGTAGCCGTGGACCCGATCCACGTAGCACGCGAGCTTCGTGTCCCCGCAGCACTGGGCCGGGGAAGCGCCGGGATACAGGTAGCACGTCCTGCAGCACCACATGGTCAGACGCTCACATGCGATGCCGTTGCTGTTCTCCCACTCGTAGCGCTCGCTGCCGGCCCGGCAGCGCATCTTCGCAGCCGGCGTCTGGTTGAGGATGTCCGCCTCGTAGACATCGCCGGTCAGACGGCTCCAGCCCTGGAACGGACCGGTGGGCGGACCGAGATCTGCGCCGTTGATGGCGGCCAGGATCTCGTCGGTCGCCTCCTTTCCGGTCAATGCGGTGGCGCTGGTGCCGACGGTGGGCTCCTGCGTGCAGCCGGTGCCAGCCACGATGGCGAGGGTGAGGATGGTGGAGACGAGCTTGAGCTTGAACATCAGTAATTCCTTCTGTCGTAGGACGAGAGTGTCCTTGAACGACGCGTGCAATATGCCCTATTTAACCCTTTTTGTCAAGGGTTTATCCCCATTTTTTATATATTTTATAAAGATGTTCAAAAACAAACTTTTCTGCTACAATAAGGTTTAGAAAAAAATATGCGAAGAAACATAAACAATGTTGAAATAGTTGAACCACCAATTGGCGAACTTACCAGAAAATACTCCGCTTTCTCGGCTATAAAACGCGCCTGCCTAACTGGTTGCGGTTGTTTGGTTTTTGTTATTATTGCCGTTATCATTATTATCCGTCTAGTTATGGGTAGCGGTCCAGAAACCCTCAAAAGCGTGCCTGAAAACTTCCCAGCTGATATTCCTATTTATGACCCAGACAGTATTGAACAAATTACCTTTATTTCCGGCAAATACAAAAACCGAGGTATAGAAATTGCGGCACTATTCCCAAAAATTATTCTCTCCCCCCTACTTATGACTTTGGACAAGGGTTCTCAAAATAATATTAGCGCCGACAAAACAACTTCCATTAAAAATTTATGGAACACAATCAGCGCGCCAGTGAGCGACCATCGTGACACGGTGCAGATTGAATGGCGAAAATTAAACGCTGATCCTTTCTTTATTATTGGTTACTATAAAACTGAATTAAAAAAAGAACTATATAATATAGATGTGGAAAGCGAAGGAGATCATGTTCAGCAATTTTCTTTTAGCAAAGGAGAGATAAGTGGATCTATGTATGTGCAAGGACCGCCGGGACAGGGATCCGAGTATGCGGTGCTAACGGTAAATTTAATAACTAAGCCTGAATAAAAAACATGCTTAAAATTCTCAACAGCCAATTAAAATCAATAACCAGTGCCGCCATTATTATTTCTGGCGCGACTTTGGTTAGCCGGATTGTGGGCTTAGCGCGAGATAGAATCTTTGCCCATTACTTTGGCGTCGGACCGGTGATGGATTCATACTATGCCGCTTTTAGAATTCCTGATCTTATTTATAATTTGCTGATTGTCGGGGCGCTGAGCGCTGGTTTTATTCCCACTTTTACGAAACTTTTCAATCAAGGCGAAGATAAAACTCCAGCTTGGAAATTAGCTAATAATATTTTAAATATAACTGCCCTATCGTTGGCCATACTTAGTATTTTCGGCATACTATTTACTCCGGCTCTGACCAATCTGATTGCTCCTGGATTTGACGAAGCTTCAAAACAATTAGTTACGAGTTTTACTAGAATCATGTTTGGCTCAACTGTAATGCTCGGATTATCTATGGTTATCGGGGGCGTCTTGCAATCTTTACGGGCTTTTTTTCTCTATTCTCTGGCACCGATTTTTTATAATATTGGTATCATTATTGGCGCGACTGTGTTGGTACCACTCATCGGCATAAAAGGCTTGGCTTGGGGCGTGGTACTCGGTGCTTTTATGCATTTATCTTTGCAGATATATAGCGCCTATGCCAATGGCTACAAATGGAAATGGTATGTTAATCTAAAAGATCAAAATGCTAAACTGATTGGCAGGCTCATGATCCCTCGTACCCTGGGACTCGCTATTAATCAACTCAACTTGGTCATCATCAACATTCTTGCTTCTTTATTGCCGGTGGGTAGTGTGACAATTTTTAATTTTGCCAATAATTTACAAGCTGTGCCAATTGGCATAATTGGCATACCTTTTGCGCTCGCTGTTTTTCCAGTATTATCAACGGCCGCGGCCAAAAATGATACGGCGGAATTTATAAAAAACCTTTCAGCCACCATCAGACAAGTTCTATTTTTAATAATTCCCTGCGCTCTTATTTTTTTACTCTTACGAGCGCAAATTGTACGCGTAATTCTCGGAACTGGAAAATTCAATTGGGATGCAACCAGCAACACGGCGGATACCTTGGCTTTTTTTGCTCTAAGTATGTTTGCCCAAGCGCTGATTCCTCTTGTGGCTCGGGCATTCTATGCTCTGGCTAATACCAAAACTCCGTTTATCATTGGGGTTATTTCCGAACTATCGAGCATCATTGCCGCCTTGCTCCTGATGAAGCCATATGGTGTGGCTGGTCTGGCTCTAGCCTTTTCCATTGGCTCAATTTTAAACTTAGTTATTTTAAGTATCTATCTAAGAAATACTCTCAAGAAAATTGACGGAGAAAAAATCTTTTCTTCTTTTTATCGCATCATTATCGCCGCTATTGCTATGGCGCTCTTTATTCAATATCTTAAAAAACCGCTCGCCATTATTTTTAACCAAGACTACTTTTGGGGTATCTTAGGCCAAGGTGTGGTGGCCGGTATCGCTGGCCTGGCTATCTATCTTATACTATGTTATCTTTTGAAGGTGCCGGAACTATTGCAGATCAACGAAAGCCTCACCAACCGGTTCCTGCGACCAAAACAAGTCCAAACTCAAGAATCTATTGAAACAAACGCTTAAGATTATATGACTGAAAACATACGTAATTTTTGCATTATCGCGCATATTGACCACGGCAAAAGCACCATGGCTGATCGTCTTTTGGAATTTACCGGCACAGTGGAAAAACGAAACATGCAAGATCAGCTTTTGGATTCTATGGATTTGGAACGCGAGCGCGGTATTACCATTAAACTCACACCTGTCCGAATGAATTACAAAGAATATATTTTGAATTTAATCGATACTCCTGGCCATGTGGATTTTAATTACGAAGTTTCCCGCTCTTTGGCTGCGGTAGAAGGCGCAATACTTCTAGTAGACGCCAGCCAAGGTGTACAGGCTCAAACTATCGGCAATTTGTATCTGGCGATTGAACAAAATTTAAAAATTATACCGGTAATCAACAAAATAGACATGCCGGCCGCAAATGTAGAAAAAACTAAAGCCGAAATCTTGCACTTACTAGGTTGCGATCCGAGCGAAATAATTTTGGCATCGGGCAAAACCGGCCAAGGTGTAGAAGAGATTTTAAAAGCCGTTACCAGTCGGCTTTCTCCCCCACCAGACACCAGCGCCCAACCCACCCGCGCTTTGATTTTTGACTCTATGTATAATGATTACAAAGGTGTCATCGCTTCTGTAAAAGTAGTAGACGGAGAATTAAAAAAAGGAGATAAAATATTTTTAATTGGTACCAGAACTCCCGCAGAAATTTTGGAAGTGGGATATTACAAACCAAAGTTCCAATCAACTCCAAAATTATTTAACGGTGAAATTGGCTATGTGGTTACCGGCTTAAAAGACCTGAAAGATTGTCGTGTCGGTGATACCATTACCACTTTTACCAAGGACCAGGAAGAAAAAGATATTCATACTCTGGCCCTGCCGGGTTATAAAGAAGTAAAACCCATGGTTTATGCCGGCATTTTCCCAAAAGAGGGCGACAACTATCAGATGCTTCGCGATGCGATTGATAAACTAAAACTCAACGACGCTTCACTATTTTATGAGCCTGAACATTCTCTGGCGCTTGGCTTTGGTTTTCGCTGTGGATTTTTGGGATTATTGCATTTAGATATTTTTCAGGAAAGATTACAACGCGAATACAATTTAGAAATTATTATTACCGTTCCCAGCGTGGCCTATAGAGTTATAGACACAACCCATAAAGAAAAAACTATTCACAGTCCCCAAGGAATGCCCGATGCCAACCATCTGGAGCAAGTTTTGGAACCTTGGATGAAACTAGACATTATTACTCCCAAAGCATACGTCGGCAATGCGATGGGGTTGGTTTCCGAACGCAAAGGAAAATACATAAATACCGAATACCTAAGCACCGATACAGACCAGCGCGCCATGCTGCATTACGAAATTCCTCTTGCCTCGCTTGTTACTGATTTTTATGATAAACTAAAAACCGTTACTTCTGGTTATGGCTCTATGAATTATGAATTTATGGACTACCAGCCAACTCACGTGGTCAGGCTAGATATAATGGTAGCCGAAGAACAAGTAGAAGCGTTGTCGACGCTGGTTTGGGAAGATCATGCCTATAAAACCGGTAAAAAAATAGTTGAATCTCTAAAAGAGTCTTTGCCCAAACAGCAATTCGTGCTAAAAATCCAGGCATGCATCGGCGGAAAAGTAATCGCCTCCGAGCGTTTGTCCCCGCTGCGCAAAGACGTGATTGAAACTATGAGTGGCGGAGATTATACCCGTAAACAAAAATTATTACAGAAGCAGAAAAAAGGTAAAAAAAGAATGTTAGCACATGGAAAAGTAGATATTCCACCTGAGACTTATTTGGCGGTTTTGAAAAGATAATAATATGAAAAAACATATTATAACAGCCATAGTTATATTTATTTTAATAACAGGGTTATCGTTAGCATCAAACCTCATAGGATGGAACGAGGCTCTGTGGGAACAAGATTCTTACACAAAGTCAATATATATAGGTGCTCTACTAGAAGCTCTACCATTAATATTAATAATTGGCCTTTACCCATCACTTGATTTTATTTTTACAATAACTGCTGATCGTACAAATTATCAACTACTTGCCTATATTCTTCCATTTATAACAGGAATGTGTTACGCAATAGTTTATTATTTAATAGCGACACTAATTAGGAAGTTTAAAGTAAATAAATTAGATACTAAAATTACAAAAACTGAATTATGAAACACAAAACAATAAAGAGAATTTGGATCGTAATTTCTTTCGTCGCTATCTTGGCGATGCTAGTTTTTACTTTCCTGCCTGCTTTGCAGTACTAAACTTATGCTTATTTTGCGTAAATACCAGCTGGATATCGTTTTTCTTTTTTTTGCCCTACTGTTATTTATCGGCTTGATTTTTTATTATCTAGGACAGATGGGCGTAGATCCACACCAATTTGAATGGTATACTGCCGGACCACTGATTATTTTATATTTTGCCTATATTTGGGAAATAAGAAACAAGATAAATATTGCTGAAAGAAGAAGTCTGACAAGCAAAACTTTAATATACTGGATTATTTTTGGCATTGTTTTATTTGTTAATTTTCAAACGCCGTTGGCCGGAAAAGAATACCTAAGCATGTACGTATTATTTATAATTTTCTCACTATTTCTGGCTGATTCATACTGGGATTTCAAAAAAATTAATTTAAAAAGTTTTTGGGATAAAAAAGAAAGATAAACTAAAATCTATGTTAAAGAAATGGAACATCCTCTCGCCACCGCCTGAAGAATTTATAAATTCTCATCCAGAACTACCGAGCATTATCACTCGCCTACTCTGGAACCGCAACTTGCGTGATCAAAAAAAGATAGACGAATTTCTCAATCCTGATTATTCTCAAGATATTCACGATCCTTTTTTGTTTCAAGACATGGAAAAAGCGACCGATATTATTTTTGCCGCCATTGCCGAGCAAAAAAATATTGTCGTCCATGGCGACTATGACGCTGATGGTGTTTGCGCTTCGGCTATAATTATCGGCTGTTTGAAAAAATTAGGCGCGCAACATGTATCAGTCTTTATCCCCCATCGTGAAATAGATGGCTACGGATTAAATTTAAAAACAGTTGAACTGTTGCATAGCCAACAAACAAATCTAATTATCACCTGCGATTGCGGTATTAGCAACTACGAAGAAGTTGTTTTGGCCAAAGCCAAAGGCATGCAAGTAATAATCACCGATCACCATGTGGTGCCAAGCAAACAACCACCCGCCGATGCTATTATCCACCCGCTCGTACCTGGCGAACCATATCCTGACAAAGGACTCTGCGGGGCTGCGGTTGGATTCAAACTAGTTCAGGCTCTCATTCAAAAATATGCACGCACTAATGCATTACTGCCGGACGGACAAACCTTTGAAGGTTTTGAAAAATGGATGCTTGATTTGGTAGCTATCGCCTCTATCGGCGATATGGTGCCTCTTCTTGGAGAGTCACGTACTCTAACCAGGTATGGCCTAACAGTTATCAATAAAACAAAAAACATCGGCTTAAAAAAATTGTTGATAATGTCTGGCGTAGCCGATGAAAATGGCAACCCAAAACGCGGCGCTTATGATGCCTATACGATGAGTTTCCAGATCATCCCTCGCATCAATGCCGCTGGACGCATGGATCATGCGAACTTTGCTTTTGCCTTGCTTATGGCAGATAACGAAGCCGAAGCGGAGACTCTAGCTCTACAACTCAATAAAAATAATTCGGATAGACAAAAATTGACTGAACAATATGTGAGTGAGGCCAGAAAACAAATTAAAGAAACCAAACAAACAGAAAATCCTGTATTGTTCGTGGTTGGTAAAGGCTGGCCAACTGGAATCCTGGGGCTAATATCTGGAAAAATAAAAGATGATTATTACCGACCTTCGATTGTAATGGGTGAGGGCGAAGAAATCACCGGTTCTGGTCGTAGTATTCGGGAATTTAATCTCATACGAGCAATGCAAGAAATGCCTGAGGTGTTTACTAAATTTGGTGGACATCCCCAAGCTTGCGGTTTTACCTTAAAAAATAAAGAAATTCTAGAAGAGTTCAAATCCAAATTAACTGAAAAAGCCAGATCCCAAACCATGGATGTGGATATGACACCGCAAATAAATATTGATGCTGAGGTTGATCTAGATGAAGTAAACTGGAAATTGTACGATCTGTTAGAAAAATTTGAACCCTTTGGCCAATGCAACGAAGAACCAAAATATGTGGCCCGGAGCGTAACACTAATAAATATAGACCCTGTTGGACAGGATGGTAAACACTTACGCATCACTGTAAAGCATAATTCTCATTTGGTTAAAAAAACCATCGGCTTTGGCCTGGGTGATAAAAAACGTTTTTCTGAAGACTGGAAAGAAAACCTAAAACCAGGAGATAAAATAGATATGGTATTTTCTATCAGCGTCAATCAGTGGAATGGCAACCGCGAACTACAACTAACAATTGAAGATATACAAAAATCCCCCGTGTAAGCGGAGGATTTTTTAGTTTGATTTTGAATTACTTCTTAATCTCTTTTTCCAATTCTTTCCATCTTTTCTTCAATTCTCTCACCAGCTGGTTTTTCATCTCCACCGCCATTTCTTTTTTGGCGGCATATTCTTCTACCGCTCTTTCAACCAGCGCATCATACATTTCTCTGGTTGGACCATCTAATTTTTTGAGGCTTTCTTTCAGTTGGGCATAGAGGTCATTGGCTTGCCCCATCATCTTCTCTCTCATTTCTTTGCCTTTAGGGGTGGCATTAAGCCATAGTAAAGCCGCGCCTAGTAATCCTCCTAAAAAAAGGCCTTTGTTAAATCTCCCCATAAATTTATATATTAATGACTTAACTGCAAATTGTATTATATATCAAAGCGGTCTTGGCCGCAACCACCTCAAGATGGTTCCACTTAGGATCTACCCAATCACCTTCTAATTGTATCTCATCCAACACAGCCACGTGCTTATCTTTACCAATATGTCTAGAGCCTCTAAAACTCGCGAGTTCTCCCAAGTTTTGACAAACCACAATATCAGCCACCTTAAATAATTTTGGCAGATAATAATGATTATACAATTTTATAAAAAGACTAAATAAATCTGTCCAAACCACGTCCCGATAATATGTAATAACCAGCGGAATTTTTGGATGAGATTTTTTCCAATTTAAAATCTGACGAGCAGCCCCCAAAAAAGGGCAATGCAAGTGGACAATATCAAACTCAGCCAAACTTTCTACCAGACCATTAGCACTGGTACTGTTTATATAATTATGAACTGAAGGTGAGTCTGCTTTAATCTGATCTTTGATTGTTTTTGTTGGCCCGCCATATTGCAAAGTAAAAGCTTCGGTTTCTATCCCCATTGTATAAAGACCCTCAATAAGTTTAAAAACTTCTGATCTAATATCATTAAAATACTCAAAAGCTGAAGGGATGATATGTATAACACGCATAGCCCTATTTTTTAACAACCACCAAATGCACATTCGGCGAAGGGATTCTAGAAAAAACTATAGATTCTATTGTTACCAAACTGTTTATCACATCCTTAACTAATCTAAATGCTCCCCCACCCTTCTTATCCAAATCATAAAAAAACTGCTCGTTGTTTACTTGTTCTAAATTATTTTTCTTAGCAAATTTGCTCATAGAAAAAAACGAGGCAATGCCAAGTAGTTGTCCCAAAACATGTTCACTATATCTAATCTTATCCTTGGCAAATCCATAAGACTCAATTAATTTTAATAATTCTTTTCGACTAAAACGATTGATATGCCCGGCAAATTGTTTGGTCAAATTGGTACCGATATCAAACTTTCGCAAAAAATTCCAAAAAGATAGAGGGTCGCCCTCGCAAGGCACAAAAGAATAAAACCGACCACCAACTTTCAAAACCCTTTGCACCTCGGCTATAATTGATCCTGGATCAACCACATGCTCCAACACATCATAAATTAATACCGCGTCAAAAGAATTACTTTCATAAGGCATTCTTTTTTCTTCGCTTAAATCATACTGCACGCCATCATTGCTTTTTTTGGCGAAATTAATAGCATGCTGGCTAATATCACAGCCATAACAATTTAAATCAGGCCTGATTCTTTTTATCTCCCTAATAAATTGTCCGGCGCCACTACCGAGCTCCAATACTTTGGCTCTGGCTGGTAACCCATCTAACGCACTCAGACTTTGGCGCAACCGAAAACTAGTCGGTGAGCTTAGTTTCAGACTAGCATCTCCATAACCCCAAATAGATTTTTCGTAATCAAATTCACTCATACCTAACTTTTAGATAATACACTGCGATATACATTTTCTAATTTTTCCATATGATCTTGCCAGCTATAGGTCAAACTAACCTCAGCTCTTCCCTTTTCAGTTACTGTTTGCCTTTCTCCAACCGACATAGATAATACTTTTTGCAATGCTTTAACTAAATCCTCTGCAGAACCAGGAGTAAAAAATACCGCTTGACTTAATTTGTTTTTAAACACGGGCAAATCACTAGCCACTACCGGGACCCCGCAGGCTAAAGCTTCTACGGCTACCAGTGAAAATGATTCATAATCAGACGGCACA
>CAYIJG010000008.1:0-24951 GCA_964363685.1 uncultured Gammaproteobacteria bacterium
ATAATCCTAAATCGGCTCCTCTTCCAAAACCCCAAGCTTAACCAGGCGCATGCGAATGGCTCCAGCTTTTCTGCCAAAAGTTTCTGACAAATTTTCTATAGCAACTCCATTGCTAAAAAATTCTTTTAATTCTTCGTCTTGTTCTTTGCTCCACGGTCGGAACGCATTCGGGTGTTTTTCACGGATTTTATCAAAACCATGACCTTTGGGTTTTTTCGTTTTAGCTGATTTTTTTTCTGAACCAGGACTGATGGCTTCATAAGAAATACCATCACCTTCTGTGCTAGGAACACTCGGCTCATCACCAGCACAAGCTTTGATAAAGTTTTTATGCATTTTTTCTAGTTCTGCTTTAGGGATCTTAGAAAAAGCTACCTCCCCTGCTTCGGAACTAATACGGAACTCACTATCTTTGATTAACACTTCCGGGTGTACCTGAAAAGTCTGTTGATTCCAACCCAACAAATGCAAACCTGAGAGCCGTCGCACGCGCGACAAGGCCACATACCCCTGCCCAAACTCAAAGACATCGCTAAGGTCCATCACGGCCTCTTCCAAACTCATTCCTTGGCTTTTATGCACTGTTATGGCCCAAGCAAGTCTTAGAGGCACCTGCGAGATCTTGGCGCGAATTTTTCCACCTTCTTCTACGCTCCAATCCATCTGTTCTACGAGAATCTTGCGACCATCGTGCGTGCGTACAATTGGCAAATGGATATAATTATCAAAACTCTCTACCGTACCCAAGGTGCCATTAACAAAACCTTCTTTAGGATTATTTTTGGTAAACATGACTTTGGCCCCAACTTTAAGCACTAGATTTTTGGGAGACAAACAACCCTTTTGCAAGGCGGCCACCAGCGCTGACGAACCTTTGGTAGTCATGCTAAAAGTCACGGGCTTGGCATTAAACGTGGCAAGCATAGCGTCGTTTGTTCTATCAACATTTATATTGTGCGTATAAAGTTTTACTGCCTTCTCCGGCAAATTTTCTCGGACTACGCGACGAGTTTGAATTTTTGACAAATGTTTGTCGCCAAAGCTATTTTGGCGGATAGCAGAAAGAATTTCCAAAAATATATCATCATCCTGACGGTGCTGTTCGGTTAAATAACATGTCATTGGCTTGGCTCGTTGCCAAGCATTGGAACCATAAGCAAATCTAGGTTTTTCATTTTCTTCCCACAACGAATCTTGAGATTGAGAGTTGTTATTATATTCATTTCGCACTACCGGTGGCAACTGAAAAAAATCACCGACAAAAATAATCTGTAATCCGCCGAAGGCATCATCATTTTGACGCACGGTACGACAGACTAAATCTACCATATCAAGTGTTTCAGGAGAAAGCATTGAGACTTCGTCTATGACAAGCACCTTGCCACGACGAATGCGCTTGGCCAGATATTCGGTCGTAGAAATTTTATCAAGCTCGTAGCGATCAAGATATTTTTTGATACCAATTCCGCTCCACGAATGAATTGTCATCCCGCCCAAGTGGGTCGCGGCAATGCCGGTAGAGGCGGTAATGGCTGGATCAATATGGCGCGCACGCAAATACGACGCATATTCGTTTATCACGTACGTCTTACCCGCTCCGGGTTCGCCGGTTAAAAAAACATTAGCGCCGGTTTTTAGTATTTCCAGCGCTTGCGCTTGAGTCATACTGAACTAGAATTTAGGATATAAATAAGAATTTATTTTTTTCGTCTGTCATTCTGAGCGGAGCCGTAGCGAAGTCGAAGAATCCCTTATACTCTGCGGTTAAGGGATCCTTCATTTCATTCAGGATGACAACCTACAGAACCTTTTTAATCAATTTAAGTTTTTCAATTCGTGATAATTTTTTTATTCTGCTTTCCGCTTTAGAAGCGTTGGAACGATTACGAAATTTTTTGCTATAAACTATTTTTACTGGTCGGCGGGGGCGAGTATACTTGGCACCCAACTTCGAACTATTATGTTCTTTTAGTCGGCGAACCAAATCTACCGTGATACCAGTATACAGGGTTTTGTCTGCACATTCCAGGATATAGAGGTGGTACATAATTACTCAACAGACCTTCTGTCTGTCTTAATTTTTGACCGTATTTTCTTTGACTCAATCCTTCTAATCTTAGAACCCAGGGTCGGGCGAGTGGCCTTGCGTTTTTTGGGTACATGAATTGCTTGATTGACCAGCGCATGTAATCTCACTATCGCCAACTGCCTATTTTGTAATTGCGAACGTTCTTCTTCGGCGGAAATCACCAACTCATCTTCGTTATTTATTCTATTTGCCAATTTGGCGCGTACTCTCTCTTTTTCTTCAACAGACAAAACCGAAGATTGGCCTACTGGCCAATGAACAAAGACTTTGGTCGAGGTTTTATTGACATTTTGCCCACCCGCGCCCGATGATCTGGCAAAAGTAATTTTGAATTCGTTTTCAGGAATGATTAACATAAAAACACCAAGTGTCATCCTGAACCCCCTAAAGGGGATAAGCTCCGTTAAGGATCCCTCTCGTTTATGTAAAGGGATTCTTCGCGTTGCTCAGAATGACAAACGAAAAAACATTAATTGTTTTTACTTTACATATTTTACCATATAGACCACTCCTGCCTTATCATCCGAAACATACAGCTCGCCATTCTTGCCAAAGACCAAATCTACCGGCCTACCGGAAACTTTTTTACCCTTAATCCAACCAGTAATAAAATCATATTGACCAATCATATTTCCATCCTCACTCAAGTCATAACGTACCACCTTATACCCCACTGGCACTGTGCTATTCCACGAGCCATGCATCGCCACGAGCAGATCACCCACATACTCCTCTGGCCAGCCAGAGTTGGCAGGAATAAAGGCCAGACCAAGCGGAGCTGAATGTGCCGGAATATCTATAAAGCTAGGTTGCTCAAACGGTTCCATGCACGGATTACGGATATATGTTTTTTTATCAAACTTAGTATCATGAATATTTTTGCCATAACAAATTGGCCAGCCAAAATTCAAGACTTCACTGGCTCGAGGATCTATAATATTTATTTCATCGGGAGGCAAATCATTGCCCAACAAATCTCGCCCCATATCGGTCGCCCAAATATTATTATCTTTTTCATTCCAAATAAAGAAGACACTATTGCGTAATCCTTTGGCAACTTGTTTGAAATCCGTGCCGTCTTTATTAAGCGACCAGAGCGAAGCATATTTTTCATCTGAAGGCTCACAGACATTACAATCAGAACCAATACTGACATACAACCGGCCATCAGTGCCAAACTGAATCGTGCGGGTAAAATGCAAACCTTTCTTTGGCGGTAAATCGGCAATCTTATGCGGTGTATCTTCAGAATAGACTCGGACTTTGGAAATTTTGGTTTCTTCCGCAAAATAAAGCGTAAACGGATCGGTTGGGTCAAAAGCTAGACCATGGGGATTGCGCAAGTTCTTCAAAATTGCCGTTTGTTTGACCGCTTGGCCATTTTGCATTTCAATCAGAGTTATCTGGCCTTTGCTTGGCTGGCTCACCCATAAATTTCCCATACTATCAGAAGCGAGCACCCGCGCGCCCGGTAAATTTTTAGCTAGAATAGAAATAGCAAAACCGTCAGGCATGGTTAGCGGACCGTTATCAACAGGCGTGGTTGAGGTGGGCGGAGTGCTCGTAAGTGTTTGGGTTATATCACTATCTGGAGGAAGAAAAGCCGAACCTGCGCCCCGAAGATTTTTATAATAAAAAACACCTGTCCAAATAAGGGTTCCTAACACCGCAATTGAGATAAGCGCTACCACCAATTTTTTTATATTTGTCATATGATTTGTATTACTGTCATCCTGAACGTAGTGAAGGATCTCTGTCCGTTTGTTAATTAAGACAGAGATTCTTCGTTTCACTCAGAATGACAGAACGAATTAAGTTCGCGGATCACTTTTGTCCCACTCAACCAGCTTGCCTGCTTTTCGTTCCATGGCATCGGCTATACGCAAGAAACGTTTATTCTTTTGCGGAAAAATCTGCGTATGGCGCGCCCAATCAATCGCACCTACCAAATCATGCAAATCTTCTTCGTCCGTCACCCAACTTTTTCCCCATTTACGCAAATCAAACGGCTTTGATGAATAACTAAACAAGGTTTTCTTGCCATCGGTCAAGCGCCAATACTCATGAAAATATGACATTACTAGTTCCCGAATAGTTTTATATACCGGATCTCGGAAACGAATCGTGCTATGATTGGTTTTACTAATTGCTCCCCAATAGCCATTGCGCCGATAGAGCGCAACCACATGATCCTCGTCGCCTTTGTTTTTGAAATCAAGCAATAATGGCAATTCGCCATTGAGCCACAAAGCTGTAGCGGCAAACAGCGCCCCTTCCAGACAATGCATTTTGTGCGTTCGCAACACTCGGCGCGGAGACATATACGTCTCCCCTGTTTTTTCATAATTGGTCGGCACGCTATCCAAAAAATCTTGGATTTTGATTGGTGTAGTTAACTTTTTAAATATTTTGAGTTCTGGTTTTGAGAGACCTAACATAAGAAAACTATAATCCTTCTTCAATAAACGCAACGGCAGCTTCTACATCTAAACCTTCTTCATCCATCGCTTCTTTGACACGTTCAGCTGTGTCTGAATCCAAATCGTACTCCTGCATAATCTGCTTAGTATCTTCATCCAAATTTGTGACTTCTAATTGATCGTCGTTTGGGTCTTGCATATTACTTTTTTTTATTATAAATGGTGTTAATATGCTTTAAGCAAGAAAGTTTAAATAGTGCAAGGTCTTTGGAAAACACACATTTACGATGTGCGTTGAAGGTTATAATATTACAATATTTACTATAGTGTATTAAAGCGCTTAAAATATGTATCTATTTCATCTCTTAACTCAATACCAACTCTTTCAAAACACTTAAGTAAATCTTTGTAAGTATTTTTACCACCAAGAAAATCCCAAAATTCTTCTGCAACAAGTAACTCTTTATCAAGATCTAGCATTCCACGCATTGTCCAACGATTATATTTCTCTGGCTCATAGGGGTTGTATGGGATCGCTATGAGCGTATTAATTTTGGCTTTCGGATTATTGGAAAGAAAAACAGCAACCCATTCTAGCAACGTTCTTTTAAATTCTTTAAAACCGCCGGCATTTGGTTTTGCTGTCTTTATGTCAAATAAAAAATATTCGTCGCTTTTTGACTGAACCATTAAATCAATCCTTGTCGGTTTTACTTTAATCATTTCTCCTTGCATACAAACTTTACGGATCGCTTCTATCTCCTTTTCTTTGTTAGGGCTAATTTGAGCAACGGTTAATCCGTCAATGATTTTCTGAATAACACTTTGAGCTGCACTACTAATATGATCACCAGCACTATCTTGAGCAGTGGCTTTTTTAAATTTATTTTTCGCTAAAGTAAGGCCAACTGGTTCAAAAATACTTGTACCAAAATTTGTATTAAGCGAATGGATAAATGAATATAAAGCCAAACGATCTTTACCAAGTAAACGTGTATGAAAAGGCATAGCTGCTGGTTCTGGCTTATAATTTTTAAACTTATTCCGCAAACTTGCTTTTAGAACTTCTTCAGCACTACTGATTTGTTCTTTAGATAAAGCCATACTATTTATTTTATAAATTATATACCCCCTCTATATTAAAGTCTTTTAAGATGAAAAATTATTTCACTATATGGTGATTTATCTCGTTCAGTACGATTCAATACAGGCCGTTTATATTGATTAACAATTACCATACCTGAATTTTTTGCTATTTCTGGATATAAATTATATTTATCATTAGCTACTAAAAAAACATTAAAATCATCTTTAAAAAAATTTCTACAGTTTAATAATACTGCCGAAATACCCTCAACATAGGACTTTCTTGCCTCTATACCCTGCCCTTTATATAAAGGACCAATTTCTAACTCGTCTTTTCTGTCAAAACCCATTAAATCATAAGCATAGGCATGCTGTTCGTGATAATCAATCTGCCCCACATAAGGAGGTGATGAAAAAATACCACTAATTTTATCCTTCTTTAGGATATCATAAAATTTTTCACTTCGCTTCTTAACTTCTTTATTAATATCAACGATACGCGAATCATTTGGTAAAACTGAATAGTAAGCTTTCTTTTTTAATTGCGAATAGTGTTTTATTCTTTGGGCTGTATCTGTAGCATACCGCACAAACATGTCCTTAATTGAAAATATTGGTTTACAAATCTTTTTATGTTTAAAGCAGTAGTAAGTTGTAATTTGAGGATTTTTAAGAGTTGCTAAATCAGAATGAGTTGTGGCGCGACATGAACGAATTGTACGACTCAAAATTATAGCCATGATTTTTTTAATTTTTATATCTTTAATATTTTTTATTAAACCAAAAACAGAGTCTATCTCTTTACGCACGCTTTCAACATACCACTTATCAAGAAAACTTATATTTTCCTTTTGTGTTAAATTAATTCGATATTTTTTAACTAAATCATTATATATACTTAAAAAATCTTTTTCTTTTTTTAAGGCAAACTTCCACTCGTCAATCTCCTGACGATTAATTTTTCCTTTAAATTCAGGACTAGGAAAGTAATGATTATTAAAATCATACATTTTAGAATATAAATCCGCCTCGAAATCTTTCAATTTATTATCAATCTCTAAAGTTGCTACTCTATTTAGAATATCCTTAATTACCTCGTCTAATTTAGAGTGGTCATAGTCCAACAATTTTACTTCTGTAATCATACAGTTAAACTGAGACACATCTACGCCAATAGCATGTATCCCTAGCTCATTCGCTTGAACCAAAGTTGTTCCAGAACCTGAAAACGGATCCAGTATAATATCGCCGGCATTAAAAAAATTCTCTCTTTTAAATTGATCAGTATGATCATCAATAAAATACTGAACAAGTTGTGGTATAAATTTACCTTTATAAGGATGGAGTCTGTGGACATGTTTTGTGGTATCAACTTCTCGAAGATTATCAAAAGACAACGCCCAATTTAAATCATCGCCAAGCTTTTTTTTCCAAGTAATTTCTCTATTGCCATTAAAAGATTTGTAATAATTCATTAAGTCCCCAATCATCACTTTGGCTGTGCCGTCATCAATAACTTTTTTTACCTTGCCGTATTGGACTAAATAAGAAATGTTGGAATCACTAACACTTCTATTCAAATAGTCTGTTGCCCATTGACTGGCTTCTTTTATTGTAACTAATTGAGTAGTATTCATAAATTTTACTTACTAACACAGATTATTTTACCTCTTACTAAGAGTTTTGTAAAACCCCCTCAAACATGCAAAAGACAATCACAAGGCTTGTTTTTTAAAATCACTTTTTGCTCTTCCACCGTATTGATAAACACCGTTTGCCCGCTCGCGCCCGTGGCCAGTTTTTTATCCAACTGTGTCTGGTGATTATACCCCCGTTTGCCAAATTCCTCCACCAACGCCTCATGCCTATCATAGAGCGCGCGAGTCTTGCCTACCCAGCGCAAGGTTTCGGGATGGCGAGAATACCCGCCTTTGGCTTTGTGCTTGGTGAGAATATTCCACAGGCCGTGGAGTTCCCGATGCTCGGCCAGCAGATGCTTTCGGCAGAGGTGTTTTGGATGGATGTCCCAAACGCGCATATTAACATTTACAAAAATTTCTGATATATTACAGGCAATCACTACGAAAAAGACCCTTATGCGGTTCCGTCCGCATCGGGGGCTTTTTCTTTTATAGCCAAAATTCGTTTTTGATTAATGTTTATATTATTTTTTGCTTCTGGAACCATAAAATTTAGATTAATTTATTGCGTTTTACTATCATACGCTCACTTATAGATCCAAAATATAAGTACCTAAAAAAGTTTCTATAGCATCAATAGTTGATTTTTTTAATTTAGGATTACTTTCGGCTACCCATTTAGCAAAATTGTATAACTCCTGATTATCAACTTTAATCCATTTGTTATTTTTATATAGAAAGAATAACAAAGTCGCCATGGCGATTCGTTTATTACCATTTTGAAAAGGATGATTTTTAATCATCAAATAAAAAAGAATAGCGGACTTTTTAATAAGTCCGGGATAAAGCTGCCTTCCCCCAAAGGCTTGGTACGGTTGGTCTATGCATCTTTCTAAAGCATCAGAGAAACGAGTGCTAAAATCAGGAATTGGTTCGGACCAACTCATTGTTTCGCGGGCAAGACGGTGTGCAACATATTCAACATCTAAAATTGTGACCTTGTGAATATACATACCTTATTCCTTTCCAAGCAACTTAAGTGTCTCTCCGTAGTCTTCAACTACTTTTTCTATGGCTTTTTTTATCTGCTCTTTTTGGTCTTCAGTTAAAGTTTTTAAGCTAATCCCCTGCACGATATCATTAACATCACTCATAGAGATAGCATAAGAACGTCCTATCTTTTCAGCAGGAATTTGTCCTTTTTTAATGCGCTTAAATACAGCCACTCGACTTATACCAAGCATTTTGGCTAATTCAACGACGGAAATAAACAGTTTTTTTCTTTTTTCCTCCATATAATCTTTGTTAACTCTAATATATTATAAGGTTAACATATGTTAACCTGGTTGTCAACTGAGGGGTAACGAGGGCTTGTTTTTTAAAACAAGCCATATTTCCTCAAAACAATCGCCTTTGCTTCTTCATATTTCCGTACCCGCTTTGTTTTCCATGGCAACTTATACATAAAGCTTGGCATCCAATTACTGATTCCCACTCGTCCTTTTACCACTTTACCAAACAAAACTTCTGGAATAAACACACCGGTTTTACCTTGCGCTAGTAGAGACAACCACAAATCCCAATCTTGAAATCGTTTGAGTGTTTCATCCCACGGTTTGGCAGATAGCACGCTTCTGCGAACGAGCGAAGTCGCATCTACATAATTTACTTGTTTTAACTTCTCTGCATCAAAATTTTGGCTTTTGATAACTTTCCAACCAAATTTGAACTGGCTATAGGCATATGCTGATTGCGGATTATTTTGTAGCGCCGTAAACATTTTTTCAAGCATCTGCGGACTGGCTAGAGTATCTGCATCCCAAAATATCACATACTCACCCTTAGAATTGGCAAAGCCGAGATTGCGCGCTGAGGGAGCGCCTTTATTTTCTTGTGATAATACCGACAACATACTGCCCATGCCGATAAAATGTGTTTGCACAAAATCAATACATTCGTCTGCGACTGTCTCAAAGTCATCGGTACTGCCATCGTTGACCACTATCACTTCCAGCGGTCGATAGGTTTGACGAAAAATATCTTCAATGGTTTTTTTGAGAGTGTGGGCGTGATTGTATACGGGGATGATGATGCTGATTAAGGGGTTCATAACTTCTCCAATTGTTTCTCCCAAGTAAATTCTTTCAATACTCGCTCACGACCAGCCACACCCATCTGCTTCGCATAATCTGTTTGCTTCATCAAATCGGCAACGGCATTGATAATACTTTGATCTTTGTAGACATCTACCACCAGGCCGGTCACCAAATTCTGCACCGCTTCTTCCACTCCGCCAGACCGTCCGGCAACAGACGGTATTCCACACGCTGCAGCCTCCATAAAGGCCGTACCCCAGGCTTCCTGCCCCGCAGACTCATCTGAGTGGGTCAGGAGCACCAGCGCGTCGGCAATCTGATAATACTTAGGCAATTCGGTATATGGCACATGCCCGATAAAACGAGTGACGTTTTGCAAATAGTTTTTTTGAATATCATCGATAATCTGTTTTTTCTTTGGCCCATCCCCCACTATCAACCAAACTAAATTTGGCACCTTTTCCAAAATTTTGGGAAGTAATCTGATCAGGTGCGGATAACCTTTGCCCTCACTCATGCGCGCTACGGTGATAATTACTTTTTTACCTTCTAGCGCTAATTTTGATTTTATTTTTTTAAGTTCCACTTCTGGAGTTCTGGCCAAAAATATTTTATCAGGGCAAGGATGAACCACGATTATTTCTTTTTTGAGATTTTCAAAATGATTCATGAATTCATTTTTCAAGAAATCACTATTGACCACAATCTTGTCTGCATCCAAACAAACTTTTTTTAGTTTGCCTTTTTTATTTTTGGAACCAACAATCAAATCTGTGCCATGGAAAAATACCACGTACGGAATCTTTTTTATTTTTTTAATGAGATACGCCACATAGCCAACTGGCAACGCATGATGCACATAGATAGTGCCAATATTTTCTTTTTTTACCAAACGCCAGACATCCAAAAACATCTTGGCCCATCTTGGCCAGAAAAAGAAAAAGTAGGGATTGGAACGAATGGTTTTCCAAGGATTTTTCTTATCCCATTCTTCGGTTCCGGCCATTTTGGGAGCATAGACGACTGTTTCTTCGGCGGGCAGGTTCTTGGCGAGATTGTATATATAAGAAGCCACACCTCCGATTTGAGGTGGGTATTCTAGGGTTATGATTAGGGTTTTTTGCATACTAAATAAATTATACCACTTTACGCTTTAATTTAACCTTATTCAAAATCATCAAAAAAATGTCCTTAGTAATCACTTTTGTGATATACAACAGACCTAAGTAAACAATCCCGCCAATCACAATCGTAATCAGATAATGCAACTTAAAAGATAAAGCATAAACAATTACAGCCATCACTAGGGCCGGCCACAAAGTTTGATTGAGATAGTGCCAAATATTTTTTAAATTAATCTCCACTTGGCGAGTAGAAAAATATAAGCCCAAACCACATAAGATAACATTACTCACGAGCGCCGCAATCGCCGCTCCGGTTATATTAAAAATCGGCAATAAAATCAAATTCAAAATAATATTAACCACTAGCGCAACCGACACCAACCCAGTTTGAATTTTTTGTTTGTTGGTGGCGTTGAGCAAGGCGCCAGTAATAAAAGTCAAAAATCCAAAGATAAGACTAAGTAATAATATTCGTAGTGGCCAAATTGATGGCGCATACTGCGCGCCAAACGCATGTTTGACCACCGGATCAGCAATCGCAATAATCCCCAGCGCCAACGGAAACACCACCACAAACAAATACCTCCAAGCTTTCTCAAACAATTGTCCAATCTTGTCTCTTTGAGAAATAAACAAACTACTAAAGACAGGATAAACACTAGCTGATAGCGCCACCGGCACAAACTGAAAGGCAAAAGTAATCTTGTAGGGCACACTCCACCAGCCCAACTCTTTGGCGGTAAGCATCTTGGACATGAGGAGCGAATCACTATATGAATACAACCGACCAATAATTCCAGCGAGCGCAAACGGCAAAGCGGTGGCTAAAAAAATCTTAAACACTTCCATGTTCCAAACAAACTTAATCACAAAACCATACACTCTCTTGAGCATCTGACTCATGAAAAGTAAATTTAAGAAACTTGGGATGGTATAGGCAAGGATAAGCCAGACCAGTGACCAGTGATTAAACAAAGCAATCGTACCAATAACAAGGGTTATAAACTGCGAACCAATCACAGCCATTGATTCATAGACAAGATTTTTGCGCGCGCGAAAAACGCTATTGAAGGCTGTAGTCAAATTATCAAAAAACATGGTAATTCCGGAAATATAAATTAGTAGTTTGGTTGACTCTGGGTAATTGAGGACATTGGCAAAAAAAACTATCAGTCCGTAGGCTCCCAAGCCAAACATAATTTTTGTCCAGAAAACAGTATTAAAATACGTCTCGGCTCTATCCGAAAACCTGGCTGCTTCTCTCGTTAACACTGGTCCCATCCCAAAATCAGCCACGACCGTAAAAATAGTAGTAAAAGTAATCGCAAAAAAATAGACTCCGGTATTTTCTACCTGAATCATTCTCGCCACAAAAATAAAATAAAAAAAAGATATCACCTTCTGCAAAACAGAGGCAACCGTAAGAAAAGAGGTGTTTTGAGCCACGGTATAGGACATATCTTGGCTCTATTTTACCTTAAAAAAAGAAGAAAAACAATATTTTTTTATCAAACAAAAAACCACTCGCAAAACTGTCCTCCTACCTCAATTCCCATACAGGAACTAAGGTAGGGGTGCGAGTGGCTCTATGTGCGCACCGCCTACGTCCTACGCATGTTGGCGGTCCGCGAATGAAGTTCATGGCACTTCCTTCTTTCATTGGTAGAGGGGGCCGGTGTCGTCCTGCTCGCCTTCGGTGCGACCGAACAGTGGCGGGGTGTCTCCCGGCGCGAAGAATGTCCACTCCTCCTCGCGGTCTGGCCAGTTGACCACGATGCGAGTGCCGATTGTGGACCGATGACCTTCGAGCGGCCTCTCGATGAAGCCATACATGGCCAAGAGCTGCACCAAACCCACACTGCCAGCCGGCTTGGGCGTAGCATGATGTGCCTGGACTCCTCCACCCCGACGCAGGGTCACCTTGATCTTGCCCTCATCGACCATCACCTCCTTGATGTCTGCCAGGTAAATTGATCCCCTGGACTCGATCTTGATCTTGCCCCCCTTGAAGGGGACAAACTCCTCAGTTGTCAACGCCATAGACTTCCTCCTCGAGGTTTGGGAAATCTCCCATTACCAGTATGTATACTTGATTTAATAATTTTGTCAATATTATAGAAGTATTAAATTTATTAAAGCAAAAACACCCCATATCGGGGTGTTTTGTGTAGAGAAGTAATAATTAACGTTTGGACCACTGTGGAGCGCGACGGGCGCGTTTGAGACCTGGCTTCTTTCTTTCTTTAACTCTCGCATCACGAGTGAGGTATCCTTGAGTTTTGAGGGTTTTCTTTAATTCTTCATCCCAAACAAGCAAAGCTCTGGCAATACCATGCTGGACCGCTACGGCTTGGCCTTTTTGACCGCCACCGACAATCTTTACAGATACATCAAAGGTTTTTTCTTTGCTGATAGCTTTAAGAGGCGCGACGATAATATTTTGCCATTCAAAATAAGGGAAATATTCTTGGTATGGTTTACCATTGACCACAATATTACCAGATCCTGGCTGTAAACGAACACGAGCCGAAGCAGTCTTGCGTCTGCCAACAGCGCGAGTGGTATCTTCTTTTTTAGCTGGAGCAACTTTTATAGCTGCGGTTGTTTTTTTACTTACAGTCTTTGTCATAAATGTTTATATTTAACTTAATCGGAGAATGATACGCGTTTCAGTCTTTCATCGCGCATTTTGTTTCTTGGCAACATCTTAGAAACAGCGTGTAAAAGAATATCTTGCGGATTATTTTTCAAAACATCTTTGGCCAATTTGCTCTTCAAACCGCCTGGATGATTACTGTGGTGTCTATATTCTTTCTGAACCAATTTCTTGCCAGTAAAACGAATCTGGCTGACATGTTGAATTTCAACTTTATCACCACCATCAATATTTTTTTCAAAAGTGGTTTTATTTTTTCCCATAAGAGCAATCGCTACTTGAGTAGCAAGACGACCAACTATTTGGCCAGAGGCATCGAATACGATTTTTTTTCTTTTCATAGGATTTATTAATCTAAATATACTAAACTAATTCAAGAATTACCTCTTCAGCTCCATCACCTTTTCTATTTTTAAACAAAACAATTCTAGTATAACCGCCTTTACGATCTTTATATCTAGCAGATAAATCTTCCATCAATTTTTTGATAGCATTGTCTGTATACAAAACTTTCATCAACTCTCGACGAGCGGTCAAATCTTGTTTTTTAGCTTTGGTAATCAAACGTTCTGTCAAAGATTTTACCGCCTTAGCTTTGGCTTTGGTGGTTTGAATTTTTTCGTATAAAACCAAACTTTCTACCATGTTTGCCAAAAGAGATCGGCGAGCCGCTGTTTTTCTATCAAGTGTAACTTTATTTTTTTGGTGCCTCATACAAGTGGAAAATTAAAACGTTATTATTTCTTCTTAGCTACCTTCTTAACTTTTTCTTTCTTTGGTTTATCTTCGCCCTCTTCTTCACTAACAACTTCTTCGGCATCTTCTTTAGCTACAGCCATTACTGGTAAAACATCGGCCATCTCGTTGGCAGCTCCAGCAATAATGCCAAAGTGATCCATCACGATTTGCGTAGCTTGTTTGATAGCTTCACCAGGAGAAATAGTGCCGTTAGTTTGAATATTCAAAGTTAATTTTTCGTAGTTAGTAATATCGCCCACACGGATATATTCTACATCATAACCAACATCTTTGATGGGAGTATAAATAGAATCAATGACGATAGTTCCCAAATCATAATGCTTCTTGTCTTTTTCTTCAACCGGTTTGAAACCACGGCCTTTACCTACAACTAAATCCATTTCAAATGGTTTGTTGGAGGTAAGGGTTGCCAAAACCAATTCTGGGTTCATAATTTCTACACTGGAATTTGCATCAATATCAGCGCCAGTCACCACTCCAGGACCTTTTTTACTAACATGCAAAGTTACTGGCTCATCCACAAAAACTCTGACAGCCAATTGTTTTAAATTTAAAATAATATCAACGACATCTTCGTTCAAACCTTCAGCCGAACTGAACTCATGCTGGACGCCTTTGATTTTGACAGCCTCAACAGCAGCGCCAGGCAAAGATGAAAGCAAAACTCTTCGTAAAGTATTACCCAAAGTAGTGCCATAACCATAAAAACAAGGAGACACAACTAAAGAACCGCTGTTTGGGGTTTCCCCTGGGATAAATTCTACTTTTGATGGCAGTAATAAATTTTCCATACGAATATAATTAATTTTGGGGAAAATCCCCTCCTTAAGTTAATTAACGTGAATAGAACTCAACGATAGACTTAGCATCATATCCAGGTTCCTCAGTAGTCGGAGCATTCAAAATTTTGGCGCCAATCTTTTTTGAATCAAGGCCCAACCATCCTGGAGCCTCTAACTTAGCCAATTTTTCTGTAATTTTTACAAAAAGCGGACTAGCTTTGCTCTTTTCAGATAAAGCCACTTCTTCACCAATACGAACGCGGTAAGATGGGACGTCAACTTTTTTTCCATTTACAGTAATATGACCATGACTGACAAGTTGTCTGGCAGCGCGTCTGGAAGATGCGAGACCCATTCTATAAATAACATTGTCTAGTCTTGATTCTAAATAATTTACTAAAAATTTGGAAGTGTCACCGATTTTACTGGAAGCTTCGGCCACATAGTTTGAAAATTGTTTTTCCAAAAGACCGTACAATTGCTTGGCTTTCTGTTTTTCAAATAATTGCTTACCATATACAGATTGCTTGCCTTGTCTCTTGCTTGGACCATGGACACCAGCGGCGTAACTTCTTTTGGTCACTGGACATTTTGGAGAATCACAAAGCTTCTGTCCGTATTTTCTGCAAAATTTATGTTTTGGTTTTAAATCTCTTGCCATAGTATTTTAGCTTATTAGCTTGTAGCTTCTTAGTAAAAAATTAATTAAACTCGGCGTCTACCTGGTGGTCGGCAACCATTGTGTGGAATCGGAGTCACGTCACTGATTGATAACACATTGAGACCATTCAAGTGCAAAGCTCTGATAGCGCCTTCTCTACCACCGCCAATACCCTTTACAAAAACGTGGATATCTTTGAGACCACATGCAGCAATCTTATCTATTGCATCTTTTACTACCATACCAGCAGCGTATGGAGTGGCTTTCTTTGGTCCTTTGAAACCGACTTTACCAGAAGAAGACCAGCTCAAGACGTCACCATTTGGATCAGTAATACTAACGATAGTGTTATTATAAGAAGCTTGAATAAAAGCACTACCATGAGGCACCTGCTTTACCACTTTCTTTTTCTTGTTTTTTTGAACTTTATTAACCACTGCTTTTTCTTTGCCCTGTACCGCTTGCTGGTTCGGGGTTTCAGTAGATTCTACAGCAGTAGTTGGAGCTGTTTGTGTTTGAGTGTCTGACATAATATTATTAACTTATTAACTTTCAATTTACTTTAAAATAAAATGGCTTAGGTCTTCAAACCTTCAACTCTACGACCGCTACCCATAGTCTTGCGGACATTACCGCGAACAGTGCGGGAATTAGTTTTGGTGCGCTGACCTCTGACTGGCAAGTGCTTCATGTGGCGAATACCGCGATGAGCTTTGATATCTTTGAGACGTTTGATATTAGCCATCACATCACGACGCAAGTCACCTTCAGTCTTGTGTTCTTTTTCAATAATCAAGCGTAATTTGTCTTCTTGTTCAGGAGTCAAAGCTTTGGTGCGGATATCTTCACTGATCTTAGCTTGAGCCAAAATCTTTTTAGACATTGTTGGACCAACACCATAAATATAAGTCAAAGCGATGACTATTCTTTTTTCTTTAGGGATATTTATACCAGCGACACGCATACGTTTTAATTTATAATTTAGAAATTAGGATTTAGGTTTTAGGGTTTATCCTTGTCTCTGCTTGTGTTTTGGGTTTTCACAAATAACGCAAACCAAACCTTTACGACGAACGGTCTTACATTTATTACAGATCTTTTTTACTGATACTCTAACTTTCATAGGATCAATTTAATTGTTAGCTTTATTTTAGTTTCAAAAAATACCAATCACTGCCGCGATATCAACACCCAACAGCTTGTTATACGGACATATGGACTTATGTATAACAGCGACCAGGCTACACCGCAATGATTGATATTCTTCAAGGCTGAGTCAAAAGAAAATTTATTTTCTTTTGCGAGGCCGAGATGAATATATGGGCAAGGCCCATATAACTTTTGGATTTTCTTATTACCTAGAATCTATACGTTATTCGTCCTTTTGTCAAGTCGTAGGGAGTCATCTCTACTTTGACACTATCTCCCAGGCTCAATCTGATCTTATTCATTCTTAATTTTCCTGACAAATGACCGAGGATAACTTGTCCGCTTTCCAGCTTTACTTTAAAGGTGGTAGCAGGCAACAGTTCCTCAATTGTTCCTTTTAACTCGATTAGATCTTTATTTTTCATACAAAGTGAGAGAAATTAAAAATTCTTTTTAATTTCCGAACGTGTGTGAAAAATATCTTGTCTGATATTAGCCATTTATTTGAAATTAATAACTTCTATATAATAATGGAAAACTTAGGATAAGTCAACCCCGCTTATACACACTTAGAGCTAAACAGGAGCAGAAGGCAAAACCACAGGCATTTCATCTTGTTTATATACCCAATACTTATAAATAAGGAAATTCCAGGCCACTGCTATAATAATATTGGAAATTCTGACTAATTTATAATCTATACCCATTTTATGATTAAAGAAAAACATCCAAGCAATGGTTACTATATAATTAAACCCGGCCAGAATAAAAAACCTGACCATTTGTTTATGGGTGACGCCGGTGGATCTAAATGTCCAATGCTTGTTGAGGAAGAAAATATAATTAAGCATAAATATGCCGTTGATCATTACCCCAAAAACCGGACGCACATGCAACCACTCAGTCAAAATATAGAGACTGCCCATATCCAAAAATAGTCCGCTAAAGCCTACGATAAAATATTTCGCAAACTGGCGGCGCATTGACCAAAAATGGAGAATTATTTTTTTGAACATAACAAACCAAGAATTTAATCAATGAGATTCTTTTCTTTTAAATCATCGAATATTAATTGATCCACAGGAGATACATCATTTCGTTTGGCATAATCGAACCAATCCATTTTTTCTACCTCCGCGCTCGGAGTCAACTCACCCTTATACTTTGCAGTATAGCAACTCATGCGCACAATAGTTCCTTCCGGCTTGCCATGAGCTTGAGCTTCAAAGATACCATAGGGCATGATTGTTTCTGAGATTATATCAACTAATAATTCTTCCTTTACTTCTCGTATCAAAGCTTCTTGATCCGTTTCATTTCCCTCTCTTTTACCACCGGGTATATACCATTTATCTTTTCCGTAACTGCAAGTTTCTAAAATTTTTCGATCACGAATTTCAATAAACGCTAACTTATCAATATAGTTTTTTTCCATATTTCAATTATATTACTCTAGGATATAAAATTTTATTCCAAAATAGCCTTAATTCTCCGCATCCCAGCACTAACCGCCTCTTCTTTGACAATTTTAAAATGCCCAAGCAATCCGGTGTGTTCTACGTGCGGACCACCACAGACCTCTCTACTATAAGTCAGCGAAGTCGGATCTGCGACGGCTTTTTCATTCACATCCCCTACTGTATATACTTTTACTACTGGTTGATACCTATCTTCGAACAACCCAATAGCGCCTTTCTCTTTAGCTTCTTCGAAAGACATTTCCTGCCATGAAACCGGATAGTCTCGGGCAATCGCCGCATTAACCAAATCCTCGGCTGTTTTAATTTCTTCAGGAGTCATTTTTTGCGGATGAGGAAAATCAAAACGCATACGTTCTTGAGTAATATTACTACCTCTCTGTAAAGCATGCGAACCTAAGACTTTAAGCAAGGTGGCATGAAGCAGATGCGTAGCGGTGTGATATTTGGTTGACATCTCACTATGATCAGCCAAACCGCCATGGAATTTTTGCTCACTGCCAGAACGGGATAATTCTTGATGTTCTTTTCTTAACTTATCAAAGGCTGGTCTGTCTAAAGTTAACCCTCTTTCTAATACCAGCTCTTCAGTAAGCTCAATCGGAAAACCATGCGATTGATAAAGATCAAAAGCAATTTCACCTGACATAATTTTTACCCCATCGTATTCCATCTTACCTGATTTTTCTTCAAAAACCTTAAGACCGTTTAAGAGTGTCCTTCTAAATTTTTCCTCTTCTTTACTAATTCCTTCCAAAATAGAATCTTTTTTTTCTATCAAATTTGGATAGGCGTCTTGGTATTGGACCACAACCTCTTCCACAATATCTTTACAAAAATTTTCTTTAATTTGAAGACGGAGGGCAAAGTACACAGAACGACGAATCAAACGGCGGACATAATATCCTTGATCTTTATTAGAAGGAAATACACCGTCGCCAACCAAAAATGTAGCCGCGCGTAAATGATCCATAATAACTCGAAAGGCATAGGTCTCATTATCATTCTCTCCGTATTTTTTGCCAGATAATTCTTCCAACTTCTGGCGAACACCATCAAACAACTCAATCCTAAACATGTCCCTATCATCAAGAACCGCTGCCATCATCCGTTCTAACCCACCACCAAAATCAACATTTTTTTGTGGTAATAATTCAAAACCATTAGCAGTTTTTTTGTACTGCATGAAAACATTATTGCCAATTTCCATAAACCGACCACAATCACAATTAACATGGCAAAGCTTGTTGGCAAATTTTGAATTGGCGTGCGATCCGCCCGAGGCGGACGAGCCTACGGGCTCGAAGTCCCAAAACATTTCCGTGTCTGGTCCGCCTGGCTCGCCTTCGGGCATATTGGATGGTACGCCGCTGCGGCTCCACCAATTTTTCTTTTCATCATAATAAAAAATCCGTTCACCCTCGCCCATTCCCTCAAGTTCGGATTGCTCACCAATTTTTGCATCAATATTTATTTTGGCAAATTGTTCCTGCCACAACTTGGCAGACTCTTCATCTTTTGGAATCCCCAACCCTTCATTACCTCTAAAACAAGTAAAATATAAACGCTTTGGGTCAAGACCCAGCACACTAGTCAAAAACTCCCACATCCAAGGAATTTGTTCATTTTTGAAATAATCACCGAGCGACCAATTACCAAGCATCTCAAAAAATACCGTATGGCGATTATCCCCTACTTCATCTATATCCTGACTGCGAAAACATTTTTGTGAATTCACAATCCGTGTACCAAGTGGATGTTGTTGACCTAACAAATAGGGCACCATTGGTTGCATACCCGAGCCGGTAAAAAGCGTGGTTGGATCATTGTCGGGAATAAGCGGAGCTGAAGGTATAACAACATGACCTTTTGATTGGAAGAAGTCTAGATATTTTTGGCGGAGTTGGTGGGAGGTTATTTTCATAGATTCTTAGATATTTTTAAAACCGTACCTCTTTCATAAATAATTGAGCCATCTGGATTAGTACCTTTTGGCCGTTGGTGACTATTATAAACTAAATCAAAAACAATTTGAGGTTCCTTAAAAAGCTTCCTTAACTCTTCCATATTCTTAGGAGAAATAAAAAAAGGTACTATACTGGCCATACCACCTGGTTTTAATTTTGATATAACATATTCCAAATACTTAAAACATTTTGACTCTTTAAACGCACTCTCTTCTAAATCATCACCTGCGTGATCATATAAATTCTCTCCATAGGTGTCAATAATAAGATCAAATTCAGGATAATCACTTAACTGAGAAACGGATCTCCATTTTAAATCATCTGGATGATTATTTTTATCAATCTCAAAAGGGATACTTCCGTAATCATTTTCTAATTTATCACGAGTTTGACCCCTCCAAGATTTTGCCGCTTTTTTGGTTAATCCTGTCGTGTATACTTTAACTTCAGTGCCAAATTTTTTTCTAATTTGTTCAGCAAATAATCCCGCGCCAGCTCCTATATCTAAAATTTTTATTTTTTCTTGTTTATTTTTATTGTAAAGATTTTTTTTCTTAACTAAAATTTCTATATAATCTAAAAGCGATTCATAATGTAACCGATCTATTGAATCAAATTCGGATTCTGCACCTTCAAAACGAGCTACCGCAGAGGTAATATACCCTTTTGCTTTAGGCTCAAAACCAGAAGCTGCTTTTTTCCACCCTTCAGCACTTTTTTTTAGTTCTTCTGGAGAAAGAAACCTTTGACCGTCAAATTTACCCATAGAAAATTCAAATATACTTTCTACTATTTTTTCAAAATAGACTCTATACTTTCCTTGGCCTGCGCTCGACCCAAATTATATTCTCTCCAATCTGATTTTTTATTCAAGTTAGTATATGTGTAATTGAGGTAATCCTTATAGAAATCAGGTGAGTAAAGAGCAGGTAAAGAAGACTTTGAAATTTCCGGGATACCTCTTACTATTTCTGGTACTGCGTCATAAGAAAGTCCACCAAGATAAAGTAAGTCAATTTTCTTTTCTGTGTCAGTAATGCCAGTGAGAAATCTATCAACATTTTTTTTCGCAATCATACGATCAACATTGATGCTCGCCACAATCACAAACGAGACCAAGCCAAGGCAAACGGTAGCATAGAAGAGCCTCTTGAATTTCCAGCGCGTGATAATGGCCACCCCAAGCATCACCAGCCACACCATAGCCATATAAATCAACCATTCCACATACAAACGTTGCGTAGTGAATCCGTACATTTCTTGATACAAATCCATTCTTTTCAGAGCCGAAAAAGCTATAACCAAAATCTCGATAATTAATACTAGTTTAAGTACCACTAACACCTTCTTTAATCCGTGCTCGGCAAACGAACGATATGGGACAAGCAACAGAAGCGATGCCAGAGCGATAACCCATGCCAATTGAAAGAAGCCACTGCGCGCATAATCAGCATAAGTGAGTCCGTTTTGTACCACATACGATTGGCTACCAAATAAATATGAAAGTTGGAATATGACAAAAATAAAAAAAAGCAAATTAACCATCGTTAAAATCACAGTCACAATTGTAGAATCAAACTTCATTACAGTGCGAATAATTCCCTTAATTGGCGCATGCTCTTCATGAATTAAAATATAAAATAATCCGCCCAGTAAAACGACAATCCCCATAGTTCGCAATATGCGCCAAATGGACAGCCGGGCGTTATCCGGAATGGTAAATTTAAATAAATTTTGTACAGCCTGCCCAAACACACCATCGGCCGAACTAAATAAAGCCAAAAAAATAAGCAGGATTGGCGTGGCGATCACCAGGCCGATAGCGACTTTTTTATAATCACGTTTTTCCGAAACATCTTTCCAGCGAAACAGGTCCCGGTAAATAAATACCCAGTGTTTAAAAAAATGCAGATTTTTAATGAGCGGAATATCTCTAAAGTAATAACTGATTTTGTCGTTATTACGAAGCGGCAATAAAATAAACAGTACGAGTAACAACCCAGCCACTACGAGCAATGCCGGACCTCTAACTAAAGGATTATTATATAGCACAACATCTAAACTCAAAATAAAAATAGGAACGACTAAAAGCAATGCCCATTTTTCACGCAGATGATTTGTGCTGGCAAGTAGGATAATAGTGCCGACCACTAACAAAATAACAAAAACAAAAAATCCCAACCCCATATCTTTTTGCCAAAAAAAGACATCATAAAGAATTGCAACCGCCAGCGCCCAAGCGACATATACTAGTCGCACTGCGCGCTCCTTGCTATTTGAATTTGCTGGGATGAAATTCATAAATTAAAGGTTATGATTATTTTTTCATTTGTTTGCTCAAAACTTCATCATTTTCACAATAAGCAATAAGTTTAGCTTTAAAAATTTCTTTTAACTCGGCTACTGGTCGCACAACAATCTGTGATAATAAGTCTTCTATTCCAGAATAACCCAACCATTCAGATATCTGCTCTAATCCTTTCTGATAAGCTGAACCTAGCTTATCATCTTTTTTATATAAAGTCTGAATTTCTTCAATACGCCACTTTTGACCTCTATCTAACATATAAATCATCTCAATAAACATAGGAAAGGCCTCGGCATCGTCCAAATTATGAATAAGTTCGTGAATAACTTGTGATTGTTCTAGCTCCTTCTTTTTAGAGTCAGGTTTGCCAATTAATTCTAACATTCTTTCTGTTGGAACTTTCATCAAAACACCTTGGTGTCTGAATCGATTCTGTGGTGTTAGCTCTATATGCAAGTTTCTAGACACTGGAATATTGCCACCAACTACTTGAAATACATACGAATACCCATTAGCCAACAATTCTTCCATAATCGCTTCTACTGTTTTCTGATCTTCTTTATCGAGCGCAAAACCATCAACGACAGAAAAAGATATCTTAATTCCTTCGGAAATCTCTGGAACGGAAACATTCTTTCCTTCTTTGACATTCAACGGTTCGAATATAATTCTGTCCAGTTTTGACATATTAAATTTATTTTACAACTCCCCCACCTAAACAAACTCTGTTTTTACCCTCCTTCGCTCCAAGCGAGCTTCGGCGCGCGAGGTAGAACACTGCAAACTGCCCGGGAGTGACTGCGCGCTGAGGTTGGGCAAATTTAACGGTGTAAGGGATTCCTCCACTTCGGTCGGAATGACAAACGGTACACGCCTGCAACGGCTGTCTATGACGCAACCTTACCTCACATTTTAGAGGAAATTTGGGCATTTGTCCATCAATCCAGTTTACATCGACTATCTCAGCTTCCTTTTTATATAATAATGGATCATCTTCATATCCAACTACCAATTCGTTTGTTTCTGCTTTTTTATCAACTACAAACAAGGGTTTCGTATTGTCATCCTGACCGAGGCTTTTTGCCGAGCGGAAGGATCCCTTATCCTTAGAATTTGCTATTACCGTGTTTAAGGGATTCCTCGACTCCGCTCGGAATGACAGACCGTAGCGCTGTCCAATTGTATAAAACGCCAGACCTTCATGCTGTCCAAGCACCTCTCCGCTACTTAAAATAATATTACCTGGTTTTGATTTTATTTCTTTCATCAAAAATTCTTTCATCGGCACTTCTCCCACAAAACAAATACCCATACTTTCTTCTTTTTCGGCATTGGGTAAATCATACTTCTTCGCCAATTTTCTTACTTCTGGTTTGGTGTATTTACCTAGAGGAAACAGTGTATATTTTAATTGTTCTTGATTTAATTGGTGCAAAAAATATGTCTGGTCTTTATTATCATCTTTAGCAGTAAGTAATTGGAAATTGGAAATTGGAAATTTTTGTTTCTTTAGGATTTGGGGTTTAGAATTTATGATTTTCCGCCCAAGGCGGGCGTAGTGCCCCGTAGCCAATTTATCAAAACCCAATTCTTTGGCCTTCTCTAGCCAAAATCCAAACTTTACAAATTTATTACATAAAACATCGGGATTTGGTGTACGTCCGAGGCTATATTCCTCATACATGTAATCCAAAACTTTTTGTTTATACTCTTTTCTAAAATCCAAACGCAATAGCGGAATGCCGAGTTTGGCAACTACCCTCAAAGCGTCTTGGTAATCCCCTGTCCAGCATTTCTCATTCTTCATTCGCATTTTATCCTCACCGTCATTCGCACTATTCGTACCCTCTTCTTCATAATTAACCATAAAAGCTCCAGTCACATCATAACCTTGAGATACTAAAAGAGCAGCTACAACTGATGAATCAACACCGCCTGATATGGCTACTAGCACCTTAATTTTAGCATTTACTTTCTTCTTCATACTGAACAAACATACCAGAAATCAATAAAAAATTCAATGGAAACAAAACAACTTCATAGGAAGGGCTTTTTTAACTTTACAAAAAAATATAACTATGTAAGTATAAATGTCATAACGCGGAGAAATCCGCAAGGATAGGAGAGAGTACATGCGCATTCGCATCAAAGATACGCCGCCTGGCTTCCCGCCACAGTGGGTCAGAGAGGGCTGGGTCGGCATCGAGCTCGAGAGTTCTGGCCGTGAACGCGGTGATGAGCCTGGCCTACGGGTGGGCAATCAGAACCATGGCGGCTACTGCGTCGAAGGGCAACACGCCCTCGACCAGCTGAAGGAGCACAACCCCGGCGCCTTCGTCTGGTGGCAGACGGAGAACCCTTGGGTCGCGGAGGAAACACTGATCTTCCGCGCCGATGTGTGCGAAAAGATCGATGAGTCCACCTGAGACTCCATGTGGGCAAACTTGCCCCGTTCGTGTCGTTGCTTTATTTCTAATAAATTTATTGGGAATAAAACAAGGAGATTTTTACGAACGGGGTTTTGTTTTTAAAAATTTATCATCCGTTTCAATCAATCTTATTTAACAAAACACCCTCGATTTCTCAAGGGTGTTTTGTTTTAAAATTCTAATTAGGAATTTCTACGAGCCATCATACAGTCTCGGCAGTATACTGGTTTATCGCCAGAAGGTTGGAATGGTAATTCCGTGATCTGGGTACCGCATTGTGCGCAAGCTACATTGACGCTGTACATTT
>CAYIJG010000009.1:0-24746 GCA_964363685.1 uncultured Gammaproteobacteria bacterium
GATTTTGCCAGGCTTTTAAATAACGAAATTTGGTCAATGCGGTTGATTAGTTCAGGTGAGAAAAATTCTTTTAATTTTTCAATGACAATTTTTTTACTGTCGGCATGATTGGTGTTTTTATCAAAACCAATTTGTGATTTTTTGATTTCATTTGCTCCTAAAGAAGTGGTTAGGATAACAATAGCGTGTTTGAGCGAGATGGTTTTGCCAACCGAATCGGTGATTGTGCCATTTTCTAAGATTTGTAAAAGAAGTTTGCTGACATCTTTATGGGCTTTGTCGATTTCATCAAAGAGAATTACACAGTACGGATTCATTTTAATGCGGTCGGTGAATTGGTTGGTTTCTTTGTAGCCTACATAACCAGCAGGGGAACCGAGGAGTTTGGAAACGCCAAAACTCTCGTTAAATTCACTCATATTAAGGTGGATAAGCGAATTTTGGTGGGGGTAGAGCGCGTTTGCTAAAGTTTTGGCCAGTTCGGTTTTGCCAACACCGCTTTCACCGACAAACATAAACGATGCGAGTGGTCGGTTCGGGCTGGACAATTCCAATTGGGTTTGGAGAATGATCTGGGAAACTTCATGCACCACTTCGTCTTGGCCGATAATATGATTTTTTAATTCTAATTCCAAACCAGAAACATTAGTCTTGGCATCGAGAGAAATATTTTTGGCAGGGGAGTTTATCATTTTTGCCAACTGGAGAACCATGTCTTTGTCAGTAATAGTTTCGGTTTTTTGATTTTTGTTTTTTGAAGCAGTAATTTTTTCTTCTAAAGTTTTTATTTCTTTAATTAGAGAAATTTCTTTTTCTTTTAATTTTACGGCTTCATCAAAATTTTCTCCGCCAGCGGCTTCTTCTTTGTCTAGGATAACTTTTTTTAATTCTTGTTTTAGTTTTTGGAGATTTGATTGAGCGATAGTTGGTTTGGCTGACAAGCGTTTGGCGGCCGCAGTTTCGTCTAGTAGATCAATAGCTTTATCTGGCAACAATTTATTTGTAATATATCGGTCTGCCAAAATAGCGGCTTTGGTAATAGCCGAGTCGGTAATGGTGAGGTTGTGATAATTTTCGTAATTTTTTTTGATACCCAGCATAATTTTGATGGTATCAGCCACCGAAGATTCTTTAACTTGAATTGGTTGGAATCGGCGTTCTAAGGCAGCGTCGCTCTCAATGTGTTTTTTAAATTCAGTGGGGGTGGTGGCGCCAATACAGCGGATTTGTCCGCGCGCTAAGGCGGGTTTCAAGATATTGGCTGCATCCATCGTGCCTTGGTTTGAACCAGCGCCGACGATATTGTGCAATTCATCAATAAACAAAATTATATCTTCGTTTTGGCTGGCTTCGTCAATCACTTGTTTCAGTCGTCCTTCAAATTCACCACGGTAGGCAGTGCCGGCAATCATCATGCCCATATCCAAGGCGTAGATTTTTTTGTTTAATAAAATATCTGGCACATCACCAGCGGCAATTTTTTTGGCTAGACCTTCGACGATGGCGGTTTTCCCCACTCCAGGATCACCCAAGAGAATGGGATTGTTTTTGGTGCGACGACAGAGGATTTGCATCATGCGTTCTATCTCGTGAGCGCGACCAATGACTGGATCAATACTAGATACAACATCTGGACTAGTGAGGTCGACACCAAAAAAATTTAAAGCTGATTCTTTATGGTGATTTTTTTTGTGAGCAGTCATCGTCGGGTTATTGTTTGGCAACATCATGTCGTCTGATAAGCTTTCTTGGATGCGATCCATAACCTCGGGGATTTTGCTGGCTTGTGGAAATTGCGAAGCATTAGTTAAGACAACGTCTATTTGTTCTTCCAGTTCGGTTTTTTTGACTTTGCCGGTTTTGAGCAGTTGGTCTATTTTTTCATCATCAGTATCAAGCAGGCCGGCCAAAAGATGTTCGGTGCCAAGGTAGTTGTGGTTATTTTTTTGAGCGATAATAATGGCTTTTTCCAAAGCAGTTTTGGCGTTGGCGGAAAAAGGGGATAGTTTGATATATGGTTTGGCTGGTGGGATTGATTTGAAATTTAACAACGCAGACTCAATTTTTTTGGTATCCAAATTATAGCGCTCTAGAATTTCATTGGCCATGGAGCCTTTTTGCAAAGACAAAGCCAGCAATAAATGCGCCGGTTCAACGGAGATATTTTTGAGGTCGGTGGCCAGGCTGATGCTGTTGATAAGCACTTCGCGCAGGTTAGTGGAAAAACGGTCAATAATTGTCATAATACAGTGATAAAGTTGAAAGTTTCAAGTTAAAAGTTGCTATTAATTTTTGACTAAAAATTAAGTGTAATATATACTAAATTCACTGTTTAGTCAAAATAAAAATATGATTCCAAAAGAATTAAGTGATAAACTTTCTGTCGAAGCTTTACATGCCTTAAACATCTGGTTGACGGCTGAAGAGTATGCGCCTTATCAAGAAGAAATTAATGAGTTAATTACTACCCATAATTTTGTTGAATTAGAGGATAGGTTTTATAGGCATGTTAAAATCGGCACTGGTGGTATTCGTGGTAAAGTTGGAGCAGGGCCCAACCGTATTAACGTTCGCACTATTAGTGAAGCCGCTCAGGGTCTGGCTAATTTTATTGATGATTTTGGTCAAGAGGCCAAAGACAAAGGCGTCGTGGTGAGTCACGAAATTCGCCTGCTTTCAAGAGAGTTTGCTGAAACTACCTGTAGTGTTCTAGCAGCTAATGGAATTAAAACTTTTCTTTTTGATGGTATACGTTCTACGCCGGAGGTCTCTTTTGCAGTTAGGCATTTAAAGGCAGTTGCCGGTGTTCAGTTAACTGCTTCGCACAATCGAAAAACTGATAACGGCTTTAAATTTTTCTGGACCGATGGTGGGCAGGTAGTGCCACCTTTAGATCAAAAGTTTATGGGTTTGGTACTTGGGGTGAGTAAAATTATAAAAATGGACTTCAAAGAAGCAGAAAGCCAAGGGTTAGTGAAAACAATTGGTAAAGAAGTTGACAAGGTTTACTTGCAAAACCTTAAAAACCTTTCGCTTGTTAAGACCCGCTCGGCTAAGATTGCTTTCAGTCCCATGCATAGCTCCGGTATTACTAACGCCCTACCAGCTCTTCAAGAGGAAGGTTTTTCTGTCACTGTAGTACCTGAGCAAGCTCAGCCTGATGAAAATTTTCCAACCGCTGTTGACGATACTACCAACCCTGAATTTGAAAAAGTGATGGGGATGGTGATTGCTTTGGGAGAAAAAATTGAGGCGGATTTGGCCATGTCCACCGATCCTGATGCCTGTCGAGTGGGGGTAGCTGTACGAAAGAAACTAAATGATCCTAAGCTTCACTATATAACAGCTAATGAGGTTGGGGTGGCCATTTTGTATTTCTTATTGTCAATTTTGAAAGAGAGAGGAGAGGTCGACAAAAATCTGCTCTTTATCAAAATTTTCTGTACTACTACTTTAATGACTGATATTGCCGAAGATTTTGGTATTAAACATGTGGACGACCTTTTTGTTGGTTTCAAATGGATCGGTCAAATCGTGGAGAAAATGGAAGACAAAAGTAAGTTCTTATTAGCATTGGAGGATACTTGCGGTTATGCGCGTGGGGATTTTATTCGTGACAAAGACGGGGCGATCGGCGCTCTTACCGTTGCCGAAATGGTGTCGTGGTTGAAGGATCAGGGTAAAACGGTTCCTGATTTTTTGAATGAGATTTACGAAAAATATGGTTACTTCCGTAATGTTCTTTATCAAGTTGACGTTGATGGCAAGGAAGGTTTTGAAGATATAGTTAAGTTGTATAAATCTTTTCGAGCTGATCCGCCAACAGAACTTGGAGGTTTAAAAGTAGTGAAAATAATTGATCGGCTTCCGAAAGAGAATAGAAAACCGGAGAATTATAAAGCTGGAGTAAATGGGGACGAAATAACCTTTATTCTTTCTGAAGATGAGAGAATTCGGATGATAACCCGTCCTTCTGGGACCCAGCCGCAGTTTAAATACTACGTTCAAGTCTTTGGAAAAGTGAATGGTAACCTTTTGGAAGTTAAAAAAGAAGTTGACACTCTTGCGCTAAAAATCGAAGATAGCTTTTATGCATATCAAGATAAAGTTTTAGGTAAAGAAGCACGGGGGATAAAAATTATCAGTCATTGGGATTGATCTTATAGATACAGGAGTGTTTGAAGTAGCTTTTAGAGGTTTAATTACGCATCAAAAAAGTTTTTACCACTTCGCAAAGCCTCAATATAGTTGGGAGTAGTGCCATACAAAGGCGACGGTAAATGTTCTAGGTCATACCAATCCCAGCTTTCGCATTTATCAGGTTCTAAATTTTGTGGTTCGCCACTTTTCCAGTCAGCTGTCAGCCCAACATTTATGTAATGTTTTGTGGGGGTTTTGTGATTGTATAAATCCAAAAATTTTATATTTTCTATTTCCATTCCGGTTTCTTCTTTTACTTCTCGTCTGGCGCACTGCTCAAATGACTCCATAAATTCCATATGCCCTCCAGGGGTGGCGTATTCTTGCTCGCCGTTACCGTTGGTATTTTTTCTTTTGCCAAGCAATGTTTTTCCGTTTTTAAATACGATGACCCCAATGCCTATTTTAATATGTTCGTTATTTGTCTCCATAATTAAGCATCAAAATAATATTCGCCTGTTTGACCTGTTTTGTAGGATTTAATATATGTGTTTAGATTTGCAAACAGTGGAGACGGTAGATCATTGAGGTCATACCAGCCCCAACTTTCAAGTTTGTGCGGTTCCATAACTCTTGGCTCGCCACTCTTCCAATCAGCGACCAATCCAATATCAACATAATGTTTGGGCGCGTACGTTTTTAAATTCATCAATCCGACAAATTTTATATTTTTTATTTCTATTTCGGCCTCTTCTTTGGTTTCTCGTTTAGCACAATCTTCAAAAGATTCCATGTATTCCAAGTGTCCGCCAAGCACACCATACTCTCCTTCACCATGAGCATTTTTTCTTTTCCCTAATAAAATTTTGCCATTTTTAAAAATCATGACCGTTAAACCAACTTGCGGGCGTTGATTTGTGGATTCCATAATAATTTAAATCACTATCCCTCGTAGTTTGTTTATTCTATCCTGAATCGGAGGATGGGTAGAAAAGAGATTGGCTAATTTTTTACCAGAGAAAGGATTTGCAAAAAAGAGATGAGCTGTGGCCTTACTTGCGTTTTGCATCGGCATATTTTGAGCTGAAATTTTTTCTAAGGCTTTGGCTAGGGCTTCTGGGTAGCGAGTGAGCAGAGATCCAGACGCATCGGCCAAGTATTCACGGCGACGAGAGATGGCGAGTTTGATAAGTTCTGCAACCAGTGGTGATAAGATAGCCAAGACAATGCCAACTAACATAAAAATAGCGAGCACATTACCACCTTCACGACTGCGACCGCGAAGATGTCCGCTACGCAAGAGAATATTCGATAATATAGCAATGGAGCCAACAAGCACCGCCACGAGCATCATAAAACGGATATCGTAGTTTTGGATATGCGATAGTTCATGAGCCAAGACACCTTCCAGTTCTTCGTTAGTTAGTTGTTCAATGGCACCGGTAGTGACCGCCACGGAGGCAGTTTCTGGGTTGCGACCAGTGGCAAAGGCGTTAATGGCCGGGTCATTGATTATATAGATTTTTGGCACGGGTAGGCCGCTAGTAATACAGAGATTTTCTATCATTCTTGATACATAAGGATTGTCTTCTTTGGCAATGAGCTTGGCACCATTTGTAGCCAAGGCAATTTTATCTCCCTTGAAATACGAAACCATGGTGATGATAAAAGAAAGAATAGTTGCCAAAAATAGACCAGCAAGGTCGCCAATACCTGAAACAATCCCAAAGACATAGCCCAAAACAAGAAGAATAACAATAAATATTGTTATGAGGGCTACGGATTGTCTTTTGTTGGAGGTGATTTGAGAGTACATATTAAAGTTTTGTAAGTTTGATAGTTGTATTTCCGTATGATGGTTTTTTTGGATTCTCTAGAGTAATTTTTATTTCATAACCTGATTCGGTATTTGTATAACTGTATATTGTAGATTTTTCTCCAGAAATAGTTTGTGTGCCTGCGTATCTTAAAACCCCTGTTAGTAAAGAATAAAAAACAATTTTGTTTGGGTTTTTTACTTCTTCAGAGGAAAAATCTAAATTATTTGGATTGGAAACTGCATCTGTAATTTCTCTATGGAGAAAAAACTGGTTTCCTAATTTTGGCGGATGTTGTAAAAGTAGAGCGTTATTTATTTTACCTTCTTCCATTTCCTTACGAACTTTTTGTCTCATTATTTCAATCTCTCGTGCTTGTTGTTGTTTTTCGTATGTTAGGGAATCAAAAAGACCTGATTTGAATTTGCTTACATCCTCCCCCCTCGCTTTCTCGGTTGACAGCAAATTTTCAATTTTAGCTGCTTTTCTTTTTTTATCTAACGTTACTATGATTCTAGCTCTGGTTTCGTCATATGCAGCTGTTGCAGGGGCTTCATATGTAAAATTAAGCCCGCCTTTTCCAGACATTTCTTCATTAACGTGAGTACATAACATCTTGCCTGTTAATGGTGAGTTAATAATAAAAAATTTTGGGTCTAGCCCACTATTTATAGCATCTATAAATAGTGGGAGAGGGGATCCTTCTTTTATATCGTCTGGTAAATCAAGCTCGTGATCGGATTTTTCTTTTCTTTGATTTTCGCGGTAAGGATCTTCGCCGTTGGGTTCTCTACCATTTGCCATACTATGATTTTAGAATTTCACCTGTACATTTTCTTTTTCTGTAGCATCAGCCTGGAAGAATTCGTATTTCTTAAATCCTAATGAGTTGGCAATAAGGTTTGTAGGGAAAACTTGGATCTTGGTATTGAAATCGCGAGTGTTGCCATTGTAGAAACGACGGGAAGCTTGGATTTTGTTTTCGGTATCACTGATCTCATCTTGTAATTGTAAGAAGTTTTGGCTAGCTTTTAAGTCTGGATAATTTTCGGTAACAGCAAACAAAGATTTTAAAGTTCCAGAGAGCATATTTTCGGCTTGTTCCTTTTCTTGCATGGTTGCACCTGGTTTGTCATGCATAGCCATCGCAGCGGTGCGAGCTTCAGTCAATCTCACCAAAGTACTTTGTTCGTGGGTCATGTAGCCTTTGACGGTTTCTACTAAATTTGGAATGAGGTCATAACGGCGTTTGAGTTGGACGTCAATATCACTAAAAGCTTCGTCAACTTGATTTTTTGAACGAATTAAACCGTTGTAAACTGCGACTAACCAAAGGGCGACTACGGCGACGGCGGCGAGGAGGATGTATAATCCTGACATATGCTTATGAATAAATTAATAAGTTAAGCCTATTGGCTTTTTTACCTAATTATTATATACTTTAGTATATTATAGACTTACAGAAATTACAAGGATTTAAGCTTGTAAATTTATTTTATCAAAATTATGGTCACTTTGCTAATTTTTATCGCTGTTTTGGCAGTTCTAGTACTATCTCATGAGTTTGGTCATTTTGTAGCGGCTCGTAAAAGCGGGATGAAAGTCTATGAATTTGGTTTTGGTTTTCCTCCTCGTTTGTTTGGAGTTCAGGCTGTGCTAGACGAAGCTGGCAAGAGGAAATGGCGATTTATTTGGGGGAAAAAACCAGATGAAGCTAGTTTTGGCACTGTTTATTCTTTTAATCTTTTGCCCTTAGGAGGATTTGTGCGTATTAAAGGTGAAGATGGCGAAGAGACAGGAGACGATAGTTTTGCAGCTCAGAAATTTTGGAAAAAAGGAGTTACTTTGCTCGCCGGTGTTGGGATGAATGTGCTTTTGGCATTTGTTTTATTATCTGTTGGTTTTATGTGGGGTGCGCCTCAAGCCGTAGATAATTTGCCACCAGGCACAAAAATAGAAAATAGTCATTTGGAAATTATGGAAGCAATGGCTGGGAAGCCAGCCAGTATTGCGGGGCTTGAATCAGGAGATATTATTATTAGTCTTGATGATTTGCAAAATCCAAGTGTGAAGGCGATGCAAGAATATGTGAATGCAAATAAAAACAAAGATATAAAAGTGACAGTAAAAAGAGGTACTGAAACTTTGGAAAAAAGTATCAGACCTTTTATTTATGAAGACACAGGTAAAGGTGGGTTGGGCGTGGCGCTTATAGAAGTCGGTACGGTAAAATATTCTTGGTATATGGCTATTTACCAAGGTTTTAAAATGACAGGACTTTATTTAAAAGAAATTGTGGTATCTTTTTATACTTTGATTGCCGGGTTGTTTAGAGGGGCACCGGTGGGGGAATCTTTGTCCGGTCCGGTGGGGATTGCGGTGATGACTGGCAAAGTTGCCAAGATGGGCTTTAGTTACCTACTTAACTTTATGGCTTTGCTATCTCTGAATTTAGCGATTATAAACGTTTTGCCTATTCCAGCTCTCGATGGTGGTAGGTTCTTATTTTTACTTATTAGTAAAATTATCCGCAAACCGCTCAATCAAAAATATGAACAGATTGCGCACGGCATTGGTTTTTTTGTTTTGATATCACTCGTGATTTTAATCACTGTTAAAGATTTAAGTAAATTCAAAGGATTATTTACAGGCCTGTTTTAAAATATGCAAGAAAAATTACAACAATTAAAAACCGAAGCGCTTACAGCCTTGAATTCTATCAAGGACAAGTTGCAGCTGGAAGAACTGGAAACAAAATTACTTGGTCGTAAAGGTGGTCAACTTACCGAACTGCTCAAAGGCTTAAAAGATTTGGGCGAAGACGCCAAACGACAAGTAGGGCAATTGGCCAATGAAGTAAAAAAATCAGTCGAAGAAGCGATAACGAAAAAGAAAAAAGAATTTATTCAGCAAGAGATGTCAGGATTGCTTGAGAAAGAATATATCGATATTACGCAACCAGCCTTGCCAGCCAAAAATCTTGGTCATTTGCATCCTAACACTATCATTCAAAATGATTTAGAAGACCTCTTTACGTCTATGGGTTTTATGGTGCTTGATGGGCCAGAATTAGAAAGTGATTATTATAATTTTACCGCTTTAAATGTTCCCGAGGATCATCCGGCGCGGGATATGCAAGACACTTTTTATATTAAGGGACATTCGGATTGGCTGATGCGAACCCAAACTTCGCCAGTGCAAGTAAGATCCATGCAAAAACATGGCGTGCCACTACGGGTGATTGTTCCTGGCAAATGTTATCGTAATGAAGCGACTGATCCTCGCCACGAGCATACTTTTTATCAGCTTGAAGGTTTGGTGGTAGACAAAGATATTAATTTTAGCCATCTCAAAGGTGTTTTGGAAGCGGTGGCCAAACACTTGTATGGTCCGAAAACACAGATTCGTCTGTTGCCGAAATTTTATCCGTTTGTGGAACCGGGTGTGAGCGGAGAAGTGACGTGCTTTTTGTGTGAAGGCAAAGGTTGTCGAGTTTGCAAACAAACTGGCTGGCTTGAGATCTTTGGCGCGGGCATGGTCCATCCGAGTGTGCTCAAAGAGGGTGGAGTTGATCCTAATGTCTATCAAGGTTTTGCTTTTGGTTTTGGTCTGACAAGGTTGGTAATGCTTAAATATGGGATAGAGGATGTGAGATTATTGGAGAGCGGGGATTTACGATTTTTAGAACAATTCTAGAATTAAATTTATGTCAGAAAGAAATGAGAGAGGAGTTACTTCATCAGCAGAAGCTATGAGATTGACCCGTGAACAAATACTTCGGCCAGATTTTGATGAATCACAACGTGCTTTATTGGTAAGTGGGGTAGTAAGTGCTGTGAATGAAACTGAATATCCTAGGGCTGTAGCAGAGTTTTCACCAGCAGAAATGAATTTACTAACCAACCGAGAGATAACGGTAGCATATTTAATTGCTATGGAAGGTGCAGAGTGGTTTGAAGTACAAAAAAAACGATGGGTGGGCAGAACCGAAAGTGTAGAGGGTGCATTACAAAAAGCTCAAGTTGCTAATGAGTCACAAACAATATATGGCTTAGGTGGAAATAGAAGATATGATGTGTATCCGGATGGGCGTGTGTGTTTGCTTGGATATTCAACAAAGGATAAATCAATAATAGCTAAGGCTAAGAAGTTAGGTTTTGAAATTATATAATATGTTAATATCCTATAACTGGCTCAAAAAAAACGTTAATCTATCTGATTCCACTATACCCGAAGAAGTTTCTGAAAAACTTAAGGCTAGTACGGTGGAAGTAGAAAAGATAGAAGTCCAAGGCAAAAACTTGGAAAATATTGTGGTAGGTAAAATTTTATCTGTGGAAAAACATCCAAATGCCGATAAATTAAAATTATGTAAGGTAGATGTGGGTAATGAACAATTACAAATTGTTTGTGGAGGCAGTAATGTGGCCGAAGGCATGCTAGTGGCGCTAGCCAAAGTCGGGTCAAAAGTAAAATGGCATGGCGAAGGTGATTTGATAGAACTCAAACCAACCAAGATTCGCGATGTAGAATCTGCCGGGATGATCTGCGCTTCGACTGAAATCGGTTTGGGAGAAATGTTCCCGCTTAAAGACGAAAAAGAAATTTTGGATTTGACTTATACTAAAGCAAAGCCGGGAACTCCTATGGCTCAAGCTTTGGGTTTAGATGATGCAATTTTAGAAATAGACAACAAATCACTCAGCAATCGCCCAGATTTATGGGGTCATTATGGTATTGCGCGAGAGGTGGCCGTACTTTTTAATAAGCATTTAAAAGAACATAAAATAGAAAAGATTAAGCCTGGAAAGGAAATAAAAATTTCTGTGGATATTCAAGATAAAAAATTATGTCCGCGCTATATGGCGGTGGCGATGTCGGGAATTAAAGTTGGAGAATCTCCGCAGTGGTTGAAAAAAAGTTTGTCAGCCGTGGGTCTGCGAAGTATAAATAATATTGTGGATATTACTAATTTTGTCATGTTGGATTTGGGTCAGCCCATGCATGCCTTTGATGCCTCAAAAATAAAAAATTCTAAAATAGTAGTTCGTCTTGCCAAAGATGGTGAGGAATTTATCACACTTGATGAGCAAACCAGAAAATTAGATTCTTCAATGTTAATGATTTGTACGGAAGAAAAATCATTGGCTATTGCCGGTGTAATGGGTGGAATGGAGAGTGGGATTAACGATCAAACTAATACGATTATTTTTGAATCAGCTAACTTTGAGCCTGGTTCTATTCGCACCACTTCTACCAAATTAGGACTACGTACTGATTCTTCGGCGCGATTTGAAAAAAGTTTGGATCCGAATTTGACAATATTAGCCCTAGAAAAAGCCGTAGAGTTGGTTTTAGAGTGTTGCCCGGGAGCAAAAGTAGCAAGCAAAGTAATAGATGAATCAAATTTTGCCTTGAAGCAAGGGCCGATTGAATTTAGTTTGGAATTTTTAGAGAAAAAAATTGGCGTTCACATACCGCCAAAAGAAGTGGTGCGGATTTTGGAGCAGTTGGGTTTTGTTGTAAAGACTAAAGGTAAAGACTTGTTGGTTAAAATTCCAAGTTGGCGCGCGACTAAGGATATCTCTATTGCCGAAGATTTGGTGGAAGAAGTGATTCGTATTTATGGATATGACAAGATTGGCGCAACTATGCCAAATTTTTCTGTTACTCCGCCCGAGCAAAATAAATTGCGAGCATTAGAACGAGAGATAAAAGATATTTTGGTTCGAACTTTGAGCTATACCGAAGTCTATAATTACTCTTTTGTTAGCGCTCCGCAAATAGAAAAGATGGGAGATAATTTGTCCAAATATATTGAGCTGGACAATCCATTATCAAAAGAAAAACCTTACTTGCGACGTAATCTGTTGCCAAATTTATTAGAGAATATAAATAATAATATTGATAATTATTCTGAAGTCAAAATTTTTGAGATTGGCAAAGTTTTTTCTACTAAAGAAAGTGGTCTGCGCGTGGATAGTAATGGTGATAGTTTGTTGCCAAGACAAGATACATGGCTTGCGACTGTATATGCTGGCAAGAAAGACGTTGTGCCATTTTGGCAAGCCAGACACGCCTTAGAAAATGTTTTTACTAAGCTTAACCTTGATTTTCAAATTGTGTCCCATGATAAAGTGCAACCATGGGAGCATCCATCCAGATTAGCGTTGGTTCTTTGCGGCGATGAAACTATAGGCATATTGTGCGAAATTAATCCGTTGGTATCACAAAATCTTGGTATTGAGCAACGTGTGGGTGTGTTGCAACTAAATTTATCTTTATTAGAAGATGTCGTAGCTAAACAAGTAGGCAAGGTGAGCTATAAAACAGCCTCTATTTATCCTGAGATTAGTCGCGATTTGGCGATAGTCGTTAAAAAACAAGTAGCGCATCAAGATATTTTGTCGGCTGTGCTTGCGTCCGATCCATTACTAAAGACTGTCAGCTTGTTTGATGTGTTTGAAGGCGCAAATATTGGCGCGGAAAATAAAAGTATGGCATATAGATTTGTTTATCAACACAATGAACGCACGCTCGTGACCGAAGAAGTAGAAAAAGCCCATAATAATATTATAAAAATTTTAAAAGAGAAATTTAACGCGGAGGTAAGGTAGGTTTCTTATGAAAGAAATTGATCAATTAGAAATTGAGAGAGAGTTAATATCACTTGATTTAGAAATTAGAGAGATACAGTGGGAGTTAAATGTTTTAACCGACTCTTTAAGTGCTCCAAAGAGTAGAACACCTGAAGGTAATATCTTTGAGAAAAAAAGAGCTTCAGTTCAGGATGCTGTATCTGCTTTGATGAAGGATTTAACAACTAAAGAAAATAGAGTATCTGAATTGAGACCAAGATCTCAGCCTGGAAATGAAGGAAAAAATAGAATGCTTTAAATAATTTTCTTGACACAAATTTTTTAGAGTGAGATAATATACTTAGATTTTTTTACCAATCATTATATTATGGAAAAAGAAACTACAATTAATGAACTCATGGAATTCTTGGCTGAGAACATGGTGACCAAGCAGGAATTTTCTGAAACAATTAAGAGTGTACGTTCTGAAATGGCAACTGGTTTTGAAGAATTACGCACAGAAATGACTGCGGGTTTTAGAATGATCAGAGAAGAGTTAGATGATATTAAAAACAGATTAGAAAAACTTGAGAAAAGAACTCTAGAAGATGCGGACGCGTCAGCCAGGGATGTTTTAGAACTACGCCAAAGAGTTGATATGCTAGAAAAACAAGTTCGCCAATTACAAACAATTAAAACTTAATTTATTTAATAGGAGGGAAATATGATTGAAACATCAAAAGATATTTTATATCTTGTCATCGCGTTCTGCGTTTTATGGGTCACAGTTTTCTTGTGTTGGATGTTTTACTATGTCACGAGAATTTTAAAAAATGCGAATCAGATTGCCGAAGAGTTTCGTTCTCGTTTGCAGATGCTTACTGAAGGTATAAATTATCTGCGAGGCAAGATAGAGAATATCCATAGCTTGGTAAGTATGGCTAGTGGCGGAGTAGCGGGAATGGTAAAAAGCGCAGTCACAAAGAAAGCAAATGACTGGATAAATAAAGGCTCCGCGCGAGCTAATAGTGCGGCTAGAGATGCAGTAGAAAAAGCTGTAGAGGCCACAGCCAAGAAAATGAAAAAAACAGCTAGAAACATTAAAAGATAAATTGAAATTTAAATAAAAAATCCCCTAAATTTAGGGGATTTTTTATGTTTGATTTTGTTTGTGTTTTCAGGTACGATAGGCAAGTTAATACATTTATAAATTGTCATTCCGAATCCCTGTAGTGGGTGAGGAATCTAGACATTTTTATTAAATAATCGGTATAGATCCCTCGTCGGCCTAAAGGCCTCGCTCGGGATGACAAAAATTTATGTCAGACCCCAGTACCAGATCGCGCTTGGCGATCGGTACGGGGCAAGTTTTGTTCATCATTATGGAATTTGTCCATCTACACGTTCATAGCCACTACTCGCTTCTTGATGCTCTACCAAAAATAGATGAGCTAGTTGATCATGCCAAAAAACTTGGCTACAAATCTTTGGCGCTTACCGATCATGGCAACATGTATGGCACGATTGAGTTTTATGAAGCTTGTCAAAAAGCGGGCATCAAACCAATTATCGGGATGGAAGCGTATCTAGTGGCAGGCAGTCGCTTTGAAAAAAATAATAGGGATGAAAAAGTTTATCATCAGGTTCTTTTGGCTTTGGATAATGTTGGTTATAAAAATCTGATGAAATTGGCATCGCTAGCAAGCCTTGAAGGTTTTTCTGATAAGCCTCGTTTGGATAAAGAATTGCTAAAACAATATCATGAAGGACTGGTGGCTTTATCTGGATGCTTTGCCGGTGAGATACCTTCGATTTTACAAAGGGATGATAATTTTGAAAAAGCTAAAAAGACAGCTTTGGAATACCAAGATATTTTTGGCAAAGAAAATTTTTATTTGGAGCTGATGGATCTGCCTGCCTTAGAAGGTCAGATGGATATGAATACAAAACTTATCCAGTTATCGGCTGAGACTGGTATACCGCTAGTGGTCACCCGAGACTCTCACTACTTGGAAGAAGATGAAGCTGAGGCGCAGGATGTGCTGACTTGTATTAGAGATGGCAAGACTATGGACGAGGATGGCCGAGCGACCATGAACGGCGTAGATTATTCACTCGCGCCAGCCAAAGAAATTATTAATCGGTTTAAGCATGTACCAGAAGCGATTAGCAATACGGTCAAAATTGCCGACAGAGTTAATGTAACGATTGAATTAAATAAATGGCATTTTCCTGCCATAGATATTCCTGACGGTAAAACCGCGGATGATTATTTGCGTGAACAAGTCTATGAAAAATTGCCACAGCGTATAGAGATGACGGAAGAGGTAAAAAAACGAGCTGATTACGAGCTTGATATTATTGCTAAAAAAGGTTACTCACCATATTTTTTGACTGTGGCTGATTATATTAATTACGCTCGCGAACATAGAATTATGGTGACCACTCGCGGTTCGGCTGCCGGGTCGGTGGTTTCGTTTGCGATGGGAATTGTAATGGATAATCCGCTTTATTTTAAACTGCCTTTTGAACGTTTTTTGAATCCATTTCGCCCGAGTCCGCCTGATATTGACGGCGATTTTGCCGATGATAGACGTGACGAGATGATTGCCTATGTGACCAAAAAATACGGTGCTGATAAAGTAGCGCAGATTATTACTTTTGGGACGATGGCGGCCAGAGGCGCAGTGCGCGATGTGGGTCGCGCGCTCGGTTATTCATATTCTTTTTGTGATCAAATTTCTAAGCTTATTCCTTTTGGAGCGCAAGGTTTTCAGATGACCATTGCCAAGGCTCTTACTTTGGAACCGGAATTAAAAAAATTATACGACAAGAACGCAGAAGTAAAACGCTTGCTTGATTTGGCGCAGAAGGTAGAGGGTTGCGCGCGCCACACTTCTATTCATGCCGCGGGAGTTGTTATCTCACCAACGCCACTGACCGATTTTACGCCTGTGCAACTTGAAACCGGCGGAGATAAAATTGTCACTCAGTATGAAATGGGCTCCGTGGAAAAAGCCGGAGTTTTGAAAATGGATTTTTTAGGCATTCGCAACCTGTCTATCTTAGGTCGGGCGGTAGAAATTATTGAAAAAACTACAGGCGAAAAAATAGATGTATACGATTTGTATCCATGGAATGACGCTAAGACTTACGAGATGTTAGCACGCGGAGAAACAGTGGGTGTGTTCCAATTGGCTAGTTCGGGCATGACTCGGTATTTGAAAGAACTAAAACCGACTACAATCTTTGATATCATGGCAATGGTGGCCCTATTTCGTCCTGGACCAATGGATTCCATTCCTGATTATATTCAGCGTAGACATCATCCGGAGTTGATAGAATACGAAGACCCAAGAATGAAAGAGTATCTTGATCAATCTCTGGGGCTCATTGTCTATCAAGACGACGTGCTTCTGACTGCTATAAATTTGGCTGGCTATAATTGGGAAGAAGCTGATAAGTTTCGTAAAGCCATGGGTAAAAAAATTCCGGAAGAAATGGCAAAACAAAAAGAGAAATTTTTCAAAGGCGCGAAAGAGTTTGGTAAATTATCGAGTGAAACAATTAATAAACTTTGGGAACGCATCGAACCGTTTGCGGCTTATGGTTTCGGTAAAGCGCATGCGGCCAGTTATGCGGTTGTGGCGTATCAAACCGCTTACCTTAAAGCCAATTTTCCCGTGCAATATATGACGGCGGTGCTGATTGCGGAAAGTGGCGATATTGATAAAGTGCCGGAAATTATTCATGAATGTGAACGCATGGGGGTAAAAGTGTTGCCCCCTGATATCAATGAGAGCTTTAAGAGTTTTGCGATGATTGCTGGGGAAAACGGCGTGTCTGCTCACATCCGGTTTGGTCTTAATGGTATCAAAAATTTGGGTGAGAATATTGCCGAAGCGATTTACCGGGAACGTAAGGCTAATGGTAAGTTCAAAGATTTGCAGGATTTTTTGACTAGAGTAAAAGATAAAGATTTAAATAAAAAATCTGTCGAAAGCTTGGCTAAATGCGGAGCTTTGGATGGTTTTGGCTATGACAGAGGTGTGCTACTGGCAAATATGGAAAATATTTTATCTTTTAGTAAGCAAATAAAAGAAGGTGATACCAACACCCAAAATTCTTTGTTTTCTGGCACATCTCTGGATGCTGTTTCTACTCTTAAATTAGTAGATGCTAGCCCAGCCAATGAAGCTGACAAATTGACTTGGGAAAAAGAATTGCTTGGGTTTTATATCACATCGCATCCGTTCAAGGTGTATCAAGAAATAATGAAAGACACTCTCATACCGCTTAAAGACCTTTCGGCGCAGCCGCGCAATCAGTGGGTGGTGGTGGGAGGGATGCTTGATTCAACCAAGAAAAAAATTACGCGCAGTGGCAAGGCCATGATGTTTGCGAAACTGCTTGATACTACTAGTAGTTTGGAATTATTGGTTTTCCCAAAGACCTATGAGACCACCGCTGATATTTGGGTGGAAGGCAGGCCGGTGTGTGTGATTGGCCGAACTTCGGAAGAAGAAGGGGATGATAAATTGTTTGTAGAAAAAGCGTATGTTCTGACCAAAGAAAATGCCGCCATTCTTGCTAAGCAAATGTCTTTTGGAAAAAGCTATGAAACAAAAAAAGCCTCTGAAACGACTAGCTCTGCGTTTGAAATTGTCATTAGTCCCGAACAATTAAAATCTCAGGCTGAAGCTATTAAAAATATTTTGAGTCAATATCCGGGAGATGAAGCGGTGGTGTTGAGGGTGGGAGGAAAAATCATTAGAACTTCTTATCGGGTCAGTAGTTGTGAAGAATTGAAAAGTGATTTAGACAAAGTTTTATTGTCATCCTGAACTTGTTTCAGGATCTTTTTGTAGTGATGGGATGCTGAAACGAGTTCAGCATGACAGGTTAATTATCTATCTTCCAATTCGGATCAGCGGTTATTTTCTTCCAAGAAGTAAATTCTTTTTTCAACGCATGGTGGTAGCCAGCGGTGGCAATCATAGCGCCGTTATCCATAGCGTATTTTAATTCCGGAATTTGAAAATTAATTTCAGGGAATCTTTTTGTTATTTCTTTTGCCAAAGTTTCTCGTAGTTTTTTGTTAGCGCTGACACCCCCGCCTAAAATAATAGTCTTGGGTTTGTATTCTTCAGCGGCTTTTATAGTTTTTGCTACCAAAACATCAATAATCGCCTGTTCAAAACTGGCACAGAAATCGTTTATGGTTATTTGTCTGTTTTTGTCATCCCGAGCACCCTGAAGGGTATAAACTCCGGCGAGGGATCCCTTCGCCTCAGAGTTTAAGGGATTCCTCCGCTCGTCTTGAGACTCGGTCGGAATGACAACGCCGTTATCCCTTAACCAATAAAGCGCTGAAGTTTTTAAGCCAGAGAAACTAAAATTATAATCACCGCTATTTATCATTGGTCGAGGAAAGTTTATGGCATCAGTTTTGCCCTCTAATGCAAGTTTTGAAATTTGTGGTCCGCCTGGATAGGTCAGGCCGATTAGTTTGGCAACTTTATCAAAACATTCTCCAGCGGCGTCATCTTTGGTGGAGCCAAGTATTTTATAATCACCGTGATCTCTCATGAGAATTAATTCAGTGTGGCCACCACTAACGATTAAGGCTAGAGCAGGGAAATTTATTTGAGGAGTAGGGAGTAGGGAGTGATCAGTATTGTTATGATTTTGAATTTGTGTGGAGTATATGTGACCTTCAATATGATTGGTAGCGATAAGTGGAATATCCCAAGCATAAGAAAGAACGCGGGCGGCCTCAACGCCCACAAGCAGTCCCGTGATAAGTCCTGGACCAGAAGTGACAGCTATGGCGTCTGGTTTTGGTTGGTGCTCCAAGACAGCTTCAATGAGGGGTACGATTTTTTCAGCATGCATACGTCCGGCAATTTCTGGAACCACACCGCCATATTTTTTGTGGACATCAATTTGGGAAGCGGTTTTTTCGGATACCACAAAATAGCCTTTGTCAGAACAATCGAGTAAAGCGATTGAGGTGTCATCACAAGATGATTCAATACCGAGAATTAGCATATGTGTTGTGTCAGAGGAGAGAATCGAACTCTCGACCTCGGGGTTATGAATCCCGTGCTCTAACCATCTGAGCTACCCTGACTTGGCCAAATGTAGTGATAATCATACTAAAATATGGTCATAAAGTCAACTTTATCTCAGTGTATGCTTAATTAAAGGCTTATTGACTTTTCTTTAAAATAAGATATACTACTGGCACAAATAATCATGGTCTCATCGTCTAATGGTTAGTCCCGATTTTCCTTTGGCGGAAAATCGAGGATCCACGACTTTGCTGCCACAAGCAAAGTCGGGAGACATTGCCCCTTCTTATGTATTATGTATATATACTCAAACTGAGCGATGAATCATATTATATTGGGAGCACAAATAACCTGGCTAATAGGAAAGTTGAGCATGGTCGAGGAAGGGTTTTCTCGACGAAGAATAGGTTGCCATGCGTATTAGTACACACTAAACAGTATCAGAATCGTTCTGATGCCCAAACTAGAGAGTATCAAATTAAAAAGTGGAAAAGCAGAAAAGCAATTGATCGGTTAATAAATACAAAAAGTAAAATGGTCTCATCGTCTAATGGTTAGGACATTGCCCTTTCAAGGCGAAAATACGGGTTCAATTCCCGTTGGGACTACAATCATGAAAAGCATCCAAAAGTGATGTAATTTCACTTCTCAAATAAAAAAAACTTTTTCATCTTGCTATATAGGGTCTTTTTTGTTATATTAACAACCAACTTAAATAACCAATTATATATGCCAAAAGATGGTCTAGATCCCGAGATCGCCAAATTTCTTGAAGAAGCCGGCGATTTTCGTCATGAAAAAGGACAAGGATTTAGCGAAGAAGAGGCACAGGAATTAATTGCGCAGAAAATAGATATTGATCAAACTGCAGAAAAGATTATAGGAAAAGAAAATGCTGGGCAGTTAAAGGAGTTGCTTGACGATCAGGAAGTCAAGGATCTGGAGCTTATGGAATTGACTGGGCAGTTAAGTTTAAACGAGATGATGGATTATGCATTTTTGGTTCCCCAGATCCAGGAAATTTTTCAGTTGATTGATCAGCTTACTATTGATATTGGTAAATACGTTAGGAAAAATTCTTGGGTAAATGCTTTGAATAGAAAAGTATTTACCCAAGACGGCAAGGTGGATGCAAGAAAAATCCCTGAGTTTTATGATTCTTTTGAGGAGAAATGTATTAGAGGTATTGGGATTCCACAAGGAAGACCAGTTCAAGGAATATTAAATAATTATATGGGCCAATGTCTATATAGAGAAATGGCCGATTTTATTGTTGATGGTATTGACCAAATTCCAAACGGCATTGAGAGGATTTATGATGATTATAAAAGGCGAGGAATGCAGGGCGATATTGTTATTAATGCAATTATAAAAGCCTTTAATGTTAAGAGGTCAACATTGGGTCAAACACTCCGAGCAAAGTTATCTAGACGAGAAGTCGATCAACGAGAAATAGATAGTTTGCTACAGAGCGCAAACGAACTCTCAGTTAAGCAGAATGCTGCCTACAGCGAGACTGTGGATGGAATAACTGTAACCGTAAATCCGTTTGATGAGAGTAACTTAAAAGATTATATTTTTAAGCGTCCTGTTTTTTTATGCCAAGGGAAAATTTCAGTACCTGCATAGTCTGCAGAACCGATGAATAGTTTTTATTTCCTCATGTATCGTTTTACAGGTAAATTGAGACTTGAGCGCGCTGTACCAGTTGCTAGAATTATCGGGCAGAAAGAATCAGCTAATTTGGAAGGAATTATCTTGCAAGTTGTTGAAAAACATCTTAGAAATTCTGCTCCTGAAATGGCTGTACAAATTGGGAGCTCACCCGAACCGCAGTCTCAGGTCGTTGCTCCAGAAGAAGAGTCTGGACAGGTTGCATCAGCATCTGTGTCAGAACCAGCCGTACAAACTCCGGAAAAATGGCAAAATATTGATTTAGGTCAAATTAAGGCCTTGCGAATACGACAAGCGCTAATAAGCCTGTTAGGGGAACCTCTTCAGGTGACTGGTAGTCACCATGTTTTTAAGTGTAGAGATGGAACAATGTATCCTATTTTTCTTGATGAGTCTGAAGTGGTAGAAATAAATATGCTCAAAAAATGCTTACAACATTTTGGATTAACAGCTCTAGAATTACAGCGTGCTTTACCAGAGGAGGACGTTGCCCCTGAAGTTGTGGAGTCAGTAAGGGGGGGTCAACGGGAGCAGCTATTAGCGCAGCTGCCAAAAGAATTTAATTGGGAGAAAGAGAAAGGAAAGATCGCTTATCGCGATGATTTTTTACGACAACTGCAGGCTCTAGAGGAAGATAATAGAAGTAGGGTTATAGGTCAAATTGCAAAGCTAGCCACTACTGTTATGAACCAACAATCGTCGCTTCTGACAAAGAAATATAGCTTTGGTATCTTAAACAGTCCGTCAGGTTGTTATTCAAGCCGGGCTACGCACAAGCTTCGTTTTACATGGACAAAAAGTAAGGGGGAAATCTCGATTTACGAAATTTATAGTAAGGGAGATAGTAGGGTTGGTCAGAGCGAAGCGTAGTATTTAGGTTAAAAAGTTTGCCACCTGTCTCGATTAACCCTACAATCATGAAAAGCATCCAAAAGTGATGAAATTTTACTTCTCAACTAAAAAACCCTTCTTTATCCCAGTCGTGCAATTAGAGGCATTTTTTGTTATAATAGCAACCAGCTTAATTAGTCAATTTTAAGTTTAATAAGTTTAATATGAGCATGAAAAAATTGCCTGGGGGTGAGCTAAGATTAAATCAGCCTGAAGTCGCATCTCGAGCATTATTAACAGATATCTACAACAAAATATGGCCGGAGAATAGGCAAGGCATACTCATGTCTGAGCCATACAAAGTAGTAGAGTTACCCGGCATAGGAGATGCCTCTGTATTTTTACTTAGAGATAAGATACGTTTTATTATTAAGCACCCTCAAATAGATCCCGGTAAAACGGAATTTATGATAGATAAATCTGGTTATGTCACCAATATGAAAAATTATGTTGGCGGTATAGATCGTACTTTAGCTGAAAATCTTTTGAGATCTTTATAAAATTTTATATATCATTTTTAAACAGCATATCCTTTTAGCTCCCTTTTATCTATCAAGTAATAGTAAGAAAATTTTTTGGTAAAAGTTTGCCACCTGCCTCGATTAACCCTACAAGGATAAAAACACTGCATATGCAGTGTTTTTAAATTTTAATCCTTGCTATCTAATGGGTTTAGCGGTATAATTAATGTAATTTATTAATCATAATATTATGAAGAAAGTTCTAATACTCGTTTTAGCAACATTGGTTTTAGTTGGCGGAGGTTGTTCATCAACAAATAAAATAAATGAAGATAAGAGTGTTGAAATTAAAACAGCAAACGGTGTCTCTAATTTTGGTGATGATGTAGAAAAATTTAGTACAGACCAACTTTTTTCTACGGCAAGCGACGACGCAGGGTTTCGAATCTATTTTCCGAAATATATACCTGATGGATTAGAAATAGATAAGAAATTTACATGGACCAAAGACTCTGCCACTATCCCTTTAATAAAAAATGTTAGCGATATAAATTTTGAAGTTGTAATTCAGCAAAATTTAAAAACAACAAGACCTAATACTATTACTAAAAGAGTTGAAAAGTTAGTCTCTAGAGAAGAGGTGCAACTGGCGCATAACACTACTGGTTTTTTTGGATATTACGAACCATCAAAAGAATTGAGATTCAATACTATTTTATTAACAAGCGGAGGTGTTGATATAGGAGTTTGGTCAAAGACGTACGATAAAGATGCGCTTATAAAAATTGCCAACTCTCTTGTAACCATCAGTAAATTATAAAGAGTAATGTATTCTAGTTAAAGAAAGGATGAATCGAGAGTTTGCCACCTGCCTCAATTAATCCCCTAATAAAAAACACCTTCATTCTGTGAAGGTGTTTTTGTTTTGTAATTAATCAACTTAATTTTTTATCTGCATCAACCTATTTCGCATGTCGTTTATATTGGTTTTTTGTTTCATTTTTGTCAGTTCTTTATCATCATCTGGGGGGAGGCCCAGATGGTCATGGATTTCATCAAGCATGTTTATGATTCTGGTAATTTCTTCTTCAGCTTTAATATTAATTTCTAAATCAAGTTCTTCTCGCAATTCATCTAACTTACTCGTACGATTTTGCGTGATGAGTACAATAATACTGAGCATAATAGCTTCCAAAGAAACAATGGTCGTGAGTAGCCCGTAGGGGTAGGGATCAAAAACTTTAACATTTGGAATTAAATCGGAATTGAGCAGTACCCATCCTAAAAAAATAATGGCATTGATAATAAGAAACCAAACGGTGCCGAATGACTTGGTTAAAAAATCAGCATAATGGTCAATCTGATTTTTTTGTTTTTCTAATTTATTTTTATACATGAGAATAAAATTAGTTTTTAAAAAGTATCTACCGTATATGTATTTTATTCATTTTTACTGGTAAAGTCAAACACTTAAGGTTATTAAGATATATTGAATATTATTCTCTGTGGTAGAGTTTATTAATTGTTTTGATTAATCCTTATAAACTTAGCTCTCTCATTTTATTGGGTGGGCTTTGTTTGGTAAGGGTATGAACAGACAAACACCTTATAAAAACACCCTAGTTTAGATTACTGTTCGGGGTTATTCATTATTGACCTGATTGATTTGAAGTGTTAATATAACATGGCAAAGTCGACCGATTGTCAATTATTGTTTTGTGTTAAATTTGTTGATTATTTTGCTTAAATTAGATAAATATGACAGAAATATTGGCTGTAATACCTGCTCGTGGAGGGAGTAAAGGAATACTTAAGAAAAACATTAGACAATTTGCCGGTAAACCTTTGATTACTCATGCAATTGATCAGGCTAAAAGTGCCAAAAGCATTAATCGTATTATTGTTTCCACTGAGTCAAAAGAAATTGCCGATATTGCTCAAAAAAACGGAGCAGAAGTGCCTTTTTTACGTCCGCTAGAATTGGCAGGTGATAAAAGTCGTGTCGTTGATGTTGTGATAGACATACTTGATCGGCTTAAAAAAGAAGAGAATTATATTCCTGATTTGGTTATGTTGCTTCAACCCACCAATCCGTTGCGTACAAGTGAAGATATAAACGGAGTATTGGCGTTACTTGTCAGTAGTGGAGCTGATGCGGTAGTAACAATTTGTTCAACAGAAAATTTATTATACACAAGAAATAAAAAAGGTCTTATTAGTTTAGTCTCGGGAACTGAATTATTTTTATCATCACCAAACAGACAAGAACTTTCTGATGTGTATAGGTTAGATGGATCTATGGTTTATGTTGTTAAAACTCAAGTTTTGATTACTGAACGTACTTTTTTGCCAAATAATTTGGCAGGATATGTAATACCGAATTGGCGTGCTGTTGATATAGATGAACCGGAAGATTTTGTTGTTGGGGAATTAATTATGAAGAATAAAAATGTAATTAGTAAAGATATTGAATCTTTTAAATAGTTTTTATGAATTTGAAAGAAAATAGTGGAATTAAACTTTGGAATAAAGCAAAAAAAATCATACCGGGAGGAAATCAATTACTCTCGAAGAGGGCAGAAATGTTTTTGCCGGATTTATGGCCTTCTTACTACAAGAAAGCAAAGGGTATAGAAATTCATGATTTAGATAATAATGTTTATCTGGATTTTACGATTATGGGTATTGGATCAACCATATTGGGATATGCCGATGATTTTGTAAATAAAGCAGTAAAGGATGCTGTGGATAGTGGGTCTATGTCAACTTTAAATTGTCCGGAGGAAGTTGAGTTGGCGGAGTTGTTGATTAAAATACATCCTTGGGCGCAAATGGTGCGTTATGCAAAAACAGGCGGTGAATCAATGGCAATTGCTATCAGAATTGCTCGAGCTTTTTCAGGAAAAGATAAAGTTGCATTTTGCGGTTATCATGGTTGGTCTGATTGGTATTTGGCAACAAATTTGACTGATAAAACCGGTTTAGATACACATCTTTTGTCAGGACTAGAACCAAAAGGTGTCCCGCAAAAATTACAAGGAACTGTATTGCCTTTTTCATACAATAAGATTGAGGAATTGGAAGATCTGGTTAGTAAAAACAATGATATTG
>CAYIJG010000010.1:0-20734 GCA_964363685.1 uncultured Gammaproteobacteria bacterium
GCCGCCCCGTTGTAGTCGGGGTTGGGGGTGAAGGCGACCACCTGGCCATCATCGCTGACGTCAACGCGGCCGTTGACCGCCGTGTGAGCCTCCACGACGATCGGGCCATCCTCGGTGCCGGAGGTGAACAGCCGGATCTCCGTGGAGACCGACTGATCCTCATTGGTGTAGAGGATGTAGCCCCTCTCCACCATCGGGGTGTGGTTGACGGCGGGCGGGAGCCCGTCGTCGGTGCAGCCGCCGATGAAGGCGGCCAGGAAGGCGAAGACCACGATGGCCCCCGCCACGACGTTTCTCTGAATGGAGCGCATCGTGACCTCCGAGGCTTCCGCAAAAACCGGCATCATACCAGCAGTCGGGTTGCCTTGCCGAACTTTAATGGACCAAAATTTATTTATATAAATCTGATCTACTTAAGTCCGACAAGGCACTGTATGTTTATTGTAAAGAGCTATCTTTATCTTATTAAACAAACGGTTTAATAACCAAATAATATACACTACTTTTCAGGTATTGTCAATTCCCGAGTACTCGGGATATCCCCAAGTAGTGTCTAGGCAAAATTCTTTGCCCTAGGGGATAATTTTATTATACACTATTTATAATTTTGTTCAAAAATAACACTAATGTTTCTTTAGACTCACATCCGCTGTAATTACCTCTGCATCCTTGCCTTGCAAGTCAATAATCTCTGTTTTTTGCGGATGGTAATCTTTATGTTCATAGGTAACATAATACTTAGAATCTCCGGCAATAAAATGATACTTACCATCACTATCGGTTACTTGCATATCTACCAGTTTATTAAATTGGGAATTAAATAATCTGGCCACTACCCTAGAAACTGGTGACTTGTTCGACTCATCAGATACCAGCCCCCAATTTCTAACTTTTGGCGGTATAGCCAACTTGCGGAAGATAAAATAAAAAACAATATGTACGCCCAACAGTACGCCTATATACCATTTTGGAGATATATAGAGAGAAATAGCCGTGATTAAAATACCGGACAAGGCCAACACATTCTGTAGTTTGCGACCAAACCGCTCCCAAATTAACCGGTTTGGTTTTTTGTGCGCGCCACTTGGATCCAAAGGAACGCTGGCCGTAAGACCGGCCGAATTTTTTACTTCAATGATTTCTCCATGATAAATATCTACTTTTTGGCCATCGCTATCTAGCCCTGCCAAAAAATTAGAAGGGAAAACAAAATTATTTTTCTGCGCGTGCAGTCTGTATCTTCCCGGGCCTACCAAAAATATAAAGCGCCCTTTGCCGTCAGTTACTTTTGATTGTATAACCTTGCCGGTTTCGGCATTGAGTAGTCGTACCATGGCGAGATCTACCGGCATTTTACTTAAGGAATTATAGACCAACCCCCACTTTTCTCTTTTCCTCCAACCAAGCAACATCAGTGGTTGTAGGAACAAAAATCTTAAAAATGGCAACAAGTTCACCCAAGAGATAAAGGGCACGGCGCCAGCCACCACAGCGGTAATTGCCACTGGGGCCACCACTTGTTCATTTACTTGTTTTACTTCCGGATTGGTAATCGCATCCTGGATTTTTTGTATACCTATCTCAGATAAAATTTTGGTCTGCTCGGCCAACGCTCCGGCTATATTTTGAATATTTTCTGACACCGAAGCATTCGGATCAATTTCTAATTCTAACTTTGGTGGCAGAGCAATTAAATTCCATTTTTCATTAATAACATTATTTTTAATATCAGCTATATTTACTGACCGATCATAGTACCCGTCTTTGTGGATATCAATTTTAAAACTCCCGTTTGGCACCAACCAACCGAAGCTGCCATTTATGTCTGTGGTAATAGGATTATTTTGTCCATAATCCCCAGCTAGAAAAATCTCGTCGTTTTTTCCATATAAAGTTACCACCACTCCCTCAAGTCCTCTTTCATCTTTATCAACAATTTGTCCCCATGGCAAAGCATTTAATTTGAAACCAACAGAATCAATCTGTCCTGCATCATAATCAATTTCGACGTAAGCCTGAGTCAGACCAACCCGACCAAAAGACAAATCGGCATAATAAATTTTGTCTGTCGCATTATAAACAAACTTATGCTGATCCGTATCGCCAACTCTTAAAACCATGCTTTTGGGAGTGTTCTGTAAAACTTTCTCGGGAATACCGATTGTAAGATTGGCTCCAGATAAACCGGTGACTTCTTCGCCAATTTGGTATAATATAATTCGACGATTTCCTGCCAAAAATATCAGGCCACTTAAATTTACTTTTATAAATTCTGGCACGGTCGATTCAGCCGGGTTATATTCATCATTATCATTGGAGTTATCACAACCTATATCATCGGGGAAATCTGTATTGCCGTCATTGTCATCATCTACATTGTTATTACAAGCAAACTTAGCTTGCGGGTTATTAACACAACCGGCAAAACCAGAACAGGCGTTATCCGCGCAATCAGTGCGGCCATTAGCATCATCGTCTAGGCCATTGCCACACACCTCAGGTGTTGGGTTCGGATTTTCAATTACACAAGCCGGCCAAGCTACACAAGCTATATCGACGCAATCTGTCTTGCCATTATTATCATCATCAATATTGTTTCCACAAATCTCTTGTGGCGCGGGTGGGGCTGGAAAAATTTGTCCATTTCTAAAAATACCAGGGCTACGATTACCCGAGGTATCAAAAGAAAAAATTGTATAAAAATAATTTGTATTTATGACGACATTATTGTCTATAAAATTTTCTAGCGCGCCTTCATACACCAAAACGCCGTCGTTAGGATTAACAGAAGATGAATCAACTTTTCTAATAACTTTTACTTTGCTAAAATCTGGCGTACCTAATAAGGTGGGGTTATCCCAAGACAGTGTAATCGCAGCACTAGAAGTAGTAAGAACAAAATTAGAAACATCAGGCGGCGGGACAACATCGACGTCTGTAGTAAAATTCGCATCTACGGTGCTCGCGCTATTACCGGAGCCGTCGGTAGAAATAATTTTAAAATGATAATTAGTATTCGGGTTCAAATTTAACAACAAAGCACTATGTGATAATACACCTGCAGGATCAAAATAATTACTACCATAATTATTGGTTAGGCCATAGTTTATTTGGCTATCAGCCAATTCGTTTGTGTCCCATGTAATAGTGGCTCCTGTCACTCCTGGTGCCACTTGCACATTACTTATAATTGGCGGCGTTACGTCTGGAAGTGGGGGCTGATTTGATAAAGTAGAAAAACTGCCCGCAAATACAGTGGTATGATTGCCAGTATCGGTAACAGAAATTTTAAAATAATAAATGGTATTTATATTAAGGTCAGATAACTGCACTTCGTAGTTCCCCACTATATTCCCATTGGTACCATAATTGGTATCCAGTCCATACACAAAATTTACGGCGCTGATTCCTAAATCATCGCTGGCTGTCCAGCTAATCGTAGCAGTTGTAAAGGCAGTAGAAGAACTAACATCACTAATAGTAGGCGGATTATCCTGTGGGGGGGGTGGTGGAGGATTCCCTCCACCCTGCTGTGGCACGTTTAAATCTATATGTATTGTTTGATTGTTGGCGTGGGTAGTGTTATTTCGCAAAAACAAAAAACTGCCAATAAATATGAAGGCGAATAAAATAGCACCTTTAAAATACTTGTTCATAAATAATTCCCTCTTGTCTTTGTCACATCTCCTGTGCTCCTTACAACCTGCCTACCGCAGGCAGGCTTGCACCTCCCTATCAAAATCTTACCCACCAGGTGGAACTGGGTTCTGTAGTGGCGGTTCTTGAGCTGGTTGTTCAGGAACTATTGTTAGCTCTTCGGCAGGAACTATTGTTAGCTCTTCGATTGGAGCCACTGGGTCGGGGACAACAGGCGCTTGGTCTGGATTATCAACTATGTTGTCTGGTGGAGACGAGGTTGGTAGCACTTCAGGTATGGGCTGCTCTGGCGGCGGCCCATTCCCAAGCATCTCTTGATTATTTTCTTCCGGAGAAACTGACGGTTCAGGATTCAATACTTTGGCAATCACAGTCCAATCAAATTCAGCATTGCTTTGGCCATTTTCATTTTCTTTTACCAAAAAACTATCAAAGGTTCTTTCAGTCACATAGACGCCATTGGTTTCTCCAGATGGCGTAACCATTATCTTGAGCGGTACGGTTTTGTCTATGACAGCTTGATCAAGATCGGTAAGAGTAACTCGCTTTGAGCCATTTTCCAAAGTGCTGGTGCCAGAAATAACTATTTCTCGTTGAATTGAACTCTGTAATCCGTAAATTTCTTTATCACCTGAAGCTGTGGTAATTTTTTGTACCAAATTACCAAACTCATCAATTCTCCATTTATTATTGTTCCCAACTATGCTGGCCACATTGATAAGCGAGTTATTTTGTAGATTCAAGTTTCCACCAGAGTAAACTAGCTGATTATTATTGTTATTTAATACACTTAAATTGCCCGGATTATTTTCCACATCCAAACTAATACCCTGAGACATAGCAACCTGCTCAATATTATTTTTTAATTTCTTAATATCTTCATCGCGGTTATACACCCAACCGGTTCGAATTAAGGCTAAAATTTTACCACTGCTAGATGGCGGTAATGACTCCAAAGCCATACCAATAATACCAACTACTTTATTGTTTTTATCTTTGGTTGGATCGTATTTCATCGCATACCCAAGGCGAGAAGCGCTGACCAGCAAATCACCCCGAGCGATCGCGCCATTTTCATCAGAAACTTTTATTGGCACTCTACCAACCATTGCCAGCACAGATGTGTAATCTGTACGCCCATTGCCAACCACTATCGTTGGGTTGGTAGAAATAACTCCGGCTACCGATTGTTCATAGGCAGAGCCACTACGTCTATACGTATCTGGCGCGTTTCTATCTACCATCATCACATCGCCGGCTTCTACCGTATCATCTATCGCAATATCAACTCGCTCGGCCAAATCACCGGGATTAGTAGAAGTCCCCAGCACCGCACTAGCCCCATAATAATTTCCGACTGCATGTACGTCACCATTGGCCGCCACCGAGAATACAGAATTATTATTGGCGCGAAGAGATAATATATAATTATCCGCCAATGGCGCGTTAAAATTTATCGCATTAAAGGTGAAGGCACGCGCGCCGACAAAATTTTCTACACTAGATTCAAATAAAGTAGAGGTGGCAAAAGATAATTTATTTATTAAGTTGCTTTGATTCAAAATAATATTGCCGGTAACAACAAGGTCGTATGGATTAGATGAAGATCCGACGGTAATAGTACTATTAGTGGCATCTATGGCTAAGGGTGACTGACCCGGCGCCCAAGATGGATTAATATAGACCTCAATAATGCCAATTCCATTGCCACTATATGACTCCAGGGCCCTACCGACAGTCGCGCCGTCTTTTGTTGCCTTCATACCAATGCCAGGTAGCGAAGATGCGGCAATTAGGTCACCGGCCAAAATCGAGCCATTTTCAACAGAGACTTTGGTCGGCACACGACCTACTAGAGCAACAAGACGACCATCCGGACTACTTGTCCAGTCGGATAGTCTAATACCTGGATTTGTGGAAATTACCCCAATCGCTCCATCATAGGCGCTGGAGGTTTTTTCAACAGTCGGTCGAACCCCAGATGAGGAGGTAGCAATCCGAACGAGGTCGCCGGCGGTAATGGTAAGATCATCAACGCGATATGATTCAGCTAAGTCAAAACCTTCTATCTGAAATTGTTTGCCCCAAAAACTATTAGCATAAACATTATTAAAGAATGAACCAAGGGAACCAATGTTGACGCCCGAAAATGAAGTGCCTGTAGTATTTACACAACCAGAGTCAGCACATTTGGCGACCACTAGATCACCATTTGTACCATCTCCAAAATAATTATAGCTGATCACCGGAAAACCATCAGCGCCAATGGCTATAGACGTATATAGACCAGTGTTGCCGGCGAAATCAATCTGAGAAGGAGTAGCGTTACCAGATGAACAAGAGGCGTTGCCACATTTTACGACCATAAGATCGTTGGCGACACTCTCTTGATAAATGATCACCGGAAAACCATCAGCGCCAATGGCTATGGATGAATATTTCCCAGCATTACTACTGTCAACTGTAGAAATAGTGGTACCAGCGGAACAACTAGAATCCGTGCACTTGGCGACCATAAGATCGCTGTCTGTATTATTTCGATAGCTGATCACTGGCAAACCATCAGTGCCAATCGCAATAGATGAGTAATCACCTCGATCAACACCATTGTTATCAACGGTAGTAACAATTTTACCAGTCAAATAGTCACTGCTATTGTTCAATTTAACGACCTTAAGAGAAGTGGCGGTAGCATCATAATAACTTATCACGGGGAAGCCATCAGTACCAATGGCGATAGAGTTGTATTGACCAACATTATTTCCACTATCAATCGTATAGATAGTATTACCAGATGTACAAGAGGCGTTGCCACATTTTACGACCATAAGAGCATTATTTGTAATATTATGATAACTAATCACTGGGAAGCCATCAGTACCAATGGCGATAGAGGTGTAGTCACCACGGTCACCGGTGTTATCAACTGTAGTGGTGACGTTACCAGATGAACAAGAGGCGTTGCCACATTTGGCGACTATCAGATCGAAGCTTGTAGAATCATAATAACTTATCACGGGGAAGCCATCAGTACCAATGGCGATAGAGCTGTATTGACCACGATTATCAAGACTATCAACTGTAGTGGTGACGTTACCAGATGAACAAGAGGCGTTGCCACATTTAGCGACTATAAGATCATCAGTTGTATCATCATGATAACTTATTACGGGGAAGCCATCAGTACCAATGGCGATAGATGTATATTTTCCAGTATCTCTCCCAATGTCAACTGTGGTGATGACCTTGCTAGATGCCCCGGCGGTCGGCGAAGAATTTGGCAAGACATTACCAGCAAAAGTGGATGTGCCAACTACTGAAAAAATAGAAACTGGAGAAGAGGTGTTAATACCGACACTTCCATTTGCTAAGATTTTAAAGGCGTTCGACGCTTGTGGCGAACTGATACTAAATATAGAAGAAGTAGAGCCGGTGGAGGAAGCAAAAACAGATAATGAGCCTTGAGACATAATACCTCCAGCTCCTACAGTAAGAGATGTCCCAGCCATTATATTACCTTGAGCAAAAATGTCATTTCTTGACTGTAAATTTCCAACTTCAGCGGAATGAGCTATAAGGCTTGAGACTTCTGTACCAGAAATATCTACTACTGATATGGTGCCAGATGTCACGCTAGCAGTATAGGCATAGCGACCTGAAACAAATATAGAATAAGGGTTCGTGTCAACAGAAGTTGTAGCAACTTGTATTGGAGATAAGGGATTAGAAACATCAACAACAGAAATAGTGCTAGAACCATAATTAGCCACATATGCATAACGTCCAGAGACAAATATTGACTGGGGGATGTTACCAACAGAAGTTGTAGAAATCTGTACTGGGGCGGAAGGGTTAGAAACATCAACAACAGAAATACTTTTATCATCACCGTTGGTCACATAAGCATAACGCCCAGAAACATATACTGACTTAGGGCTTCCGCCAACAGAAGTTGTAGAAATTTGCGCTAGAACGGAAGGGTTAGAAATATCTATTACAGAAAAATTTCCACTTGATCCTGCGCTAGCAGCATATAAATATCGCCCGGAAACAAATAAAGACACAATATTGGGTACAGAACTAGTGACAATTTGAACTGGACCTAAAGGATTAGAGATGTCAACTACAGAGATCGTACCCCCCCCAGCAAGATTAGCTGTATAGGCATACCGACCTGAAACAAATATATAATTTGGGTTTGTACCAACAGAAGTAGTACCAACTCTTACTGGGGCAGAAGGGTTAGAAATATCTATTACAGAAAAATTTCCACTTGATCCTATGCTAGCAGCATATAAATATCGGCCTGCAACAGATACAGCCGTAGCTCCACTAACCGAAACCGAAGTTGTAGCTATTTGTATTGGGGCTGACGGATTGGAAACATCGACCACAGAGATATACCCGGTATTCCCCACGTAAGCATACCGACCTGAAATATAAACCGACCGAGCAGAATTACCAACAGAAGTGGTAGAAATTTGCGAAATTACTGTATTTGAATCAATTACATTTGATATGTTGCCCGACACGGATAATCTTTGAGTAGGAGTGCTGGTGCCGATGCCGACGTTACCATTTGCTAAGATTTTAAAAGCGCTCACACCAGAAGAAGAGACAACGTCGACCATACTGAACCCATCAAAACCAACAACAGTTAATCTAGAAAGTGGTGAACTAGTGTTTATTCCAACATTCCCATTGGCAAGCACGATAAACGCGCTCACATTTGAGCTTGAAGCTACATCAAAAATTGGACTACTTCCGGCTGTACCCACCACCGTTAGTTTTGCTTGGGCAGTAGAGGTATTAATACCAACATTACCACTGGCAGATGCAATATTAATTCTATCTATTCCACCTGCCCGAAGATTCAAGGCCGTACCAGCTGGCCCGCCAATATACGCTTGTCCGCTTGTTCCTGCGACTCGCCCCAATTGAAATGTATAATTAACACCATTAGTAAAACTCAAAGCAATATCATTTGTAGTTGGTGTTTCTATTGTTAGTTGCCCAGTCTGTGCAAGAGAATTTGGACCAATCACTACTTGTCCATCACTTTTAACTGCAAATAATTGAGCGTTGGTTGAAGATAAGATGACTAATGGATTTACACTATCAAAACCTTGCACAGCCAAAGAAGCAATTGGACTGGAGGTATTTACACCTATTTTATTTGATACATATAGATCAGTGGAGGTGATCATCGTGCCACTGGCTGTGTTAAATGTAAATGCGCCCGCAAAATTTGCGGGACCAGAAACAAACAGATTGGTGGAGGTAATGCTAGTACCCGTTGCTGTGGTAAAGAAAAAGTTAGTTGAGGTCAAAGCGGTACCACTGGCAGTATTAAACGTTAACGCTCCCCCAAAATTGACTGGGCCAGAGACATATAAGGCTGTGGTGGTAATACCTTGTCCGGCCACTTCCAATCCACCATTAATCCTGGTCGCCACGGTTAGGGCACCAATCGAGATCGTGCCAGTGACACCACCGGTGCCAATAAAGATGGTGGTGGTGCCAAGACCAGTAGCGATGTTAACGGTTGATGACGTACCAGTCCCTAAGTTAAGAGTTTGACTAGCCGTGGAATTACCAACGGTGATGGCGCCAGTACCTTGAGCGGAACCAATGACAAGGGCGCCACCATCACCAGCGAGCGGGGTTAATCTGGCTAGAGCCAGATTGGTGCCAGTAGCGGAGGTGAAAGAAAGAATAGAAGTGGTGACATTTTGACTGTTTAAATATGTGATGGTACCCGAAGCAATGCTCGCCACACCTGAGACATACAAGTTAGTCGTAGTAGCAGAGATAAAAATAGCACTAGTTGAAGTAATCGCTGTACCAGAAGCAGAAGAGAAAAAGAGTGGGGCGGTTAGCGTACCGCCGGCCAGTGGTAAGTAATTGGAAGCCGTGATGGTATCAACTACCATGGCATCGGTGACAGAATTGTTAGGTAAGGAAAGTGCCCCAGTTACAGCTAAGTCAGTGGTGGTGGCACTAACAAACAGGGCAAAAGTAGAAGTTAAAGCAGTGCCTGAAGCAGAGACAAACGTGAGTGCGCCACTTAATATACCTCCCGTTAATAATAAATAATTGCTGGCAGTAATGGTATCTGGGATCATGACATCGGTCACAGAATTTGCTGGCAAGCCAAGCACCCCAGAAACATATAAATTAGTAGAGCTGGCACTGACTAGTATACTTGAAGTAGCAAAAAAATTAGTAGTAGTAGCAAATGAAGATATTAAATTAGTAATCGTAGAAGTGGTAATCGTGGTGCTATTGAAGAGAAAATTTCCACTAGCATCAGACACCGGAATATAGGTGGTACTAGAAAGAGTATTAATACCAACTCCATCTAAATACTTAGCGTTAAAGGCATAGGGCGCGGCGGTGATTCTTTTTCTTGGGGTAAGAATATTAGTATCAATCCTTACTTCTAAATAAATAGAATTATTGTTTTGAAAAATTGATTGCGGCAGTGCATTAGTGCCACTATCACCTAAATTGATACTAAATAGTCCTTGTACCGGTGTCGTACTGAGGGCTTGGGGGACAGCAATGGTGCCGCTAGCCGTATATAAAATATTTCCACCACTTGAGGCATCGTACAAAATAAAAGACATGTTTTGGGTAGTCGTGGCTAACCTATTACCAACCAATAATTTCCCCTGATATGTAATAATCGCAGGCGCATTCGCTGCCCATGCTTTTTTAGAAAAAAAGCCGGCGAGTACAAAAAACAAAACTAGCCCAAATAACACAAAAATGGGAAGTTTTTTTGTCTGCTCTCCAATCCCGAGTACTCGAGACCGGAGTTTTCCTCCTCCGCTATCGTCCATAAAATCTTCCTTAATATATATACATTATACATTTTTTTTACCTTCCTTCATATGGTAAATTAGCAATTTATGGTGTGGATAAGTACAAAGAAAAATTTATACAAAAAAACCTCGTGAAAACGAGGCAAAAAACATAAAAAGTTTTATAATTCTAGACGAGAAAAACTATTATTTTTTATGTTTGATTCCCAATATAATAAGCACCAATAAAATTGCAAAAAATGCTCCTACTACAATCCTACTCCAGATTGGAAAATACCAAATATACGCAATGGCCGAAGCAGTCTGGTTTGTCAAACCGTAAGTAATAGTTATACGCGCTTTATATAAACCAGGCAGACTACTATGATCAGTCGCCGAAACGACTGGAGCTAAGGCTCTTTTGGCGCCAGGCAAAACTTTATTACCCAACATTATGGGCGCACGCAACACTTCCCTCCCTTGCCAATTATTAATTATTACCGACCCATCAAGCGACACCTCTGCCTGACCTTTATTTTGAATTTCTAAATCAAACGGCCATTTTTTATCTGTGACTATTATGTTCTTTGGCGCCCAGGTTGTAAGAACCAAACGCTCCGCAACTTGACCCGCTACCTGCACTGTCAACAAAGAAACAAGGCGCGAGTGTATGGCATTAACACTATTGGCTGAGGTTGGCTCAATAGTCAAACCTACATGATGAGATCCAGGTTGCGCCCCTGGCGGCACCCTGATAATAAAACGAGTGATTTTTGTCTGGTTTGATCCAATTTCTAGCACAGAGGCCTCTGGATACACCCACTGTTCGGCATCTTCTATCCCTCGCTCAAAAACTGGTAGCCCATTATTATCTTGTATTACTCCCACTACCCCTAGTTTAAAAATTGATGCTTGGCTTGATTTATTACTCGTAAAAGTGTTATGCACCTTTATCAATACGGTCTGACTAGTATCCGGATCCATAGTCACTAGCATTTTTACTGGGCTAATACTAAAGGCTCGTGTAGGCTGGACATACAGAAACAAGCTCGAAAGTATAATTAAGGTTAAGGTAAAAAATTTTATTCTCATACAGAGATCGTGATAAATTAATCTTTCAGTATCACTCTTATAAATTGGTTGAGAGCACGAAGGTGACCGTTTGATTACGATTGCCCGAAAGACTTGTGCCACTGATTGATGCCTTAAATATAACTGTAGTAACTATGTCATCAACCGAAGTCGGCCAGGACGCTAAATTAAGACCAGCCACAATACCTCGATCATCGGTAAAGGCTCGATGAGCGCCTTCCACGGCTATACCATACTCTTCTTGCCCTGCGGTTACCTCACCATCACTCACGGCCTGTAAACTGCTACCAGCCACTGCGCCCACAGACAATACATAACCAGTATCTGCATTAGTAGATATTAAGAAAGTCACTGATGAGCTGGCTATAATGCCTACTTCTAAAGTACCAAGCGAAATATCATTAGTATTCACCTCGCTGTTTAGCACACTCCAGTCCATGGCTTGATAGCCAGCGATAATTTCATATGTACTGGTCACAGAAGACCCAGTTGGCGATTCACCCAGGGTATCCTCAAGACTAAAAGTACCAGTAACACTTAATATTCCCCCGGCATCTATACTATCAGCAAAAATAGTATAGGTGCCGGTTGACATGAGGCCTAATGAATATTGAGGAAATGCAAGCACGCCAATCAATAAAATAATTAATATAAAAAAAGATTTAAACATACCATCATCAAATTTTATTTTATTGCTCCAGCCACTAATGATTTTATTTTCTGGATAATATCTTTATTACCTGGATTTAACTCTTTAACTTTATAATAATACTCAAGGGCTTTCTGTTTTTGATTTTGACTTTCATAAAGCAAAGCCAGACTATATAAAGCGTTGGAATAATTTGGCTGCAAACGCACTGCCTCAAGCCATAATTTTTCTGCATCATCTTTATCACCTTTTTTATTTCGATTATATAAAATTCTGCCAAAGTTAAATAATATCTCTGTATTATTTGTCACGCCCATCTGCAAAAGGTTTTTATAAACATCTGCGGCCTTATCAAGATCCTTGGCAGACTCATAAGCATTAGCCAAGCCAATATATGATCCTAAATAATCTCTTTTTAGATCAATTGATTTTTGGAAATACTCAGCCGCTTTCACAAAATTATCTTGCAATAAATAATCATTTCCCAAACGCCACACAAGTATGGGATTGGTTGGTTCTAGATCAATAGCGCTGTTCAAAGATTTTATTGCCCAATCACCTGCATCTGAGACCAAGACAAAAGTACTTTCATACATCGTCGCCAAATTTTCCCAAACCACAACTGAGTTTGGAGAAATCTCTGTGGCCGCGCGAGCTTCGTTGACTGACCTCTTCAGATAATCTCCAACTGCTTGCACATTAGGATTTGCCTCTTTTGATAATTCACCCGCTCGTACCAGATAAGCTTTGGCCATAGAGGTACGATACGAATCGTACCCACTTCGCAAAGCTAAAATTTTCTGCAAGCTTGATTCTATCACTGTCGAATCTGTTTCTTGCATTGCCTGCGCATATAATTTTTCCGCCAGATAAAATCTCCCGCTCAAAATCCCAGCCATTGTCAAGCCAGCCATTATCACAATCATGCTAAAAGAAAAGGTTAGATTATACTGAGGTGTATCTTCCATAGTAAAATATTTTTCTTGCACCACATTATGACCGAGCAATGACATGCCAGAAATTATTACACCCAACAATAACCACCAAAAAACCCAAAGCGCCACACTATAAAAATTTGTCAGCATACCTATAGTAAACACTACCCAAGCCACCACGGCTAAAAATACATCCAACCGAATATTTTTTTTACTCAGATTAAGACTGACAGATATGCCAAAACTAGTTCCCCGCGCCTTAAACCAGGTTGTAAACACATGCCCCAAAACAAACAATAAAATAAAGGCAAAACCAAATATAAGAAGCATTCCACCTTCAGATAAAATCGCAAAAAAAGAATTAAACGGTTGAGAGAATCTCATATTCCAAGCCGTCGGATGAAGGTTAAAATCAGCGCTTCTAAACTTGGAAAAATCAGATCCAAAGGTGCCAAGACCACTACCTACCAAAAAGTTTTTTACTCCTGAAAACAAAACATTTTTTGTAATTCCCCAAGATGATTTAGCATCAAGAGAAACTTCTGCCGGTACAGCTCTTTGCAAATATTTTGGGCTGCCAAAAGCGATAAATATACAACTGATAATCATTAGGGTAAACAAAACCGACAGCCAACTAAGTCTAGCATCTTGCAAAAAACTAACTCCGAGTAGTAGTAATAAAATCAAACCAACAAGCATTACCCACCATAAGAATCCAAAGCCCATCACGAGTAATACTGCTAGAGATAAAACCATGATTACAAAATAAAATATATTTCTAGCCAGAGGGAGATTTTTTTTAATGAGTGATCCGGCGGAAATTATAAAAACGGGTATCATCCACAAACCAAAGACACTGTTGGCGCTATCAACTGTATTTAAAGCCTGGCCAATTAACGGCAAATTAAATTTAAAAACTACTTTTAAAATAAATAAAGCTGAAGCGACTCCCCCACCTATCAAAATCGTATCCAACACCCCTCGCCACCGTTCCGGAGTATTTAAAAAATTTACCAAGAATAAATAAAATACAACTAAGAAAAACAAAAATACAAAGTTAAAAACAAAGGTTTCACCTCGTCCCAAGAAACTATCGTAGCGGGCTAGAGAAAATAAAGACGAGACAAGTCCGACTGCCAAAAATACTAAAAGTGGGATATCTAAAATTGATTGGCGATAATAAATTTTCTTTTCCAAAATAATTTTGATAGTAAAGAAAAGCAAGTTGAAAAGCAAAAAACCAATAAACACATACTGTTTCGGCACGACAAAAATATTAACTACATTTTTGTCTACTAGAAGTGGAATTGTAATTATATTTAATAAAATAAAAACATAAGAAAGCGTATCAAAAAATTTGATCAGCTTTTGATTCTGGTTAAACATACATTAGAAACAAAACAAAATATTAACGATTAAATTATAACATAAATTTCAACTTAAATACACGACAATTGTCATCCCGAGCCTAGTCGAGGGATCCCTTATGCTCTGTAATTGCATCTGCTATGTTTAAGGGATTCTTCCACTCAGTCGTAAAAGCTCCTCTGGTCGGAATGACAGTGAGCGGAACAAGGATTCCCTGCCTAACGCAGACAGGTTCGTTATAACTCAGAATGACAATAACGAATGTGCCTCGCTCTAAGGCTTGACACGCCTCATCTTTATTATTATAATAAGTATGTTTCATACAGCAACATAATGTTACTTGTGAAACAATTCTAATTTATGACTGAAAACCAACTTCCCTCTTTAGACTTTATAGCCGGTCTTGTTAATAAGTGCGGGGTCTTTATGTGGGTAAAACAAAAAGAATCTGAAATTCCCGTTTTTCAAATAAAAATGGAAGCTGAAGAGCTGCCACTTCTAGAAATGATAAAAACAAAACTAGGACTTAATGAGAAAATCTATCAATATTTACAAAAAGACAAGCCTTACATCCTATTACTTGTTAGAAAACGATCAGTGATACAGAATAACCTCATACCAACGTTTGATGGTAGATTCTGGGGAAAGAAAAAAATCCAATTTGATGACTGGAAAAACAAGTTTTATGAGAAGAGGCTTGATTTTGTCTATAAGTACCATTCAAAGTAATTGTTCCACGTGAAACAATTCTGTTTATTGTTTCTGTCATCCTGAACATAGTGAAGGATCTCTGTCTGTTAAATCAAAATTTAACACCTCTCAAGCCTAGTTACATGATAATAAAGAGATAAATTTAGAATAATAGACAAATATCTACTAGTTTGGCTAGATTATCAACTAAAAAATGTATAAGTGGATAGATTTGTATACACTAATGTATACAATTGTCCCCATATCCACCTACTTGTACACAGGTTTGTACACAGGTATCCCTTAGCAACATAACTACATAGGGTTTTTGCTTAATCATGGGTTCGTTATGTTATAATCGCATATCTGTGGGTTTATAGATTCATAATCAAACAAAAAAAGAGCCATCAGAGGCTCTATTTTTGTAATTATAACCTACATACTACTGAAAAACTCTTCAAAAATGGTATTTAAATCGGCAACTGTAGTATAACTCTTCTTTAGTAGATTCTTATTTCCACCAATCATAGCGGACAAACTTCCTCCGTTTCGATATATGCAAAGTACCTTTTTACCCATATTTTCAGCGCTAGCTAACTCATAACCAACACCCAGGCTCGGCTGAGTCACTTCTGCTACCACAACATCGGATTCTTTCAGCCAGGCCATATCTCTGTTGTATATAAATTCACTTGGTAAATCCTCGCCCATGTTTGTTAAACCACTATTAGCCACATGCTCAGTTAAAACGGTTCCAAATTTTTCCAAAAGGGGGATTACCTGAGCATACAGATCTTTATCCTGACGCCCACCTCTAATAGAAGCAGCAAAATATATTTTCATAATATAAACAAATAATTCCTATTTTATCTACTACGTGCTGTAGTAGATAAAACTTACTAAATAGTTTTCTTTTGGTTTTTCTTTTTTGGAATCGGCAAACTTTCAGAGGTGATACGCACTAACTCACTTAGCCAGTGGCTATCCTCAATTCTTTCTTCATCAACAAGCATAGATGCTTTGGCACCTGGATAAGCAAAACCTTCTTGATAAAATTCGCCAACAAATTCTTTTCCCGGCTCTGTTATCTTTATATATAACTTATTATCACACACCAAACCTACAACTTTGCCTTCATAATACACAGCATACTCGCCAAACATTTTACGAACTGAAACATCCCGGAGCGGAGATAGCTGATCCAAAATATAATCCATGGTTGATTGAGAAGTGGACATAGTTGTGGACCTGGCGAGAATCGGACTCGCGTCTGAGCAATGCGAATGCCCTATACTACCACTGTAATACAGGCCCATTAGTGCCCCCAGCATGAATTGTCCCGATTTTGCTTCGGCAAAATCGAGGATCCACGATTCTGACCGAAGTCAGAATCGGGAAACACTGGTGCCCCCACCAGGAGTCGAACCTGGATTTAAGGTTTAGGAAACCCTTGTCCTATCCGTTGAACGACAGGGGCAATGGAACAATTTTAACTCAAAAATTTTGTTTTGGCAATTATCGACAAAACTAAAATAAAAAGATAAAATAGCTGTATAAATATCAAACTTAAACAATATGCAAAACTGGCGAACCAAAAAATTAAAGGATCTAATGAAAGCTATTCTCAGTCTTAAGGATGAAAAAGAAGCGCTTAATTTTTTTAGGGATTTGTGCACTATTGATGAACTGCAAGAAATGGCTCAGCGCTGGGAAATTGCACAACTATTAAACAAAAAAGAATCATACCGTGCTATTGCCAATAAAGTCGGTGTGAGTACAACTACCGTAGCCAGAATTGCTCAGTGGCTAGAACATGGTGAGGGCGGTTACCAGATTATTTTGGATAAAATAAAAAAATAATACTTATCCCCAGACTTTACTTGACAGAAAATCTTATCTGTAGTACTGTATTACTACAGTGATACATATGAAACAAACTTCTCTACAACTTGCTCACCATTACTTAGACCTTGGGTAAAACCATTACGGTTTTTATATACCCAAGGTCAGTCCCGATTGAATCGGGATTTTTTATTTTAAGGTACTTTAGTGAAATATAGATTATCACGACGACTAGTGAAGTCGTAAGCGCTGGTGCAAAACCAGCAGGTACCACAGCTGGCAACTATGCGAGCAGGAGGATTGAGATGACCTTTGATTGGTCTCGTTGGTGGGATGACAACGTCCACCCGATTCGTAGGTTCCGTCAACTATACGTCGCCGCTCAAATGGAAGAGTTGGCTGGTATGAACTTGAACAGCGTTGTTCTACCAGACCCGCCTGACAACCTGGTGAACGAGGACAATCTCAATAGATGGGAGGAGAAGCTCTGTAGACAACAGATTCGCCTGATACAAAAAGCGCTGAAAAGAGACCGGATCGTGCTCGTCTACACCAATAGTGACGACCTGGACAGGGACAGAGGTGGACTAACACCAACTGAACAAGGTCGAGTCCAAAAAGGGTTGTCCCGGGCGTACCGGCACGGAAGGATTTTCTGCCTCGTCTTGTGATGCATCTTCGCCTCCCGGCCTGAGAGAAAATCTAGCTCGCCAACTCTCGGCGGTATATAAATAGAGAGAACAGGAGGGATCATGAAAGTGAAACGTGCGCCACACACGTCAAAGTGGCACTAAACTTGTGCACAAACAGGACAAAAAACATGCTGAAAACAGTTTGTTTTTTGTTTAGATTGATATTTTCTAAAATTAAGATTACAATTAACCCGACCGGACAGGGATTCTTCCTTCGTCGTCAGAATGACAACTAAAATTATGCAAAATATTTTACTTATTATCATCGCAGTTGGCCTGGCAATAGCCATTTTTCTTTTATTAAAAAAGAAAGAAGATAAGCCAAAAGAAGGCGAACAAAACCTCTTCCTCATGCTGCAAAACCAGATTCAAGATCTCAATCGACTGGTAGAACAAAAAATAACTGATACGCACAAAGTAATGACTGATACTCAAACTAATTTAAACAAAACTATCCAATCGCAGTTTGGCCAAAGCATGAAAATAATTACTGACGTGACCGAACGCCTAGCCAAGCTGGACGAAACCAACCGCCAAGTCGTAAGCTTTACCGACCAATTACAAAACTTGCAAGATATTTTGAAAAACCCAAAACAACGAGGGATTTTAGGAGAATATTATCTGGAGACACTGCTCAAAAATGTCTTGGCGCCCAGCCAATACCAGATGCAATATGGATTTAACAATGGCGAGATTGTGGATGCGGTGGTATTTGTCAAAGACAAAATTATTCCCGTTGATTCTAAATTTTCTCTAGAAAACTATAATCGCATGGTTGAGATTAGTGACCCAACTGAAAAAGCTCGCTTAGAAAAACTTTTTGTAAATGATCTCAAACTACGTATTACTGAAACTGCCAAATATATTCGTCCAGAAGAAGGCACGATGGAATTTGCCTTTATGTTTATTCCGCACGAAGCTATCTACTATGACTTGTTGATTAACAAAATCGGCGCTATCACCGAAGACACCGAAAACCTCATCCAGCGCGCAGCTGGAAAATACAAAGTTATTATTGTCTCACCAACTTCTTTCCTTGCTTATCTACAAACAGTCTTACAGGGCCTCAAAGCCATGCAGATCGAAGAAACTACCAAAGATATTATCAAACGAGTAGGGGAAATCGGCACGCATTTGAAAAAATACGAAGAATACCATGAAAAACTAGGTTCATCATTGGGTACAGTCGTTAATCATTATAATGTATCAAGTAAAGAATTTAAGAAGATTGATAAAGACGTGATGCGGATTACCGGTAATGCTATGGACTTTGAACAGATTTTGATAGATAAGCCGGATTCGGAAGAATAGGCTCTCCTTGACTTTCTGGCCAAATTAGTTTAGTATACTCACACAATTAAACAGGTTTACTCTCGATTTGTTTCAGCCCAAGGCTGATCCGTTCGCCTTGGCGAACTGAAATTGTTAATTGTTAATTGTTAATTAATATTATGCCTAATCAACAAAGTGCTAAAAAAGAACTCCGCAAAATGAAAAAACGCGCCGCCTTAAACAAAGTGCGCCGTGATACCTACAAGACTTTACTTAAAAAAGCTGTGGTAAGTAAATCTGCCGACGTTCTCAGATCTGCTCAACAGGCTTTGGACAAAGCAGCTAGAACTGGCGTTATCAAAAAGAATACCGCTTCCCGCAAACTTTCCCGCTTGATGAAAAAACTAAACAAAGCTTCAAAATAATTACCCGAGCTTCCCGACGAACAAATCTATAAGCCAAGACTGGTCCGCAAGACCAGTCTTTGTTTTTATATCCAAATCCAAAAGTTGTTTATAGATATCTTTTAACTTATCCAAAGAAAATCTTTTTATCAGTGGTAAACTTTTTTTGACTACAAACGGATGTAGCTCAAGAGCCTTGGCCATGCTATCACTAGAAATATTTTCTTCACGATTAAACAGATCGCGCATAGAAATAAGAATCCGAAACTGACGCACAATCATACTAAACAAATAACCATCCTCTTGCCCCAACCGACGCTGATCTTCTATGAGTTTGAAGGCTAATTTGCGGTTGCCAACCACAATCGCATCTACCATATTAAAAATATTATCATCGGCTTTCTCTTCCAAAAATAACTGCACATCTCCAAGTGATATTTCTTTTTTATTACTATAAGCGACCAGCTGATCAACAAGAGAATTGGCATACCACATATCTCCGCCCGTGTTTTGCGCCAAATAATTCAAAGCTTGTATGTTTATACATCCGCCACGACTAGCAATTTCTGTTTTTATCCAACTGACCATAGAAGCGCCGGCAAGCGAGGCAAATTCTTTAGCCCATTTTTCTTTGACTAATAATTTTTGCAGTTCTTGAGCGATTTTTGTTTTACCAACTGGCTCACCCTGCCAAAAAATAATAACGTTTTTTTCGGGCAATTTATTTTCTTTAACACCTTCTATAAAAGATTCCAAAGTATCAGTATCTTTGTTGGATAATAAGTTCTGGATAACAATTAATCTTTTTTCTGCCAAAAAAGCCGTGGCTGTAATCTCAGACCACAGACGCCCACTTTCTTCTTTTTGTCCATCCAAAACAACGACGTTCATCCCTTGCGGATCTCGTTCTTTTTTAAATCGTTCTACTTGCTGGGTTAGGTAATGTCGGCTAGAAAATGTATCTTCGCCGTAGATGCAGATGATCATATGGATACAATTTTAATGCCAAATTACAAATTAAGCAAATAGCCACGCACTATTTACAAATAAACAGATAAATAATAAGATAGCGTCATGTCGACAAAAAAACCTGATCCACCTGCTCCTCCTACTCACAAGAAAGAACCTACTATTCCCAAGCAGGAGCAGCCCACCCCGGCCCCCACCACCTGGGCGGACTTCGACGAAGGCCCGGCTCGACCCGGGCCGGGGAGCTGGGCCTACTGGGACGACTGAGGCGGGGACACAGGATTTGGCATTCCGCCGTCACAGGCGGCCTCTGGCCAACCTACTACCTTCCGGCGACGACGCCACACTCGTGACGTCG
>CAYIJG010000011.1:0-20576 GCA_964363685.1 uncultured Gammaproteobacteria bacterium
ATTTATTTATTTGCAAGACCCTCATACTATTTTTTTACCCTTAAAACTAATGCTTCACCATTTTTCTCTTTTAAACCAGCGCGATTATAATAATCAACTTTAATATTTTTAAACCCAGCTTTTATGACCAATTTTTTTATTTTGTCTGCATTAAAAACATACAAATAACGATCAATAATTTTATTCTCGGTTGCTTTCCATGGTAAAAAAACATCACCTTCTTCAAATCCAACTTTAGAATTTTCTAATTGTTCTTTAATTTTGAATCTTTTATACGGCCACTCATTCATTAAGTTCCAGACAATAAACTTTGCTTCACCTCCGTTTTTTAAAACTCGTTTTACCTCACTTAGTAACTTCACTCTCAAATCATCGCTCGGAATATGATGTAAAACCGCAAAACAAAATATTCTGTCAAAATAATTACTTTTAAAAGGCAACTTTTTTGTCGCGTCCGCCACAAAAAATTTTGCCTCTCCTTTTTTTACTTCAACCTTAAATTTATTTTTTGAAATTTTAATCAATTTTTCGGAAATATCCGTTCCAAAATACAGCGCTCCAGTTTTTAAAATTTGTAAAGCTACCAGCCCGTTCCCACAACCCAAATCCAAAACTTTCATGCCTTCTTTTATATCATTTAAAAGCTTCAATTTTATACCCGACGGCAAAATCCTGGTTTTATCCCAGTCAGCCGCGATGGTATTGTAATCTTGGTGAATTTTACGTATAATTTGATTTGCCTCTTTTTTTAACATGTTATGTCCATTAACGAAACAATAATTAAATACCTGTCTGAAAACCCTCCCAAAACTGAGATTGATTTTAGCGAATCTTTACGTAAGATGTTGCGCCAAGAAAATGACCCAAAAATCTCTATACCAAACAAACAAGTTCTTCTAAAATCATACCATAAATTAGTCCGGACGGGCAAGGTCAAAAAAAGTGTTCAACTAGAAAAAATTCTCCGCCGACGAGCTATCCGTACCCTTTCGGGGGTTACTATCGTCACCTCTTTGGTAAAACCCTACCCATGCCCTGGCAAGTGCGTCTATTGCCCTCTGGATGCCCGTATGCCGAAGAGCTATCTGTCAGATGAACCAGCTGCTGCCCGAGCGCTGACCTTGGAATTTAGCCCATACGATCAAATGGCCAAAAGAATTGAGGCTTTGGAAAACAACGGCCATCCTACCGATAAAGTAGAACTGATTATCAAAGGCGGTACCTGGAACTCATACCCCTTATCCTACCAATACTGGTTTATTCTGAAATCTTTTGAAGCGGCTAATCGGACTGGCATTAAGAATAAAACTAGAGCTACAAAGCTAAGCGAACATTCATCTCTTAAAAAACTACGAGCCGAACTAGCCAAACAACAAAAACTAAACGAAAAAGCTAAACATAGAATTATTGGCCTGACTTTGGAAACTAGACCTGACTGTGTCAATCTACGTACTGTCTGGCAGATGCGCGAGATGGGCTGTACCCGTATTGAGCTTGGCATCCAACATACTGACGATGCGATTTTAAAACTTATCAAACGCGGACATGATAATGCCAGATCAAAGCTGGCCACGCAGTTTCTCAAAAATTACGGCTACAAAACCGACTTTCACTTGATGCCCCAACTACCTGGCGCTACACCCGAAACTGATCTGGCGATGATGATAAATGTTTTTGAAGACCCTGGCTTTCGGCCCGATATGATTAAAGTTTATCCTTGTTCTGTAATTAAAAATTCAGAACTATACGATTGGTTCAAGGAAGGAAAATACAAAGCCTACCCTACTGATGACCTATTACGAATACTGAAACAATTCAAACCGCACGTACCAAGATATTGTCGTATCTCTCGTCTCATCCGCGATATCCCGGGCCAATATATAGAAGATGGAAATAAAATCACCAACCTGCGCCAGGTTATCCAAGAACAAATGAAAAAAGAAGGCACAAAATGTGTCTGCTTACGTTGCCGTGAAATCTCTCACGTGGATATTACCGAAATAAAAGATTTAACTCCGCATTTGTTTATTGACGAATATGAAACTCAAGGTGGAACTGAATATTTTTTAAGTTTTGAAGATAAAAACAGACAAGTGGTTTTTGCTTTTTGCAGGTTGCGCATCGTTGACCAAGCGACTTATAAAAAAGATAGAAAGCTATCCCCTTTCCCAGCCTATATCCGTGAACTTCATACTTATGGCCAGCTCGTCAAAATCGGCATGCAAGAAAAAGAATCTAGCCAACATAAAGGTTTGGGTAAAAAACTAATTATAATGGCTGAAAAAATAACCAAAGAAAAAGGTATAGCCAAAATCGCCGTTATTTCCGGCGTGGGTGTGCGTGATTACTATCGCCATATTGGATATAGACTAGAAAATACCTATATGGTAAAACGGTTGAAAAGATAGTATTATATTTGTATATGTTTTTACCTCCAAATTCAATCATTGCTTCCGGACCGGTTATTATAGAAGACAATAAAGTCTTACTTAATCGTGAACAAAAACCAGACGGCATTACTCCTTGGATGTTTCCAGGAGGTCAAGTAGAAGAATTTGATAAGACTTTAGAAGAAGCTTGTCAGCGTGAAGTGGGCGAAGAATTGGGTTTAAAAATAGAAATAATAAAACCACTCAAACCAATCATGTTATTTCAAAATGGCAGAATCATAATTCTCATTCACTATTTAGCAAAAAGAATTGGAGAAATAACACCAGGAAAAGATATTGCCGAGTGGGCTTGGCATGATATAAATAATTTACCGGATAATTGTGCGCAAAATGTATATGATATAATTAAGAGCCTTTAACTTCTGTCTGTCATTTCGAGCGAAGCCTTAGCGGAGTCAAGAAATCCCTTACACCATGCTTAAGGGATCCCTCCACTACGGTCGGGATGACAATTGAAAATTGCAAACTAATTATTTATAAAAACTTATCATATGCACACTCAACAATTAAAAGACTTTGATCAAGATATTTACCAAAGCATAAAGCGCGAACAAAAACGCCAGGAAGAAGGGCTGGAAATGATCCCTTCGGAAAATTTTGTCTCCCCAGCTGTGCTTGAGGCATTAGGCTCTATTTTAACAAATAAATACTCAGAAGGGTATGTAGGCAAGCGCTATTATGGCGGTTGCGAATTTATAGACGAAGTAGAAACTCTGGCCATAGACCGAGCCAAACAACTTTTTGGCGCCGAACATGTCAATGTGCAACCACTATCGGGCGCCCCGGCCAATGTCGCAGTATATTTTGCCCTGCTCAAACCTGGCGACACCGTGCTTGGTATGGATCTTTCTCATGGTGGCCACCTTACCCACGGCCATCCGGTCACCTATATGGCCAAAATTTATAACTTTGTCCGCTATAAGACTAATGCCGAAGGTTTGATTGATTTGGATAATCTTCGCCAGATGGCTCTAGAGCACAAACCAAAAATAATTTTGGTTGGCTATAGTGCCTACTCCCGAGAAATTGAATACCAAAAAATAAAAGATATTGCCGATGAGGTAGGCGCTATCACCATGGCTGACATTGCCCATATCGCCGGACTTATTGCCGGAGGACAGATGGATAATCCCGTGCCGATTTTTGATATTGTGACTACCACCACTCACAAAACCTTGCGCGGACCACGAGGTGGAATGATTATGTGTAAAGAAAAATTTGCCAAAGATATTGATAAGTCTGTGTTCCCAGGTTTTCAGGGTGGACCTCATGAAAATAATATTGCCGCCAAAGCTATCGCTTTCAAAGAAGCCTTGGAGCCAGAGTTCAAAGAATACGCCAAACAAATAAAAACCAATGCTAAGATACTAGAAGCCGAATTTAACCGCATGGGTTATAAACTCTGTTTTGGCGGTACAGATAATCACCTCTTGCTTATAGACGTAACTGGCAAAGGCGTGTCAGGTAAAGAAGCGCAGATTGCTTTGGACAAGGCTGGTATTACGGTAAACAAAAACATGATTCCAGATGACCCTCGCTCACCAATGGATCCATCCGGAATTCGTCTTGGCACACCGGCCATTACTACTCGCGGAATGAAAGAAGAAGAAATGAAAATAATTGCAGGCTGGATTGATGAGGCAATTATGAATTGGCAAGATGAAGCGAAGTTGGCTGAAATTAAACAGCGAGTGGTTGAGATGACTAAAAAGTTTCCTCTCTATCCAACTTTAAAATGACCTTAATATTTAAGACACCTATTTGTTAGATATACTATTTTGGTTTTTTGTTCTTAAAAACTTAACTGCAACTGCAGCAAACATTAAATGCTCTGGTTTAAAATGTAACTCCGAAGTTCCCATTCCATAGCTAGCAGACTTACGATCTACTAGATCTCCGCCAACACTATCCCTAACTCTTACAAATTCTTTATTCCAAGTATCAAATACACCTAAACCCTCACTAGTTACCATTAAAGATCCACCAAAAATTTCTTTTTCTGCCTCAGCGCTTTTAATACCGAGAAGAAAATTAATTATTTTAGCTATCTTTCTCTCGCCATAAACTTTTGTACTCATAGCTAAGTCGGCTATCGCATAATCTTTAACCAAATAAAGTGGAGATTGCTTTTGCCCCCTATCTTTTTCTCCTAGATCTTTAAGAACAGCGTCGCTAGACGCTTCAAAGAGTTCGTATATTCCTCGTATTGTCTCTGGTTTATAATTAGTTTCAGACGCTACTTCGGGATTTTCACCAGACAGATACCTTTGGGCAAACGTACTCACCTCATCTACAAAGCCATCAACACGTTTTCTTCTATCGCTTGTTCTTGCGATGTCATCAGGTATTTGATTTTGAAATAATCTACTATCATCAATTTTGGTAAGACAATTTATTGTATATACCGCAGATGAATATACGTCTAGTTTACCACTAAAAAATGAAGCTTCTACTAAATCAATAGCCGTAGCAATCAATTTTGCGTCTCTAGCGTCTAAAGACTCAAGAGACCCCACTCTTTTACCTCCTGTGCCAAGCTTATAAATTAAATTGTTAATACCTCGCGACTTAAATTCATTAGGGTGTTGTTGGTTACTGCTCTCTGGTAATGAAGAATTATTATTAAGAGTCTCCAAAAACGCATCAATCATCTCACGAGTAATGCCCCTAGTTACGTCACCAGGAAGAATACCTGTGTCCTTTGCTCCAGCACTAACATAACGACCGTACATCTTTTTTCTTCCACTTTGTGGTATTCCGCTGTCATTCATCGCCCTAACTATACCTAACAACTCTCTATTTACCATAAATTTATTATTCTAAACTAAATTTATTTTATCTCCCGTACCTCAACCAAATTCACATTCCCTGCCTGCCCGACCGGCTCGCCCGCTACCACCACCATCTGATCCCCTACTTGGCTAATTTATGTTTCTTGATATAGGCAATCGATCTTTCTACAAGTTCTTCTATAGACTGACATGGTTCCAAAATAAACGGCACTACCCCCCAAGACAGATTGAGCTGTCTCTGTACTCTAGCACTACTAGTACCAACCAAAATTAATAATTGCGGACGGACATGACTAATAAGCCGACCAGTTTCTCCAGACAACGATGCAGCCAAAATAATTTTGGCTTTTACTTCTTCGGCCAGAATCCGGGAGAGTTCGCTGATGGCCAGCTCTATCGTCGTGCCGCTTTTGTGGATGCCAGGCAAGGCCGTATCATCATAATGAGATTTTTCGGTGCTGACAATAATATCTGCCATAGTCTCTACCACGAGCACTGGATGCAGCCCCACCGCGGTTTCATTTGAAAGCATCAGACAGTCCGCATGATCAATAACTGCATTGGCCACATCACTGACCTCCGCTCTGGTAGGACGACTACTCTCTCGCATAGAATCCAACATTTGCGTGGCCACAATCACGGGCTTGGCTTGTTGGTTAGCGGCGTCTATCATTTTTTTCTGAACCAGAGGCACTTCTGGAGCTAATAATTCTAGACCTAGATCACCACGGGCCACCATAATGCCGTCGCTTACATCTAGAATTTCTTTGAGGTTATCAACCGCCACGCGTCTTTCTATCTTGGCTATCAGGTGCACTGGCGCTTGATTTTTAATACCCAGACCTTCTTCAAATTGCTTAATTAAAAATCGTAAATCAATAATATCTTTGGCGCTACGCACAAAAGACAAAGCCACCAAATCTACGCCTTGCTCCAAACCAAATTTCAAATCATTTTTATCCTTTTCACTAATCACTGCCACATCTAGATTGCTATCAGGAAAATTCAAACCTTTGTGAGAAAGAATTTTTTCTCCTTCTACGACTTCACAGATTATTTTGGTACCTTCAACATTTTTGACCCGCAGTTCGATATGGCCGTCATCAACCAGAATCCTATGGCCCGGCGCAACAAAATTGTGTAAATCAGGATAATCAAGCGGAACCACCCCTGGCTCAGGTTGTTTTAATGGGGCGTCAAACACTACTTCCTCGCCTACCTTGATGGCTATCCCCGCTTCTGGCAAAGCTCCTACTCGAATTTTTGGGCCTTGCAAATCTTGCATAATCGCGATGGGCTCACCCGTTATTTCTTCAGCTTTGCGAATAATAGATATCAAAGCGGCATGACTAGTATAATCTCCATGTGAAAAATTAAGTCGTGCGATATTTAGTCCGGCTTTTATCATTGCCACAATAGTATCAAGATCTGAACAAGAAGGACCAAGGGTTGCACAAATTTTTGTTTTCTTTGTCATAACTATAATTACTAGAGGTGAATAAAAAAGAAAATGTATTTTTCTTTTTTTAAAGCTCGACGTAATTTCAAGCTTCGCTTATTTAAGTAAGGCTTTAAGTTGTTCTTGCTTAGCTGGATCTAAATTAAGCATTTTTATCAGTCCTTCCATAGAATTAGTTGATTTTGTCTGCTGTTCATCGCTCGAAGACATACCTAACCAATCACCATACTGCGACCAAATATTTTTAAAAAGTGGAGGCAAAAAAATACCCGCGGCAACAAGTGGAATAAGTATAATAAAAATTTTAACCCAACTACTGACTGCCATCCACAGAAGCTTACCGTTTAACTTACGATTCTGTTCATAAATAATCTGGGACCATTTCAGGTTTTTCTCAATCAGTTCTTTGAGGCTGGTTTCGTTTTCTGGCGGTTTGAGTGACTCTTTGCCACTAACAACTGTGGCCGAATCTTGTGGCTGAACAGTATCTTGGTTTGGGCTAATGGCAGGAGTATTGTTGTGTCTAAACATACTAAATAATTACTTGGATGATAATTTTTTTAATTCTTTTTCAAACGTGCGCACATCTCTAAAATCATGGTAGATGCTGGCAAACCGGATATAGGCAACCTTATCAAAACCACGCAAATGTTTTATCACTACCTCGCCAATTTCTTTACTGGAAATTTCTTTTGATTTCTTTTTTTGAATATCGCGCTCAATCGAATGTATTAAACGATGGAAGCCGTCACGAGTATATGGTCGTTTGGTCAGCGACATGCGGACGCCGTTTTCTATCTTATCGCGCATATAGATTTCACGATGGCCATCGCCTTTGACAACAATAATATCCAAAAGTTCCATTTCCTCCACCGTAGAAAAACGATATTCGCATTTATCGCACTGACGGCGACGGCGAATAGATAGATCGTCCTCAGCTGGGCGAGTATCTACCACACTGGTTTCTTTGTTATTGCAGATTGGACAACGCATATATAGTATTTAATACACATATTATACATTGCGCCTTTTAATAAAACAACACCCTTTTGATAGGTGTTGTTTAGTTTTAAATAAGTTAGATTCCCATCTTCTTTCGTATAAAGGCTGGGATTTCCAGGTCTTCATCACCGGTATTTTTATCTTTAACCCCGAGTTCTCGGGATTGAGGTTTGGAAATATTTGGTATTGTATTAGGATTATGAATAATTTGCTTAAATTTCTTTTCTTCCTCTTCTTCATCTTTCTGTACTTTTCTCATAAAGTTGCTTGGCGCATATTTACTACTGGCAAAAAATGATTGCGCTGGCTGTTCCTCTTCAATCGCGGCATAGCCTTGGCGACGATCATCAAAACCAGTGGCAATGACCGCAATGCGCATTTGGCCAGACATAGTTTCATCTATATTGGCGCCGAATATTACCTTGGCATCTTCGGAAGCAGAACCAGTGACAATTTTGGCCGCATCGCTAACCTCATTCATGGTCATATCTGGGCCACCGGTAATGGTAAAGAGTATGCCTCTAGCACCATCGATAGAAAGCTCAAGCAATGGACTCGAGATAGCAGCCTTGGCTGCCTCTACGGCTCTATTTTCGCCTGTACCCGTGCCAATACCCATCAACGCCGAACCAGCATCACGCATAATGGTTTTGACATCAGCAAAGTCAACGTTGATTAGGCCGGGGATAGTAATAAGCTCCGCAATACCTTGCACGCCTTGTTTGAGCACATCGTCTACAATTTTAAATGATTCCAGAAGCGTAGTTTTTTTATCTATAATTTGTAAAATACGATCGTTCGGAATTGTAATAATTGCATCTACATTACGAGCCAATTGCTCCCAGGCTTTTTCAGCAATATCTCTTCTCTGTGGACCTTCAAAATTAAACGGCTTAGTGACTACCGCCACGGTGAGCGCGCCAGCTTCTTTGGCAACCGAAGCCACAATGGGCGCCGCGCCTGAACCAGTGCCACCACCCAAACCACAGGTGATAAAAACCATATCGGCGTCTTTGACCACATCTCTAATTTCATTCTGACTTTCTTCGGCAGCCTTGCGCCCAACTTCCGGATCCATACCAGCACCAAGACCTCTAGTGACTGTTTTACCAATATGAAGTTTTTGCGGAGCCGAGTTATGATGCAAAGCCTGAACATCGGTATTCATGGCAATAAAATCTACACCACGAATACGACTAGCAACCATGCGATTAACAGCCGAACCGCCAGATCCGCCAACACCAATAACTTTAATTTTGGCAAATGTTTCTATATCAGGTTTTACTTGAGGCATACAATTTAAATCCTAAATACTAAATTATAAATTCTCCCGATTTCGGTTCGCCGAAATCGTGGATCCTCGATTTTGCTCGAAGCAAAATCGGGATAAAATTAAAGTTGGTGTACACATTTTGTGTTCAGAACGTCCTTAAACAAAATAACGGAGCGGACTCCGTTATATAGTTTATAGTTTTAAACTCGGACTGTCAAGAAATTATTAAGGTATCAAACTCTTAAAAGTTTTTTTCAAAAAATCAAACGCTTTGCCTCCGCCTTTGAATACATTACCAGATCTAGGCTTGCCGTAACCACCACTACTTTGCATCTGGCTCCCCCATTTGACAAGGCCTACAGCTGTGGAGAATCCTAGGTCATTTACTTTATCAGTAACGCTAATTACATTTATAGGATAACCCAAGTTGGCTGGTAGTCGCAAGACCTTCTTGGCCATTTCTACCATGCCTGGTAATTTAGCGCCACCACCAGTAAGCATTACTCCGGCTGGCAATAATCCTGAGCGCTGAATCTTGCGTAGTTCGTTGTCCACTTTTTGTAAAATTTCTTCTACTCTTGCAGAAATAATTTCGGACAAATACTTTTTCTTAGCGAGCTCGTGTTCACCAGATCCTAAATCAAATAGATCAATCTCGTCTTTTTTGGAAGTAAGATCTACGCGACAATCACCATATTCTATCTTTACTCTCTCGGCGATATCTACCGAAGTGCGCAAACCAACCGCAATGTCGTTGGTAATAAGTTGGGAACCGATTGGAATAATAGAAGTATGAATTAATTGCCCTTCTTCAAAGACAGCGATACTCGTGGTGGCTCCACCGAGATTGACTACCATCACACCTAGCTCTTTCTGACGCTTGGTCACGACTGTTTCGGCTGTGGCTGCCACAGATAATACTAGATCTTCGATGTCTAACCCAGCTCTATAGACCGCTTTGGTTAAATTTTTAATTTGGGAAGATGAGCCCAAAATAATCTGGGTATCTACTTCCAAGCGCACACCAGTCATTGAGGTTGGGTCTTTAATGCCGGTTTGGCCGTCTACAGTATAGTTCTTTGGCAAGACATGTAGAACTTCGTAATTGAGGGGCGTAGCAATAGATCTGGCTGCTTCTATGGCTCTGGCCACATCTTCTTCAGTTATTTCGTTATTGGCTTTTGAGACTGCAATCACGCCTTTGCTAGTTTGAGATAAGATATGCAAACCGGAAATCCCTACCCAAACGCTGTCTATCGGCACACCTACCATTCGTTCCACTCTCTCCAGGCAAGCTGAAACAGAAGACACTACATCTTCTATACTACTGATAACGCCTTTTTGGACACCTTCGGAAGGAAATTCTGTTGCTCCCAAAATCTGAAGTTCTTCCCCTTGGTTATCTTTTTCAACTAGCTGGCCAACTACCATGCGGACAAAATTTGACCCGATATCCAAGCCACTGATTAAATTGCCTTGATGATTTTTCATACAACTACGAAATTACTTACTATTATTGTCATCCTGAACGTAGTGAAGGATCTCTGTCGATTTTTTAATAATTGGACAGGGGTTATTCTCCGCCTTGGGCGGATCAGAATGACAGTTAGAAAAGTTGACTTTTTAATCCTAGTAGTTACTAATTATACCATTATTTAAACAGACTTGCCAAATGCGGGTAAAAAATCATTAACCCTACTACTAAGGCTACTAAAGACGTCAGGAGTACCGCTCCGGCCATCACATCTTTGATAATACCGATATAGTGATTAAGGCGTGGTTTGAGTAAATCGCTAAAATATTCAAAAACTGTATTCAGAATTTCAATAAGCAAAACTAACAAAACCAAAAGGATCACTAAAATTCTTTCCCAGATTAATAAGGGAAATAAAAAGGAAGCAACTAAAACCACAGTACCTACCACTACTTGAATTCGGAAATTTTGTTCTGATTTAAAAACATGAGTCAACCCCTTGCCCGCATCTGCAAAGCTTTTTATAAATCTATTCCACAGCATAATTTTTATTTCTTAAAGTACTTATCTACCACATCTTCTTGCAAACCAAACATAATTTCAGCTTCTTTTTTCTGGCCATGATCATGACCAATAATATGCAAAAAACCGTGGGCTAACATTCTCACGAATTCCTCTTCCGGCTTTACCGCAAAATTTTTGGCTTGACGGACAATTTGTGGATAACAGATATATATTTGACCCAATGAATTTGTCTTAATAATTTTATCTTCTTGCCATGCAAATGACAGTACATCTGTCACTTTTTTCAATCCCCTGTATCTAAAATTTAGATCTTTAATCTCTTTATCTCCAACAATACTTACTTCTACACTACCTTTGGCTTTAGTTACTTTTTCTATTTGGTTGAATACTTTTTGTATCTTTACCAAAGTCCAGGGGCAATCTACATTTTTATTGAAATCTAAATTTATCATAACTGAACAATTCTTGGATTATAAATCAAAAGACGTTGTGCTTTGATTGCTAGTAGAGGTAGGCATTTCTAATGGGAAAGTACTGATCGGTGGAACCGAAATATTGTCTGGAACAACAAATTGAACAGACTTAAAACTTCTGGCCATCATTACCAATACTGACCGGTAGTTCACCACGCTGGAGTCGGTAGTGTGATAAATCAGGGCATACACATGATTATTGTCAAAGAAATAATAGACTAGATTATCATTTCTACTTTTACCTGTTTCCAAAAATCGAGTCTGGAAGTCTAGTAGATTTTGATAGTTTTGTTCAACCCCCCACCGCACAAACCAATCGGAAAAAGTCTGTTGCGGTAATAAGTCAAAAGTTCTTATTTCTATATTTTCTCCGGTTAAAGTACTAAATAAAACTTCACGCTCTTCAACGTCAACGACACCCAACGCCCAGGTAGTTGGGTAAAGTACACTATAACCAAAATTTAAATTTTTATACTCCTTAACAAATTGAGACTCAACTAACTTTATAGGCTCTTTGCCCGCTGGATTATACAAATAAAAGACTTCATGACCATCATTATAGCTATCGACATCTGTGTCGGGATTGCTTGGATCAGTTCCAAAAAGCTCTTCTGCTAAATCAGAAATATTGTCTCTGTCCAAATCCGGACTATCGCCTAATAGAAAAGACGGAAATTCAATCGGCGCTTCAGGCAAAAATTTAGGGGCTGTTTCGGTAATCACTGCGACCGCTTCGGTGGTGGTAGGAACAACGACTGGTTCTGAGACAACCGGCGCCACTTCAATTTTTGGAGGGTTTGGCACAACTAGCTTAGCCTGGTTTTTGGATTGAATATAATAATACACACTAGCGCCAGCAATCGTTACCACAAACAAAATTCCAAAAAAAATCAGAGATAATTTCTTGTTAGTAAAAATGCTAACTGCGTGTAGCGAATCACCACTGCCGACAGCTGTGCTTTTATCTAACATTTTCTTTTCCGAATCTGTTAGCTTTGGCTTGGAGTCTAAAATTATTTCTTTTTCTACCTTTTTGAACTTGATTACCGGATTCATTCCACCATAAAAATCTGCGGGCATTGTTTGCACATTCACAGTAGCTGATGGTTTTTGCAAAGGAGACTCCGGTTTTTTACCAAACATATTGATTTATTTTGTGGTAGTTGTTGGTGTAGAAGATGTAGGTGTAGTTGTAGAAGCTGGACTAAACAATTTTCCTGAGCCTAAAGGACTGTAACCATTTTTTACCTCTGTGCCATCAGGGTAAGTATCGTTATCTGTGTCAGGATTAAGAATGTTAGTTTTCCAAATCAAAATCTCATCTCCATCACTAAGACCATCACCGTCTGTGTCGCTCTTTAAAGGACCGCTTTTATAAACAGTCACCTCATCACCATCATTCAAGCCATCACTATCGGTATCGGCTAATTGTGGGTTGGTCCCAATTTCTTTCTCACGCACATCATCGAGACCATCTTGGTCCAAATCCACACCCTCGCCAAATAAAATTTGATCGTTATTTATTTGTGAAGGAAGAGTGGTGGCAGGCGCTGTGCTCTCTACTGGTTGAGTAGTTTTTACTTGATTATCTACCGGTGTTTTTTCAACTGTATTTTTTACTTCAATCACATTATTTTTTCGGCCATAAAAAAACCACCAACTACCATAGGCCAAACCACCGAGCAATAAAACTATAACCAACCCTAAGATTATCTTTCCTAAAATTGGACCACTCATTTTATAATTCCCCATTACGCCTTCTTCATTAACTGGCAATAAACTAGGTGGCGTGGTAGCCGTAGGCAGTTTTTTCTTAAGCAAACCATTGGAGAGTGCGTCTGGTATCTCTGCAGTCTCTCCTGTTGGACTATTTTTTTCTACACCAGAAAACATATCTTCGGGTTCAGTAGGTAAATTTGCTGGCGGAATTGGACTATTGTTTTGATCATCAAACATATTTTTTGGTTAAAGGTTAAAGGAAGAAGGTAAAAGTTTAAAACATAGCAGAAAACTATAATGTAATAACTTTAACCCCTAACCTTTCAACTTAAACTTTATAACTTCCCTGGCCCTTTTGGACTAAATCCGTGGCGCACCTCATAACCGTCTGTAAAAGTATCGGCATCTGTATCGGCTTTGAGAGGGTCTGTCAAAAAAATAGAGGCTTCTTGCCAATCTGTCAGCCCATCGCCGTCTGTATCAGCCGAGGCTGGATCAGTTTTATATTTAGCTTCTTCACTATCTGGTATACCATCAAAATCTTGATCCGAGCTAGAAATTTTTTCAATAGCCCCTTCAAACTCTTGTTTTTTCGCTTGATCTATAACTGGAGCAGTGGTGGTCTCAAACACTGAAGAACCGGGTGAAATATTTGTCTGATTTTTATTTTTTTTATAGATAAAAATACCTGCCCCTCCCAGGATTAAAATGATTAGTAAGATAATAATTTTTTTTCTTGTTTCCATACTTTACTTTTTTACAATATATCACCTCTAAATTTTATTGCACAGCAGGAGGTGGTGGTGGAATGTTTGGTGGGTTAAAAGGCCCTCCTCCGACTGGGATATTTGGGGGAGGTGGAGGTTCTCCATCACCATTATTTGTATCCTCTACAAAGTTAGGATCTCGAACTAGATTGCTGGTATATTTAAATTGAGCCGGGCCAGTAAATATAGTATTTACATCTATGACACTAGTTGAAGAAACAGGAGTTACTACTTCTGGTTTACTAATATTAAAGACATGCCAATATTTTGCATTTGGGTTATCCGACGGAACGGCCGTATTAAAATAATAAGTTTTAACTGGGATGCCGAAACGGAAGGGAAATAATGAAAAATAATGTGCAGGACCAAAAAACTCCTGATTACCGGGATTGTAGGGACTTTCTGGCAAATATAATTCCACTTTTAATCTAGCCGTATTTTTAAACTGCCTAATTGGACTGCCGGGAGACTTAACAAAAAAAGCATAGGTGTTACCTAACATTACTCCAGTATTAATCGTAAAAGATTCTGCCTTTGTCTGTCCATTGGTTGAATTAAATCCATGATACCAAACACCATTCCAATCAGAATTTGGAGTTGTGTAATAACTGATGCCAGTAGAATATCTCTTTTGCAAAGCAGGACAAGTGCCTGGTAGATTACAATATGAAGGGGCAGTGACTTCAGGATTAGTACTTGATACAAAAGGATTTAAAATACCGCCATAAAATTCACCTTGACCAACCCAACTTACTACAACACGTAAGTCTTTGTTACGAATGGTATTATTGATAACTGGCGACAAAACTAGATCATACTGCCAAGCTTGTGGGCTGGCTACAATAGGGAAACTCAATGGACGAGTCCAGTCCCTATTTATATACATTACATATTTCTTAGTTGGATCATTACCCTGAGAACATGCAAGGTTACTATTAATTAATGCACCGCCTGCTTCATACGGATTAAGAAGTGTGTAAGATTTTAAACCTTCGGGAGAGGTATTTTTTCCTATTTTTAATTGACCTATCAAAGGAGAGCTTGTTTCTGTCGTTTCACATAAATTTGCAAACAGATTTGCAAGAGAATGCGAAGGTCCGCAGGCACCTATCACTAGTCTTAGCGAGCTACTAGTTCTTCTATCTATTTGCTGATTATTATTAGTATACTCAATCAACTCATCTTTACCTAGATCTTTAGTAAAAAGCGGATCTTTAATACCAGTGGAAGTTGCCAAAACATTTATTATGCCTCCGGAAACACTAACACCGTTTTGGTCAAGTCCGCATCTTATACAATTTCTGACCACTCCGACAGTACAATCTCCGCAGGTTTTTGTACCTTTTTGAAGGGTGTGAGGAATGTATGGCTCAGCAGAACAGGCCAGCTCCTTAAAGCCATTATAATTTTCATCTTTAATAGGCTCTGTTGTTTGGTTGGTGTTGATGGCAGAAACATAAATAGCTCCAGATGGAGACAGAACATCACATCTCTCTCTTTGCTCTATAATACCATTACCGCAATATTGCAAAGGTTGGACATCAATCACATTTTGACAATTAGCCGAACAATACGAACAAGGCTGGCCATAGGTAGCGGTACAAGCACGACCATTGTTAGTAGCGCCTCTATCACAAGCTTCGTTAGCGTCTACAACATTATTTCCACAGCTTGTAGGGATATTTTCCGCTATCGGAGGGGCCGCTGGACCGACTACACATGACCAACCAGTTTGAAAATTATTACGAACTTCATCAGCTAATAAAGCACGGTTATAAATCTTTACTTCATCTAAACTGCCAAAGAAAAGATTTGAGCCATCGCCGACTGCGGACTGTCCAATAAATAAATCGCCTTGAGATCTAGCCATCGCCTCATCGGGACTAGAGAAATCGTTAGTGGCCTCCAAAGATCCGTTAACATACATTTTAAGAACGTGATTATCCCCGTCTCTTTCATAAGTAGCCACGATATGCGTCCATGCATTTAAAGAAATGGCACTCTCGGAATCAACCCCAACCGGAAAATTATTCCACACATTAAACCGTGCGATATGTTTTGTAGACGAAGCGTTTAACTCTAAATCAAAGCCTGTCTGATCCTTAGCCCCGCCTCGCTCTACAACTCGCTGGTATAATTCTTCATAATCAGATGGCTTAACCCAGGCTTCAACCGTTATAGATTCATTTACCTCAAAATCTGAGCTGGGCTCTGCTCGTAGAGAAAATATTTTGCTAATATCGGGTGAATTAAATTCCAGCGCCTTGCCAATTTTCCCTGATATCAACTTGGGACAATCAACTTCTTTTTTACAAAGAGCATGATTAGTCGCAAAGACAGAAACGTCCTTGGCTATCAATCCATCTAGAACGGCGCTTTTTTCCAAGTCCTCAAAAGTCCACCAAGCCAATGTGCCTTTGTCATCTTCTTTTTGACAGTTATCATTACAGATCTTTGTACCTTGACGCCCGCCGATAGTACAAGTTTGGGAACCGTCACAGGTTTCCCCATGTTGGGACTGAACAATTTTATCGCCACAATACGGACCCCAATTTTGGCAATCCCAGCTACAAGACTGCGCTTTGTCATGCGGGCTATATTTTTCAAGACCAGGCGTACCAGGATCGCAAATTTCATACGCATGTTCAGTCGTACTGTTACCACAAATTCCCAACAAACTTGGACCAGTACAAGTAAGATTACAATGGTTATACCGGCCGTTTAAGGCACCTTCATCACAGGTTTCACCAACTTCTTTTTTGCCATTACCACACTTACTAAAAGCATTACAAGGAGTGGAGGAAGCTGTCCACTGACAAGAACTACTACAGACAGATAGAATTTTTTGACCACGAATACCACTACAACCTGTCTCGTATTCAATTCTACCTGGTGGATCACATTGCTCACCTCTTTGTAAATTTAGCTTACCATCACCACACCTGCCTGTTTCTATAGTAGAAATTTCTTCATTAAAATAACAAACTCCAGGGGTACCGGTAGTAACTTTAAAAATAGTGGTACTGATAAAATCAGAAACAAAACTGTTCATATTAACCGGCGATAAACCTGTATCCTCAAAACGAGCGCGGACAGTATAAGAACTACTGCTCGGAGCCACTACATACCGATAAACGTAAGAATCGCTATTACAAGCAAAACTAAAACGCCTATCAGCCGTGCTCCAGCCAGTAGTCTGATCATGCAAAACACACACACCACCTTCAGCAGGTGAGCAATTAGCATTACTCAAACAAAATTTATTAGTACTACTAACACAGGTCCCAGCTGGAGCCAGTCGGTTAATCGGATCTACCGGCAAGGCTTGCCCTAAGGCACTTCCCAGGACTGACCAGGAAGGCCAAACACTAAATGTCTGACCTGTCAGATAAGTGCCTTCATTAAGAGTCGGCAACACGCCAACTGCCAAAACTTCCTGCCTGCCGGCAGGCAGGTTTGAGTAAATCAAAAAACTTAACAAAGATAAAGCTGATAAAAATATAATTATTTTTTTCTTCTGCATACGTCTTAATTATACCACACTTGCACTCTAACTAGTTATCAAATAATTCCTGAATTGTTTTCAAATCTCTCAACCTCTGATAATTGCGTTTTAATTTATCGGTCTGTACAGAACAAACCTCATTGCCAGAGCAATCGAAGTCGGTTCGACAAGTAGTGGAGACTCCTGGCACATTCATATCAACCCCACAATAACCAAAGTTAGTTAAATTAGTATTGAATTTCAAATTACCAAGCATCTGTTGAAATACTCGCTGGGTATCAGTTTTGGCGTCGGCATTAATACTAAACAAATAGATATTAGAAAACAGGTTGTGTGAAGTATCAGAATAATTAAGGGCATCCACATAAATATTATTTCCATCAGTAATTGCGTCGTAGCCGTCTATTTTGGCTGAGGTCATTACACTTGTAAACCCTTGGTCATTGGCAAACCGATCTGAGAACCACTCAGATACAGTGAAATGTTTAGGATTTGAAAATACTTGAATACCGATACCGTCATTATTTTTGGCGCTAGTAAAGATAAATCTCTTTAGACTTGAAGTTGGGCTGTCTGAGACAATAGTTGAGGAAACTTGAACTGCTGGAGCAAGGTATGGCAAATCATCGCCCGTACCAAAACCGCCATTGTCTGCGCAGTAGTAAGTGCGGAAATTGAAATAACCACCAACTGGAGATAAAGGTATAGCTGATTTATCAAAAGCCCTAGTATTTAGATTATAACCGTCATTGTTACCTTCCTTGTCTTCGTATGGGAATATCGTATATGGACCATCCCCATTTATAATCAAATCTTTTGGTGGCCAAGGATTTTCACATAAGAAAACAATCACATGGGTTTTGTTTGTATCTGCCACACCCCTCTGCAGAGAATATTTATTGTCAGTAATCACTGCCGATACGCGCAGATCATCTTCACCATTACGATTTTTGGAAGTAATAATATTTACCGAAGATGTGGTTGAGGTCGCGCTAAAATATGGTGTATTGATTGGTTGCCATAAATATTCCCAAGAATAATGGCCTGGAATTGATTGTAAGCGAGCTGAGTCTCCATTAGAAACTGAAGCTTGCAGAGTTGAAGTGACATCGGCTTTAGAAAAATATACTTGAGATGGATTTATAGATAATTTATTAATTTCACATACATTAGGCCCAGTGATAAATTTCCAACTTAAAGGTTTGTTGGTAGCGTTGTTTTCACCAACACTAATACCTTTTATACTACGAAGACCCTTTTTTAACACAACCATATAGTCAGCATCCCGCGCGAGAGGCTGGCTTAGACTGAAAATAATTTTACTTTGACCATCCGCAATTTTTTCTACTTCTACTTGACCAAGGTCTTGACCAGAACACCATTTTTTAGCACGAATTTCAAAAGGAAAAGCTTCGGCTTTTTGCCCAATTAAATTTTTAAACACATTGGAGACATAGGCTAGGGCTTTTTTATACCAAGGCAAATAACTGTCGGATAAAGCAATCGTTGTCAGGCTAGTCACATCCTCATTTTCACCACAAGTGTTATCGGTAGTGCCACGAGCCAGGATGACATTATCTCTCAAAGTACCTGGATTAATCTCTTGACTAAAGATAGCTTCGATAGCCGTGTTAGGACAGACATTAAAAACATGCTTCGTGGTGGTGCCAGGAAAAACTTCAACTAATTTCGGACGTTCATAACAACAACTATTTGTGGCCAGACCATAATTGTCCCCATTTCTATCTTTACATTCCTGGTCGCTTGTATAACCACAAGCAATAGAAAATTGTCCTTTACCACCCACAGACCCACCAACTGTATTCTCATCTGTACTAGCAATAATATCTGATTTTTGTATTGGTGGTACGCCAACAGGATTTGTCAAACCAACTCCGGTCGCTAGCGCCCAAGGATTATTACCAACGTGATTGTTAATCAAATTATTTTCACAGAACGCATCTTCTCCGATCCCTACCAGACCATCCCCGCATAAAGAAGGCGCTGAGTACAAAAGTGACGAACCGATATTTTGCCCCTTACTACTACAACCTTCCTTGTCAGCTTCGCACTCAAAAAGGCCGTTGCTATTTTTTAAACAAAAAATATTACATTTATCAGAAATATTACCTTCGTCTTTGTCACAACCAGCGTCCTCATCTGGATCCTTTACCCCATTTCCACAACGACTAATACTATTTTTACAAGCTTTACTAAACTCATCTGCAGAAAAACCACCTTTACGTTCCGACTCAGTAACGCACCAACTACTAGCTAATCTTGTACCTTTATGTAAACATCTATCTGAACAGCCCAAAGAAGAATTTGATACTAGCAAAGATGGTTCTATTCCAAGTTCGCAATCTTCACCGCTACCCATTAAACCATTACCACAGACAGAGGCGTCGTCTTTGGCATTAAAATCAGGATTCGATCCTGTTCGCAAACAAACATTACTACAACCAACGGCCGAGGCACGGTCCCCAGGATCACAGGTTTCACCTAAATGAGGATCAACCTTTCCATTACCACAAGAATCGTCTGCTCTACTATTACCAAGACGTTTACAGTCCAAACCACAGCCAGCGCCTTTTTCTGGCTGATCACAATCTTCTCCAGCTTCTACGACCGAGTTTCCACAAACAGGCTGTATTTGAGCTCCAAGCGGTATACTACTTCCTTTGAGAATACAGTCTTTTGTACAATAAGCGCTACTACCTTTACTGCTAAAGGCTTGCACTTTAGCCACTACATTTGGGATTGCGTTTATATCGGAAGAAGTCCAGTCCCAATCAACAGACCAAGGATTTAATTTCTGTCCCTGGGCAGCACAACTATCTGGAGAAGAATAAGGCTGAGCGCTATATATTTTTTTGTCATTAATACGATCAGCTACAAAACTTTTTGGCGCCACAGCCACCCGACTAATCTTGCACCTATCTTTTTTGGTTTTAAATTTCCAAGTAAATTGTTTGTTATATGGTTTTGAAACAGTGTCTGGATTTCCCAAGCGAGCGGCTGACCATAATAAATCTGGAGAATTCATTTCTGTAGTAGAAGCAGACAAAATTACTTGGTAGATACTGTTTGGCTCTAATTCAATAGAGCCATCTCTGGAATTGGCAATTTTTAAAACT